>DASVIS010000195.1:0-54057 GCA_036381995.1 Vicinamibacterales bacterium | reverse complement strand
ACCGGCTCCTGGGCTTCGAGCGGTACTACGAATCCATCGCCAAGCCGTTTGATTGGCGATTCACCAAAGACGACCTCGACGAGTTGATGGGCAAGCGTGAACCCGCGGCCGACGCTCTGCGGCCCGCCGCGTGACGGAATACGTTGCCGTACTTATGAACCGCAGTACTACGTGTCAAGAAACGGAAAGGGGCGCTTTCGCGCCCCATTCTTGGTGCAGGACCAGAAGAGCGATCGACAATTACACCGCTCGCCTGCGCATGGCGGTGAAGGCGGCCAGGGCCAGGAGAGCGGTCAGCGTAATCATCGCCCACTCGGGGAGGGCGGGGACGGCGGCCCCGCACGCGGAGGCGTTGACGGTGTTGCTATCGAGCGTCACGGCGCCATTTCGCGCAAGGTCCCTTCCCGACACGGTTGCGCCGGTGTTCAGGGTGATGCTCGTGAGCGCCAGGATATTACCGGCGAACGTCGTGCCCGTACCCAGCGTCGCGGAACTGCCGACCTGCCAGAACACGCTGCAATTTGACCCGCCGTTGGTCACGGACACAAGGGAGTTGCTCGCGGTCGTCAGTGTGCTCGCTATCTTGAAAATGAACACCGCCGCGGCATTGCCCTGGGCGTTGAGAGTGAGCGTTCCCGTCAACTGAGCGGACGACGTAAAGCAATAGACTCCGGGCGTGAGGGTCCGTCCGCCGAGGTCCTGGCCGGTCATGTCGGCCATGCACGCCTGGGCCGCGAGGGCATTGTACGCCGTGGTGACATCGGTCTGCGCCTGAAGGGCGACCGCATCCGCGGCGTGTATCGTCCCGTTCACGATCCCGGGAGGAAAGCCGGGGACCGCGGTGCCTGGGCTGACACCCAGATTTCCGGTGATGACACTCGGGCCAGTGTTGGTCACCGTCTGCCCACCCAGGACCGCGAAGCTTTGTGCCGTTCCCAGCGACGGTGGTGCGGTTTGGGCCAGCGCGAGGGAGGGGCCCCAGAGAAGCGCGGCGAATGCCACGCTCGTCACGAGGCGCAAGTGCTTGGGCTTCATTCTGCATCCCCTTTCCGGAGTGACGGAGCCCGGAAGAACCCGACGCTCCGATGCGCGGGCCGGGCGCGCACACACGGGTCGCTGCGACGTTACGCCGGGCTCGCAAAACCGGCTGTTCAATTTTGAACACCCCGCTCTTTGTGCCGTTCGGTATAGTTCCCGTCGGAATGCTCACCTATCCGTTGCCTGTGCTGTACTCCGTCGACCTCGGCGAGTGCGAGGCTCTCGCCACGCTCGAGCCGAACGACATCACCGCGACCTTCGTCGCGGCCCTGGGGCGCGCAGGGGCAACGATTGTGCAGGCGGTGTCCCACGCCTATCCCGGAGCCGGCCTCACCTGCGTCCTCATCCTGCGCGAGTCGCACGCCGTCCTCCACACGTGGCCGGAAACCGGCACCGTGAACATCGACATCTTCTCCTGCTCAACCAGGCTCAAGAGCCTGGAAGCCATCGACGAGCTGAGCCGGTCCTTCGGCGCGCGTCACGTCTCGGTCCAGGAGATCCCCCGTGCCGACGGACACCTCCCGCAGCTGGACCCGCGCTCGTAACTTCACCCTACGAGCCGCAGCCTGGAGCCTCGGCCTGTTCGGCCTCCTGCGTCTGGACTGGGTAGAGACCCACGGCGTCCTTCCGCTCACCCAACTGCAAGGGCGGCTCGCGGTGGAGCTCTGCGGCACGCCCGCGCTCCCCGTCGAGGCCACACTGGCGTGCAGCGGCGCTGACGCGCTGTCGCTTTGCCTGGCCGTCATCCTCGCGTACCCGGCGAGGTGGCGGATGCGCCTCGCGGGGGTTTTCGGTGGCCTGGGGCTCATCCTTGGCCTCAATACGCTGCGCATCGGCACCCTCGGCCGCGTGGCCGGGTCGCCGACGTGGTTCGAGGCGCTCCACGTCTACCTGTGGCCGGCGGTGCTCACGCTCGTCATCGCCGGCTACGTCTTCGCCTGGATGCGCGTCGCCGACCGCCGGCGCGCGGTCGGGGCGGCGCCCGTTCTGCCGGCCTCGCCGCCCGCTGCTCTTCCCGGTGAACGCCGACCGGCGCGCCTCACGCGCCGCTTCGTCCTCCTCACGGCGGGCTTCCTTCTCCTCTTCACCGCCGCCTCGCCGCTCTACCTCGAGAGCGCCCGCGTCCTCGTGGTGGCCGCATTCATCGCCCGCGCGGCAGGGGCGACGCTCCGCCTCCTTGGGGTCGAGGCCAGCGCCGCGGCCAACGTGCTCTTGACGCCCCGGGGCGCGTTCATGGTCACCCAGGAGTGCATCTCCACGCCGCTCATCCCGGTCTACCTGGCGGCCGTGCTCGCCTATTCGAGCACGTGGCGCAGGGCCGCGCTGGGCCTTCTCGCGACAGCACCGCTCTTTGTCGGCCTCGGCATCGCCCGGCTCCTGGTCGTGGCCCTCCCCGCTGCCCTCGTGGCGTCGCCGGTCTTCCTGGTTCACGCCTTCTACCAACTCCTGCTCGCCGCGGTGGTTGTGCTGGTCGCCGCCCTCTGGCGTCACGGCGCCGGCGAGACGGCCGTGCGCCGGACGCTGCTCGCCGTGGTGCTGGGCTTCGCGCTTGTCCAGTTGCTCGGCGCGCCCTACACGGCCCTGGTCGGGCGGGCAGCGGAGTTGCTGGGGGGCGGCGCGCTGTCGCGCGTCGCCGCGGGCACGCCGGTAAATGACCCACAGGGCGCCATCACGCTCTTCCCCGGCTTCCAGGTTGGCCTCTATGTGGCGCTCTGGGTGGCGGCCTTCGTCGTCGTCGGCTGGAGGCGCTTTCTGGCCGGCCTCGCGCTCCTCGCGTTGACCCAGATCGCAGCCTTGCTGGCGCTCCACGCCGTTGCCAGCCACTCCGGCCTCACGCCCCACGTGCGCGACGTCCGCGCGTGGGCGGTGGTCGGTCCGATCCTCGTCATCGCGGCCGTCGTGAACGTTGACCGGCTGTCCGGCAGGCCGACCCCGGTCGCGGGTCCGGTGGGAGACGGCGCTCGTGGTTGAGGCTCCGGAACCGTCACCAGCGGACGCCGGGCCGGGCCCGACGCAGCCGCCGCGACGGGCGGGGCAATGGCGCGAGGCGGCAGCCGTCTCGGCGGTCGCGCTGATCGTCACGCTGGTGATCGCCGGCCCCGTCCTTCGGGCGCCGTCCGAGCGGCTCTTTGGCATGGAGATCGTCGGGCGCCACCACGACCCCTTCACGGTGATGGAGCAGTTCGGCCGCCCGATCGCCCTCGAGATCTACTCGCAGCCGGTCACCGATGTCACCGGGGCGTTGCTCGCGCGCGTGGCGGGCCCGGTGGCTGCGTACAACTGGCTAGTCCTCCTCAGCTTCCCGCTCTCCGCGGCAGCGGCGTACTTGCTCGCGCGTCACCTCGCGCTGTCGCCGGTCGGCGCCGCCGTCGCGGCGATTGCCTACGCGTTCTCGCCGTTCCACCTCGCCCACGCCGCGTACCACGCCCAGGTCGCGCAGACCCAGTGGCTTCCGCTGTACCTCCTCGCACTCTGGCGCTGTCTCGACGCCTCGACGCCGGTAGCGGTGGGTTTTCTTGGCGTCTCGACCGTTGCCGTGGCGCTCTCGAACTTCTACGGGGGCCTGATCGCGGCCGTCATCACGCCGGTCGCCATTGCCGCCTATTGGTTGGTCCGGCCCCGGAGTGATGCAGGGTCGACACGCCGATTAGCTATCACGGTCGGCAGCCTCCTATTCATGGCTGGTGCCGGCATGGCGTACGCGTGGTGGGCGGCTCACGCGGTCGTCGTCAACCGGGCCGCTTTCGCGTTCCCGCGCGCGGCTCTGTTCCCACACAGCGCGAAATGGTGGAGCTACTTCGTCCCGCCCGTTGAGCATCCGCTCCTCGGCGACCTCGCCCATCGCATCTGGGCCGCCTCCGGTGTCCGCGAGGGAATGCTCGAACAGCAGGTGAGCATCGGCTGGGGGATCGTCGCGCTGGGCCTCATCGCGGCTTTTCGATGGCTGGCCCGCGATCGACGACCGGCGTCGCTCGCGCAGGTCCCGGTCATTGTCGCCGTCGCGGTCGCCGCGCTCGCGTGCTCGCTCTCGCCCGAGCGCCGGATCGGCCCGTTCACGATCGTCCGACCGTCCGGCCTGCTGTACGGCCTGGTTCCGATGTTCCGAGCGTACGCCCGGTTCGGGGTGATGGTCCAGCTCATGGCGGCGCTGCTCTCAGGCATCGGCGTGGATCGTCTTCGCCACACAGGAACGTGGCGCGGGCAGATCGTGTGCATCGCGCTTCTCGTGCTCACCGTCGGCGAGTACGCGGTGTGGCCGCCGGCGCTCTGGCGCGACGTGCTGCCCACGACCGCGCACCGATGGATCGTGCGGCAGCCCGATCGTCTGCGCGTGCTCGACTGCGTCCCGCTCACGCCGGAGTCGGCGTCGGTGCAGTGGCTGACGGACCACCAGGTCTCGCTGCTGGGCGGCCCGTTCGATGACTGCATGGAGCCGAACCTCTCCCGGAAGCTTGCGGCCGAGGGTTACACGCATCTGCTCGTGCGGCGAGACACATGGGATGGACGATGGTTCGCCCGTCAGCCCACACCCGACGGCCTGCGAGCGCAGACGCACTTCGGCGATGGCGAAGTGTTCGCGGTCACGGCGCCACCGCCCTCCGTCTACACCGCGAAGATGACGGCGTTCTCTCCGCGCGAGCACCTCGAGGGCATGACCTGGCGATGGATGGGACCCGATGCGTCCTGGAAGATCGTGAACGGAAGCGGCCGGCCGATGGTGGCCTCCGTTGACATCGAGATGTCGGCGTTTGGCGGGCCCCGTCGCCTGGAGCTGCGGCTCGACCGGCAGGAGGTTCAGCGGCTGGTGATCGAGGTAGAACGTCGCTTCCACCGGATTGGTCCGCTCGCGCTGACGCCGGGCGATCATGAGCTCGTGTTCCATCCGATCGATGCTCCGACCGTGGCGGCCGATCTGCTGAAGAACGGTGACCGACGTCCGCTGTCGGTTGCGTTCGGCGCCTGGAGATGGACGGTGCAGGGGGAGCATCCGTGACATATCCGTCGGACCTGCACGATGGCGCTAGAGCCTCGACCGTATCGGGCGACGGGCGGCGTGGGTCCGCCTACCGCCGCTTCTGGGCGGACGTGGGCGAGCACTTCCCCGACCTCGGCGGGGCGGTCTCGACCCGGTACTACGCCGAGAACGAACGCCGCCTGTTCGTCGAGCACTTCCCTCCGCTCGAGGGGCTGAGGATCCTCAAGACCGATCTCTGGGACGAGGCCAAGAACACGCGTATCCTCGCCTGGGCCAGCCAGCAGGGCGCGCGCGTCTACGGCATCGACGTCTCCGAGCCGACGGTGATTCAGGCGAGGGCCGCCTTCGACGGCGCGCCGCTCCATGGCGCGGTCGCCGACGTCCGCGAGCTGCCGTTCTGCACCGCGAGCTTCGACGCCATCTATTCCATGGGCACCATCGAGCACGTTCGCGATTTCGAGCGCGCCCTCAAGGAGATGGCGCGGGTTCTCAGGCCCGGCGGCCGTGCCATCGTCGGCGTGCCGAACCGCCACGACCCGTTCCTCCGGCCGCTCGTTGCGGCGGCGCTCCAGGCCCTGGGACTCTACGCCTACGGGTACGAGAAGTCCTTCTCGCGTCGTGCCCTGCGTCAGATGCTGGAACGGTCTGGCTTCACCGTGGTCGCCGAGACGGCGATCCTCTTCATCCCGGGCTGGCTCAGGATGCTCGACCTGGCCTGCTATTCGTGGTGCCGGCCGCTTGCGGCGGTCACCGGGGCCCTCGTATGGCCCTTTGCCTTCCTCGATCGCCACCTGCCGGCCGTGCGGCGGCACGGGTACCTGCTGGCGACGGTCGCCATCAAGCCGGACCGTGAAGGAGAGCCGCGCTAGCTGCGTGCGGCGGCCAAACCGCCGCACGCTCATTCTGCTGGTAACTCGCCCAACCCCGCTGCGCCTTGGCCAAGGGCGCGGCGACACGTTCGCGCACGAGTTGGCGCAGGTCGTGCGCGTGCTTCGTGAAGTCGTCCATGCGGTCCGTGACTTCGAGGCGCCCGCCGCGCCCTTGGTCGAGCCTCGCCCTATCTCTCGCCCGTGCGGCCAGCATCTCGAGCTGCTGTGAGCGCTGCTGCAGGCGGTCGTAGGGCGTCGCCGAGTAGACGCTCTGCCCGCGGGAACTGTATACGGCCGGAGCACAGGCAGCGGTCGACAGCACGAACGTGCCGGCGATGGCCGCCGTGGCCAGCCATGTCCATCCGGCGCATCGTGGTTGCTGCGACATGACATCTTCCTCCACATCTGGAGTATTCAATTCTGGACGGGGCTCGTGGCATACGCCAAGGACCGTCTGGAGGGCGGGCAGGAGAAAGCGCCCCGGGGCCGCGGGACGTGGAGCCAGTTGAGCGCATCGGCCAGGAAGCGGAGTAGGGCCTGACGCCGCCGGGCTCGACGGTCATCTGTCGTCGCGCGGCTTTCCGAGCTCCGCGTCGTGAAGCGAGTAGACCCGGCCGGCCCCCTCGACGTGTTCGAGCGTCAGCCAGGCGCCGAAGTCCCTGATGCGAGAGTCGACCCGGTCCCATTCGCCTGGCCGGTAGAGATCCGTGTGCACGACGATGTAGGTGATCCTGAGGCGAGCCAGGCTGCGAAGGCTGACCAGGTCCGGGAAACGGCCCATCTGCTCGTACAGCTTGTCGTGAAGCAACGGGCGGAAGCCGCTGAACGCGTGGATCGTCTTCTGCCAGTGGGCCATCGAATGGAGCATGAACGTCGACTGCCTGCGTTCGAAGGCGGGGGTGTTGTCCGGATCTGCAAGGGGAACTTCGGCAATGGCAAACGGCACGGGGCGGGTCGCCAGCCAGCGGTCGATCGGCGGGATCTCCACCGCGTATTCGGATGGGCTCAACGGCATCGCTGCCAGCTCCGCTGCGAGCAGGACGGCGACGCCCACGGCGGAGGCGACGCGCCTTCGGGGTGACAGCCAGGCGGTCAACCGGTCGAAGCCGATCCCGGCGAGAACGGCGAGGCCGAGCAGTGCCAGGATCGTGATGCGCGACGGAACGCGAATGAAATTCAGACCAGGCAACCAGTAGACATTCGGCCACAGGCCGAGAGGCGGTGGCGCCGCCAGAAGCAGGCTGAGGACCGTCAACAGGGCGTAGAACAGGGTCACGTTGCCCCGCAGCGCCGCCGGCCAGGAACAGGCGCCCGCCGCCGCTCGACCGACCGCGTCCGCAGCGGTTCGCCACCCACGTCGCCAGCGGGCGGCCGGGGCCAGAGGGACCCGCGACGCGAGCGCGAGGCGCCCCATCACGCAGGCCGCCAGGACGAGTCCCGGCCGAACCGCGTCTCGAATAGCGAGCACCCGAACGTGCCAGAGTATCAGCTTGACCGGCCCGGCGAGCGCGACGTAGACGGTCGAGGCCGCACTGGCGAGCACCAGGGTCTCCAGCACAACAGCGGCGCGATGCCACCAGTCGCGGGAGCGCGGGGCGGTTCTCGCTCTTCCGCCGCGCATCCCCCGGCCGGGGACGCAGGCCGCCAGGGCGAGGAGGATCGGGAGGAAGCCCGGAAACAGGTGCGCTTGCGCGTTCTCGCGAATCCGCAGGCCCGGGAGCCACGAGAGCAGGTACTGCTGCGCGTGCGCCGGCGACGAGAGGAAGCTCTCGGCGCTCGTGGCCCAGTCTTCGAGCGTGCGCTTCAGGCCCATCTCGTGCTGCACGACCTGGTACGGAATCATGACGAGGACGGCGGGCAGCAGCAGTAGCAGGCCGGCGAGGCCGACATCACGCAGCCGCCGCGTCAAAGCCAGCGGCTCTCCGAGCGCAAACCGGTAGGTGAGGAGGAGCGCCATCGACAACGTGAGGAACACCGCGCCGTGCCCGCTGGTGACTACCTGCAGGCTCAGGAAGGCGATGGCGAGGCGCAGGTCCGACTTGCGGCCCTCGTCCAGGTACGCGTGAAGGCATGCGAGGCCGAACGGGAGCCACTGGACGGTCGTCAGGTGCAACTGCCCGAACCGGAGCAGGCGGGGCGGCGCGAAGGCGAACACCATCCCCGCGAGAATGGCGCCGGACGGGCTGATGCCGACCCGTCGGGCGAGGACATACGTCCCGACGCCGCACAGGACGCACGAAAGCAGCGCCACCACGTTGATCGCGAGAATGGGGTTGGCCGTCAGCCACAGCACCGGCGCGGCGATCACGGCGCTGCCGATCAGGTTCTCGGAGTACGCGAGGGTGTAGCGTTCCGGGTAGTAGATGTTCGCGTCGAAGATCGAGAGCGGGTGGTGGGTGAACGCGTAGGTATCCCACGACAGCGTCCACGCGAAGAGGTTGGTGTCGTCGCTCGCCCACATAACCCGGGTCGCGGGGTGCACCCACACAGGGTAGGTGAACAGGAGCGTGAGGGCGACGTAGAGCAGCACCACCCGCCACGTGATCTGATACCGGGTCATTCGCTCATTTCACCTCGAACCGCGCGCGGACAGCAAGCCGGCGATCGAATCGCTCATGAAGACGATGCGGGCCTCGCCCGGGCATCCGGATTTCGCCTTCACTCGACCATCCCGGCAATCAGCTCAGGCGGGTGGCTACGCGACCGGCGCGATCACGAACTGCTCGAGCTTCCCGTCCTTCGTCGTGTAGGTCGTGAGCCGCACCCTGGTGCCGTTGGCGAACGCCACGTCGAAGGCGCGGAACGTCATGCCGCCGCGCAGCGATGTGGCTGTCTGCGTCACGGTCCTGACGGCGCCAAGCGGCCCGAGGCTTTTCGCGTGGTCGTCGAGAGACACCTGGTCGAAGTAGAAGTTGCAGTTCGCGGTGAACAGGGTGCGGTCGATCTTCCCCTGCTGGAGATCGCCCAGCACCAGCTTCGCCTGCGTCTCCGCCTTCGCCGTCTCGGCCGCCGCGGGCGCCGGCGCCAGCAACAGGGTTGAGATCGCGCGGGCGATGCCGCCGGCCGCGGGGCTCGCTTCCTGGTTGGTCAGGACGACGATGGCGATCTTGTCGTCGGGGAACACTGTGTTCGAGGCCACGAACCCGCCGACTTCGCCGCCGTGCGACACCACGCGGTGCCCGTCGCGCGTCGACACGCTCACGCCCAGGCCGTAGTGCGCGCTCTCGCCGTTTCGGAGCTTCACGTCGGTTTCCATCACCTCGTAGGACGATGGCTTCAGGATCGACCGGCTCATCACGCTGATATCCCAGGTGAGCAGGTCGGACACCGGCATCGCCATCTCCCCATCGGCGAAGTACCAACCCGGCGCCTCGATGATGGCGGGCCGCAGCGGCCCGAGCGCATTGCGCATGTAGCCGATCGGCTCGACCTTGGCGTGATCGGCGTCGAGGTCGATCGTGTCCGCCATGCCGAGCGGCTTCAGCACGCGGCGCGAGAGGAACGACCAGAACGGCTCGCCGCTCACCTTCTCCACGATCAGCCCGGCGATGTTGAAGTTTGTGTTGCTGTACTGGTACTGCGTGCCGGGCTCGAAATCGAGCGGCTTGGTCGCCCATTCGTGGATGATCGTGCCGGCCGTTGTCGGCTTGGTCCACGCCGGGATCGTGTAGTCCTGCGGCGCGTAGTCCTGGTAGCCGGACGTGTGCGAGAGGATGTGGCGGATCGTGACGTCGCCCGCGCGTGTCAGCTCAGGGAAGTACTTCGCGATTGGATCGTCGATGGTGAGCTTGCCGTCTTCCTGGAGCAGCAGGATGCACGCGGCTGTGAACTGTTTGCTGATCGACCCGATGGCGTAGTGCATGGCGGTCGTGGCCGCCACCGGCGGCTCCAACCGTGCGAGGCCGTAGGCTTTCGTGAAGACGATCCTGCCGCCCTGCACGATGCCCACCGACGCGCTCGGCACGCCGGTCTTCGTCATCACGTCGTGCACCGCGGCGTCGACCCTGGCACTCAGGTCGGCGCTCAACGTGCCCTGCGCCATCACCGCCGGCGCGATGGCCAGCAGCACGAACAGCACGCTCGCCCGGATCGCGGTCTTCATCTGGCCTCCCTCGCCTCCACGAAGGCTCGTGGCGCGGCTTGTGGTCCCGCCCCCTCAGCCCTACAACGAGTCCATGGACAGGCCGAATCTTCTTGGAGCGTAGTATGGCGCAGTGTACCGCCAGCGCCAAGCGCTCCCGGGAGCGCTGCCGCAAGGTGCCGCAAGGACGCCTTGGCCGGGCGGACGGCGGGAATCTCGCTGCCCGAACCAGCCGGTCAACATCGGTTCTCGCGGCGTCGGGATCGACTCGGTTCCCTTGCCGGAGTGGATGCTGTTCGAGTCCTGGGCGTCCTATTGACGGGGTGCGCGGTACCGCGCAGACTGGACCTGGATTCTCGAGTATCGTCGCGCCAGCACTGGGTCCTGCCTGCCAGCAGAGGGGGCGCGCCGTGCAGATGGCGGAAGAGGGATGGTGATGGGTTTCATGACCGGAAGCTGTGGCAGCCTCGCCGCATTGGCGGTCGGCCTGCTGGCCGCCGGGCTTCCGCAGCAGCCTGCCAAGCCAGTGCCGCTCTCGGTTCTCCCGCTCCATCTGACCGGGCTCATCGTGGACAAGAAGACACCAGCCAGGTCCGCGTGTCTCATCCGCTGCGCCGATGCCTCCGAGCGGCGGGGGATGTTCTTTGCCGGACAGCAGGCATGCGATCTCGCGGAGATCCAGGAAGTTCGCGAGGACGGCGTCCTCATCATGAACCTCCTGATGAATCGTCACGAACTCCTGGTCTTTTCCGGCGCGATCCACCCGGCGGGCACCCAGCCTCCGGCGGGCGCGGGGGCCCGTCCCCCGAACACAGCCCTCACCGCATCGCCGGATGTCGTGGTCGTCGATCTGGCGAAGGGCGCGGTCGACCGCTATCTCGAGGATCTGCCCAGCCTTCTGGAATCGGCGGTCGCCACCCCCAGGTACCGGGATACGGCGAGCGGGCAGCGGCTCATCGACGGGTACGAGATCGGCCAGATCAAGGCGGGCGGCGTCGCCGACCAACTGGGACTCCGGAACGGCGATGTCGTCCTGGAAGTCAATGGCCAGCCGCTGGACGGCGTGGCAACCGTCATGCGGCTGTTCGGCGAACTCCAGACCATGCCGCAGGCGAAGGTGGCCGTCCTACGAAATGGCCAGCGAATCACGTTGGTGGTCGACACGAAGCGAGACGACTGGTGACGCCGACTGCATTGAGGCGCCCCAGGGCATCGTTGGCGATCACGCCGTCGGGTCGGGCATGCTATCTTGATTTCATGCCTTCAGAGCTTCGCTGGATCGTCGTGGCGAGTCTGGTCACGTTGGCCGGTTGCGGAAGTGGCAGCGGGAGCAGCGGGAGCGCTTCGAGGGGCGGGTCCGGTTCGTGGACGGCGGGCGTGTTCGAGCCGTCAGCGGCTTTCGCAAACCAGTGCGCCAGCCCCCGCACCGGCACGGATCCCACGACCGGCAAACGCTATCTCGACGTCCAGGGCTCGACCCTCACCGAGAATCGCTTCCTGCGTTCGTGGACCAACGAGTTGTATCTCTGGTACCGCGAAGTGCCGGACCTCAATCCGGCGTCGTACTCGACGACTGATTACTTCGACATCCTGAAGACCTCGGCCACGACGCCGTCCGGCAACCCGAAGGACCGGTTCCACTTCACGTATTCGACGGCCCAGTGGGTGGCGTTGTCGCAGTCCGGCGTGGAGGCGGGATATGGCGCGCAGTTCCTCGTTGTCGCATCGAAGCCGCCCCGACTCGTCGTGGTCGCCTATACGGAGCCGAATGCCCCCGCCACGACGCCGCCCGCGAACCTTTCTCGCGGCGCGAAGGTGCTGACCGTCGACGGGGTGGACCTGGTCAACGCGACCGACAGCGGAAGCGTCGCCACGGTGAACGAGGGCCTATTCCCGTCCTCGGCAGGCGCCTCTCACACGTTCTCCATCCTCGATCCCGGAGCGACTACGCCTCGCACCATCACGATGGTGTCCGCCAACGTGACGTCGACGCCGGTACAGAACGTCGAGACCATCGCCACCGCCACGGGGACGGTGGGGTACATGCTCTTCAACGACCACATCGCGACCGCCGAGCAGGAACTCGTGACCGCCTTTGGCCAGCTTGCGGCGGCGAACGTCAGCGACCTGGTGCTCGACATCCGTTACAACGGCGGCGGCTACCTCGACATCGCCAGCGAAGTGGCCTACATGGTTGCGGGGCGTGGGGCCACGACCGGCCGGACGTTCGAGAAGACGGTGTTCAGTGACAAGCACCCGACGGTGGATCCGGTCACTGGACAGGCGATCGTGCCGATCCCGTTCCACGCGACCTCCCAGGGATTTTCCGGACCGAGCGGTCAAGCCCTGCCGTCACTGAACCTCACGCGGGTGACGGTCCTGACGGGTGCGAATACCTGCTCGGCCAGCGAATCAATCCTCAACAGCCTGAGGGGCGTGGGCGTCCAGGTGTTCCAGATCGGATCGACGACCTGTGGAAAGCCCTATGGCTTCTATCCTCAGGACAACTGCGCCACGACGTACTTCTCGATCGAGTTCAAGGGCGTCAATGACCAGGCGTTCGGGGACTACCCGGACGGGTTCTCTCCCGCCAACGCCACGGGTACGGTCGGCGTCCAGGTGCCCGGCTGCGCGGTCGACGACGACTTCGGCCACGCCCTTGGGGATCGCAACGAAGGCAGATTGGCGGCGGCCCTGGGCTACCTCGTCGACCGGAGCTGCCCCGCCGCGTCTGCCGCATCCCCCGCGTCTGCAAGTCGCTCGAATGTGAGAACAGCCCAGGCACCGATCCTCGGCGAAGGACTGCTCTACAAGTCTCCCTGGCGCGAGAACCGCATTCTGCGGCGGTGATTCACATGAGGCGCGTGACGAGCGCTGTGAGCGTTGTTGGAACGCTGGTCCTGGCCGGTTGCCTCCCGCGGTTGCCGCCGCGGGATGTGCCCGCCGTGCTCACACACCCGACGGAGCAGAGCCACGCGGATCTGGTGCGCGCCGTGAGCCGAGCGATGAGCGGAGCGCCGGTGACCCTCGCGGACGCCGCGCTGACGGCCGACAACACGCTGATCGTCCAGCGGGCTCCACATCGCGACGCACAAGGCGTGAACCTTGCCGGACGCGAGACCGGCCGGCCGGAGCACTTCCGGCTGGTCAAGAGCGGCTCGCGGTGCGTGCTGGTGCACGAACGCACCGGTCGGCGCTGGACGTTGACGTCGGCGACCTGTTCGCCGCGCTGAGCTGAAGGCCTGGCAGGGAGAGATCGTTGGGTCGCTCTCAGTCCTGCTCGACTGCGTGAGGACGGTCGCGCACGGCGGCTACTGGATCACTCGCGACGTCATAGATGCCTTGCAGGGGGTTCGTGTGGGACCGTCGCCCGTGCCTGCCGAGACGGTGACCCCACGCGAACTGCAAGTCATCGCTGGCATCTTGGATTCCGCATCCGCCGGCACAAGTACCCGGGCCCTGATTTCGTTCTCAAGCGAATTCAGGCGTCCGAAGACAAAGGAATCGGGCGAGGAGTTCGGCCTCTACCGGCGCAAGCGCCGCGCCGCCTTCAACAGGACGCCGACCTCGTCGGGCCTCGGGTTGTTGTACTCCAGCCGCACGCGCCCGTCCCCGGTCATCGTGACGACGGCCGGGATCGAACTCGCCGTGACGTACCACCCCGCGGGAAGCACCACGATGTTGCGCGCCCGGCCCAGGCTCCGGTCCCACGCCAGCTCGTCGCCCACCACCGAGTAGCGGCCCTCGTCCGTGTAGGTCTCGGCGATCCGAAGCCGGACCGACTGCCCCTTCACGACGGCGGGGAACCGGATGATGACCACTTCCGAGGCCGGCGTCACCGGTTCGCCGATGTCGAGGCCGGCCGCCGTGATCGCGGCGCCCTTCAACGTCTCCACCTTCAGCTCTTCACCCGTGTCCAGCAGGCGCGCGGACGGGTTCGAGGCCCGGCTGCCCGCGCGCACCACGTTCAGGTACTTGTCGGTGCCCGCCCGGGCTTCCGTGTAGTCGTGGTAGAGCGCGAAGGAGTGGGTCTCGGGTTGCTGGAGGAAGTACACGATCTCGGGATCCTGATGTGCGCGCTCCGAGAGGCGCTCGGCGTCCGACGGGGGTGCGACGGGCGGCCCGGTCGGCGACGCCGCGTTCACTGCCTTCGGCGCTCCGGGAAGCGCCGCGCCCTTCGGCAGCGGCCGCGCCTTGACCATGAGCGGAGTCTCGCCCGCGCCGGTGTGGAAGAAGCTGATCATGAGCCGCCCTTCCGGCGTGGTGAGCACCTGCGATGGGACGTTGCAGGACACGATCTCGTAGCCGGCCGGCATCACCACGGCATTGCGCCGGATCCCGAGGCTGCGGGCGAACACGATCGTCTCGCCTTCCTGGTAGTAGGACTTGGCGTCCTTGTAGGTCTTGTCGATCCGCAGACGGGTCTCTCCGCCCTTCGGCACGGGCCGCGGAAGTGTCACCTGGATGTAGTTCGCGTCGGGATCGGCCTGCGTCAAACCGGCCGCGCGTGCGGCCGTCCCGGTCACGACCGTGAACGGCAGCGGCTGCCCCGTCATCTGATCGAAGACGGCCTCGTCGCTGGCCTCGCTGCCCTTCCGGATGATGTTGAAGTAGGCGCGAGTGCCTGGCGTGGTAGCCGTCACCTCGTACACGACCCGGAACTGCGCCGAGACCGGCGCGAGCAGCTCGTACCGCGTGTAGTCGTCACCCTCGTGGCTCTCGACGACCGGCGACGGCGCCTGAGCGCGCAGCCCCGTCGTCACCGCCGCCACCCAGAGCGTGCAGAGGATCGCCGACAGACGTTGTCTCGTCATGGCCTATGCTCCTGTCCCGATGCGCGCCTTACGACGCCATCATCTTGGCGACGCGCCTCTTCATCTCCTCGGGAGACACGTCCTCCTTGTGCGTGGCGATGTACCACAGGTGGCCAAATAGATCCTTCACGCCTCCCGTCCGGTCACCGTAGAACTGTACGGCGTGATGCTGTGGTACCCGTCGGGAATCGGCTTGACCATGCGGAGGCTCCTCTCGAGAACAGCGGTGTCCGGGAACGGCTCGACCGTCGCCGGCACGGTGAGTGGTTTCGCGTGACCCGTCTTTCAGTATCGCCCAGGCGCGCGCTGATGCCAAGACGGTGGCCGTGGATGAGACGGCCCCATCGCCGCAACGAACCTCGATGCCACACGTCGGTCCTGCCGTCGCTACGGGCCGCAACTGGACCCCTGCCGGTCACCGTCCTCGACGGTCGATGACCAGGACTCCGGTCGTGTCCGTCTGTCGGTATGTGTCTACGAAAGTGGATCGAGTCGGGCGCGTGCGCCACCCGGCTGCCACGCGCCCGACAGCATTCCCGCTACTTCTTCCTGGCGTAGTCGCTTGCGCCGTACCAGTCAACCAGGACGACCGGATCGTTGCCGATCACCCATGCGTCGTGTCCGGCCGGCAGGTGCGACACCGAGCCCGGGCCAAGCTCTGTCTCGCGGCCGTCGTGCATGTGCACTCGGATGCGCCCCGACACCTGGTACTGGAAATGGGGCGCCTCGCACCACTCGGTGCCGGCGATCGGCTTGACGTCGGTCGACCAGCGCCAGCCGGGTTCGAGGACGAGACGGCCGATGGTGCCGCCCTCCATGTGCAGCAGTTCCAGATGGCCGTGTGGAAACGATCGGACTTCGTCAGGCTTCGTGAAGTCCTTCCATTCGACTGAAGCCATACGCGTTCCTCCTGGGGGTGGAGAAACCCACGTGATTGTGAGTGTACCTGGAGTATCTGCCTCCCCACGGAGGAGGGTCAAGCGGCCTAGACCGATCCAGCATCTCCGCAGGCCACGAGATGGCCGATCGATTGCCGGAGGTAGTTCCGCCGAATCGCGTCGGCGAAGATCGGCGCCGCCGACAGGACTTTCAGTTTCGGGTGCCGGCGCTCGGGTGGCAGGTAGACCGTGTCCGTGGTGACGATCTCCCGCACCTCGTCGATCGCCGCGATCCGCTCCAGGGCGTTCCTCACCAACACCCCGTGCGTGCACGCCACGCGGATGTCGCGGATGCCCTCCTGGATCAGCCGATCGCACAATTCGATCACCGACCCGCCGGTCGCAATCTCGTCGTCGTAGACCAGCGCGGAACGGAAATCGGCCAGCGGCGGGCCGACGATGCTCGTCACTCGGACCTTGGTGTCCGACAGGCGCTCCTTGTTGCCTGCCGCCACCGGCAGGCCGAGGTCCTTCGCGAAACGCGCCGCCGACTTCGCGTGGCCGAGGTCGGGCGCGACGATCACGGCGTTCGAGAGGTCGCACGTCGAGAAGTGGCGGCTGAACAGCTGCCGGCTGGCCAGCGGATCGGTGGGCACGCCGAAGAAGCCGTGCACCTGCGGTGAGTGCAACACCATCGTCATGACATGCGTCGCGCCGGCCGTCTCGAGGAGGTCCGCCACCAGGCGGGCGGTGATACAGATCCGGGGCGCATCCTTCTTGTCCGACCGCGCGAACGAGAAGTACGGAATGATGGCGTGCACCGCCTTGGCGCCGGCGCCGCGGGCGATGTCCAGCATCATCAGCAGTTCCATCAGGTGGTCGTTCACCGGCGGCGAGAGCGACTGCACGATGAAGACCTCACGCGAACGGACGCTCGCGCCAAGCTGGATGTACAGGTCGTCGTTGCTGAACTTCGTGATCGCCACATCGTCGAGCGGGACGCCAAGCAGCAGGGCGATGTCGGCGGCGAGCGGGCCGTTCGAGCTGCCCGCGAAGAGACGCACCTCACCGGGGTCGATCGTTTCAGCACTCATGGTCTGGTCAAAATACCAGAAAATGGTGGAGAATGCGTCGATCTCGTCGAGACAGCGAGTGACATCATGCAAACCGACAGGATCGTCGCCGCGCTCGCCCGATGCGTTGTCGTCCTGGCCGCCGCAGCGGCCAGCCTACCGGTCACCGAATGTGCCGCGGCCCCACCGCGCCTCCAGCCGTACGTGGCCGCCAGCAAGATGTTCGTCGTCTACAAGCCGGCCGACTGGACGGTGAACGAGGAGGCCCGCGCCAGCTCGTTCCGCATCCTCGTCGCCTCGCCGGCCCGAACATCGCTGGTCGAGTTCCGCTGGGAGCGCAATCCGGCCGGCCGGCCGGACGCAATGCTCGCCCTGGTTTCCTGGCGGCGCGCCCTCGTCCAGACCGACCCAGGGGCAGTGGTCAGCGAGGCCTACGTCGCGAAGGACTCGAGCCATGCCGTCGTGACGGTGCGCTGCCGCGTAGCGAACACCCCGGTCACGGGGCGCTACTTCTTCGAGTCCACACGCACGGGAATCTCGCTGCAGGGCTTCCTCGCCCCCGAAACGCGGCTCGCCTCCGAGCGGCCGCTGTTGTTGAACGTGATGTCGAGCCTGGCGTTCGTCAAGGTCCTGCATCAGGGCACCCGAGGCGGCCTTGAACCGCCCGTGCAGGCGACCCTCGTCGACCGCCGGGCGCCGGACGGCAGCCTGACGATCCGGACGCCGGGAGACTGGGCGTTTCTTGCGGGCGGGGGACGGATCATCGCGGGCGCGCCTGGCGGCGGCGCCGGTTTCATCTTCACGGCGTTTGCCGGGAATCCTATGCTGCCCCAGGCGAGAGTGACGCAGGGCGTGATCGGCTCGCCCTATCGTCCGCCCGCGCAGACGCTCCCCTACATCCTGATCGGGTTCGGACACCGGAACCCGGTCGTGATGTCCGCGGCCGCCGACCGCGGCACCATGGCGCAGTGCCGGGCGTCTATCCGGAACAACTGCGACGCGTCGGACATGGTCGCGAAGTGGACGTCCAGCGGCGGCGTGGACTGCGTCGGGGCGTTCAAGGTCGTGAACACGGCGCCCGGCATCACCGGCCAATGGTCGAGCATCGTCGCGGGGATCTGGGGACCGCAGAAGGACTTCTACCGCTACTACCCGATCCTCGAACAGGTCGCCGGCTCGTTTTCGGTCAACGACCAGTTCGCCAGGGCCTACATCCAGTCCGGCCTTGCCAACCTGCGACGCCTGCAGCAGCAGACGGCGGCTGCCATCCAGAGCCTGAACCAGGCTCGCGAGGACAACCAGGCGGCCTGGGAGGCCCGCCAGGCGCGCAAGGACTACATGGACTCCAAGTGGGACGACTACCGCCGCGGCCAGAGCTACTGGGTTTCAGATCTCGAGGGTGGAAAGGTCTATCAGACCGGCAGCTCGGGCACCCGCGACACGGCGACGGGAGACTATTATGGGGGCCAGGGATACAACTGGACGAACTTCGAGGGCCAGAACCCGCGCCACCCGTCGGAGACGATGCGCGAGGTGAGCAGTTACGAACTCGAACATGGCCGCCCCCCACGTTGACCAGCCAGCACACGAGGGCTGAGGGTCACAGTGCGTCGCGTTCACTTCTTCGAGATCGGCGACCAGGCCTGGTGTCCGAAAGCGCTCCGCTGCGCGATGACGGACCTCCTCGAGTTGTTCCTCCGCATCAGCAGCTGCTACGCGCCGATCGTGCCTCGTCTCATGGGCGCGCTCGAGGGAATGGGGGAGCGCGACATCGTCGACCTCTGCGCGGGCGGCGGCGGACCGTGGCCAAGACTGCTGTCCGCACGCGATGACGAGCCTGCGCTCCGGGTCTTGTTGACCGACAAGTACCCGAATACCGTGGGCGCCCGCCGGGTCGCGGACGCGTCCCACGGTCGCATCTGCAGCGAACCCAGAAGCGTGGACGCCATGGCCGTGCCTCGTGATCTCCGCGGATTCCGGACGATGTTCACGTCCTTCCACCACTTTCGCCCCGCGGCCGCGCCTGCCATTCTCGTCGATGCGGTGAACGACCGCGCGGGCATCGGTGTCTTCGAGTTCACCGAACGAGGCGCGGTGGCTATCGCGGTCCTGGCACTCACGCCACTCGGGGTCCTCATCGCGGTTCCCTTTCTCAGGCCGGTGCGCTGGCAGACGTTCGTGCTGACCTATCTGATTCCCATTTTCCCCCTTGCCATGTTCTTCGACGGGATCGTGTCGTGCCTGAGATCGTACTCGCCCGCCGAACTCTCGACGCTGATCGAGCCTCTCCGTGAGCACGGGTACAGCTGGGAGGTCGGGAAGGCACGGCGCTGGGGATGGCCGATCTCAGTCACCTACCTGCTCGGCTACCCCGTTGACGACCGCGACGCCCGCAGGGCATCGAGGAACCCCTGGCCAAAACGCTCGAGCTTCGACGGACCGATGCCGTAGATGGCTTCGAGCTCGCGAAGCGTTCGCGGCCTGAACGTCGCCAGCTCGCGCAGGGTGCGGTCGCTGGCAACGACGTAAGGCGGAGCGCCGAGCGCACGCGATACTTCCAAACGGTGGCGGCGCAGCGCCTCGAACAGATCCTCCTCTTCGGCTTCGACCGTGTACGCGCGGGCCACAGACGATGGCACTGCCCCACGTCCTGCGGCGTCAGTACCGGCATCCAGGCGTCGCCGCGGGCGGTGTGCCCCGCCCGCCGACGGCCGGCCCAGTGGCGGCAGCAGGACTCTGGCGGGGTGTTCCCCCTTCATCACGGCGCGGCCCGGTTCGGTCAGGCGCACGACGGGCCGATCGCCCGTCGAGAACTCGATCCAGCCGGCGGTGACGAGGCGGCGCAGCAGCCGCAGCAGCCACTCCTCGCTGTGCTCACGCAGCACGCCGAATGTCGTCGTCTGCTCGAGACCTGACCGCACGAGACGTTCGTCGGCGACGCCCCTCAGGAGCTGGACCGCCGCCGTCATGCCGAACCGGCCGTGGACGCGCGCCACGCCACTCAACGCCTTCCGGACGGTCAACGCCACCGCTTCAGAGTCCTGGTCGCGACTGGCGTCCTCGAGCGCTTCGCACACGTCGCACGTTCCGCAGCCGGCCAGAGTTTCCGCCTCGTCACCGAAGTACCGCAGGATGGCGTCGTGGCGGCAGCTTCCGCCCTCCGCCCAGCGAAGCAACTCGAGGAACAGGTTCCACTTGTGCTCCAGCGTCTCGGCGGTCGTGCCTTCGGCGTTCTCCAGCAGCCGCCGGCGCAGCGCCATGTCGCCCGGCGAGACCAGCAGCAGCCCCCACGCCGGCTCGCCGTCGCGTCCTGCGCGGCCGACCTCCTGGTAGTAAGCCTCGATCGACCCCGGCGGCGAGAGATGAATCACGGCGCGGACATCCGCGCGGTCGATGCCCATCCCGAAGGCGACCGTCGCGGCGACGACGTCAACGCTGCCGTTGCTGAACGCCCCCTGGGCGCGCGCGCGCACATCGCGGTCGAGGCCCGCGTGATACGCGGTCGTCCGCCATCCCCGCGCGGCCAATCGGTCAGCCTCATGCTCGGCGCCCGCGCGAGTCATCGAGTAGACGATAGCCACACCGCGAGCCTGGCCGGGCCGGCCGAGTGACTCGAGCAACTGCGCGTCGACATGGCGGGCCCGTTCGCGTGGACCCTGGATTTCAACGGCACGGAGGATGAGATTGGGGCGGGCAAAGCCTCGCACGATCTGCGGCGTGTCGGCGCCGAGGCCCAGGCGTGCGACGATCTCGTCGCGCACGACCGGCGTGGCGGTCGCGGTGCAGGCCAGCATCCGGGGCGGCCGCACATCGGCCAGGAGGTCGCCAATCTGCAGATACTCTGGACGAAAATCATGCCCCCACTGGCTGATGCAATGCGCCTCGTCCACCGCGACCAGCGGAATCTCGAGGTCGGCCAGCAGTCCCTTGAAGCCGGGGTACGTGAGGCGCTCTGGCGCCACGTAGAGCAGCTTGAAGTCCCCAGCCGCTGCGCGCGCCATCCGGCGCCGCATCTCACCCGATTCGAGGGTGGACGACAGGAACGTGGCCGCGACGCCCCGCTCCTCGAGCGCGCGCGCCTGGTCCTGCATGAGCGCGATGAGCGGGGAGACGACGATGGTCGTGCCAGGCAGGAGCGTGGCGGGAAGCTGATAGATCAGGCTCTTGCCGCCGCCGGTGGGGGCGACGAGCAGCAGGCGCCCGTCCGCGAGCAGCGTTTCAATGGCCTCGCGCTGGCCAGGGCGAAACTGCTGGTAGCCGAGCCGGGAGAGCCCCGCGTCGAGGTCCAGTTCCACCCGGCCGCCGTCGGCCCACCGCACTGTGTCGTTGTGATCCAGCATCGAGCCCTGATTGTATCGGATCGCCCTGCTCGACCTGCGCAGCTTTCCTGCGTGCCTTACCTGATCTTTGCCCCCTCCAGCATCACCTTGTACGCGTAGCCGGCGCCGAAGTCCTTGTTCACGACGACCGTGCCGGTGGCGGTGATGACGTCGCCGACCTTCGTCATCGCATCGGTGGTGACGGTCAGGTCGTTGGTGCCGTCCGCAGCCTTGCCGCTGCCGTCCTGCACATGCAGCCAGTTGCGGCCCAGAATGCCCCCGTTGAACTTCACCACCTTGCCGCTCACCGTCACGGACTTGCCTGCGAGGGACGCGCGGTTCGCCCACACGTCGGCGATGCTCGACCCTCCGGCGGGCGGCGCGATGGGGTCGACCTTCACCGGCGCCTGCGGGGACGCGGACCCGCTCCCCATCCCGTGCCCGAGGGCCATCGGCGGCGGCGTGGGCTCGCCCTCGCGCGTGATTTGTGACACGAAGTAGATGACCGGGAAGTCGCGGTTCAGCGATGGGCTGTGGAAGTTCCGCATCTCGGACTCGAGCGGGACCACCACCTTGTCGCCAACCGCCACCTCTGTCTTCCCGGTCGCCGCCCAGACATCACCCTTCGCGGTCTTCACCCGGACATAGGTGTAGGTCGACGCGTCCATCGTCTCGACCACCTCGCCGGTCACGGTCTCGAGGGCCTGCTGGCCTCCTGTTCCGGGCATGACAACCGGGATGGCGCCCGGATTCCCGGGCGTGGCCGCCGCGGGCGCAGACGTGGCCGGTGCGGCGGTGGACGACGGGGCTGGCTGGCGCGAACAGGCGCTTCCAGCGAGGAGTACGACGAGGACGAAGCAGGCGGCGGAAACGATCTTGGTCACAACAACCCCCCTACGCGAAACGCCGACGCACGCGTCCCTCAGGAATGAGACCCGTTACAGCAGCAGGGTGTCCACACGGTGGGCGTGAACCATGGCGTCACACGGCGACCAGGCGAAGACCGTGAACCGTCCGTCCTGCGACGCGACCAGAGCCAGGCCGTCCCGCTGGTCCTGGATGAACTGCGCGGCCGAGAGGTGACGCGTGCCACCGAGTTCCGTGGGGGGGACGACCGCCGCCACGCTGCCCTCGATCGGCTCGGTCACGGCCACACGCTCGACCTGCTGTCCACCCTTGCGCCGCATAATCTTCGCGCCGAATGCCAGCAATTCGTAGCGGTCCGTCATGATGGCCGCTCCGTCGACGGCGGTCAGCCCCGCGACGGCGTCCACGGCCCGGTCGAGCGCGTCGCGCCAATGCCCCTCCTCGCGCTCACCCGTGTAGTCTCGCATCAAGTCGGAGAGCCGCACGAATGGCGGGTCGAGACCATAGCCCATCGGGCGCACGATCGAGTCCCGCCACCCGTCGCTTCCGGACGGGACGACCAGCAGGAGACCGCCGCGGCCGTGTGCCCGCATCGACACGGCGAGCTGTACCAAGACGTTGAGCGACTCGACCCAGGAGCTCGGAGAATCGAAGCCGAGGAGCGACGCCAGCAGGGCCGGACAGTCGGGCAGACTCCTGGCCCCCTCGTCGACGACCTTGACCTGGTCGCCCTCGAGAACGGCCACGTTGACGAACTTCCCCGTTTCGTCGCCGCGATGGTGCTTGGCCACGAGGAGGCCTGGCGCGACCACTTCCAGCACGAAACAAAGCGCCGGGATCGAGCAGGTCGCTCCCCACACCCGCAGCTCGTCCCCCATGCGCCAGACGCCGAGGTGGACGCCGGCGCGCTCCACGGCTGGCGACACCCGGGTCAGTGCGGTCACACTGAGCGAGAGCGAGTGCTCGAACTTCAGGGTCTGCGCCGAGTGGCCGGGAGGGAGGAACGCCAGCGAGATCTTCGGAATGTAGTTCTCCTCACGGCGGAGGCTCGCCCAGAATGCGGCGTCGATGATCGCCTCGATGGCGTCGATATCCGCCAGACAGGCCTCGGGCGCTGCGCCCCGCTGCCGGGCCGCCTCGAGGTGAACGGCGAAATATTCGTGAATCCGCGGTGCGACGACGCGGGCGGCCGGATAGAACCGAAGGGTCTCGGGAGGTGGCATCCAACCAGTATGCCCGATCTGGCCGGGCATCCGACCGGGTCGCATGCTCCGTCTTCCGTTCGACGTCCTGCGTGTTGGCTGACCCTGGCGCTTCGATCCGGCTACCGCCCTTCAATCGGACGCAGGCGGAACGAGTAGCGAGCGCGGTTCCCGACGGACTTCCATGCACCGAGGTCGTTGTCGGTCATCGGGCGCCAGAATTCAGGCACCGGTCCGCGGTCGAGAATCGCGGTACGCGGCATCGAGATTCGTGCGCGTCTCGAAGTCCCGGATATGCGACGGCGCACGGCTCCAGAAATAGACGTCGCGATAGATGCCGCTCAGCCGGAACATGTCCTGGTCCTCGAGGAACCAGCCGTCGCTCCAGCGATAGACTTCCACAGCCATCGTGTTCGGCCCCGCCGAGACGAAACTCGTGACGTCGAACTCGGCCGGCGTCCGGCTGTCCTCGCTGTAGCCGACGCGCTTGCCGTTGATCCAGAGGTAGAAAGCGGAATCAACACCGGCGAAGTGCAGCAATACCCGGCGGCCGGCCCATTCGGCCGGGACGGTGAACGATGTGCGGTAGGAGCCTACCGGGTTGTCGTCGCGAGGCACCCGGGGGTTGGCCGGGTCGAAGGAGAACGGATAGTCCGAGTTGCTGTAGATCGGGATCCCGAAGCCCTGCACTTCCCAGTTGGCCGGCACTCTTATGGTCGGCCAGCCCGTGTCGTCGAAGTCGGGCCGCTCGAAGCCTGTCGGCCGGCTCGCCGGGTTTGGCGAGTAGCGGAACTTCCACGTCCCGTTGTTCAGCGAGCGGAACCAGGACGACGCCGCGCGATCGCCGCGGGTGGCCAGGTCCGCCGACGGATACGTCATCATCGTCGCGTGCGTTCGCTCGGCGCCGACGCGCAGCACGGCAGGATCGTCCCACTCCTCGCGTGCCGGCGATGCCGCCTGCGCGGGCGCTGCGGTCTTCGAGGCCGCCGCCGGCGCGGGCGCCTGGAACCCGACCGCCAGCGTCCGCTGTCCGGGGGTGCCCGAGAAAGCGACCACAACCAATGCCGTTGTCAGGATGCCGCCGATTCTGGACGTGGACATGGGTGATTCCTCCGGATGGCCGAGACTCGACCGCCAAGCCCATCACTTATGCGCGTGATATATTCTGGTCACTCCACAGCCGCCGGCGTGACCTCGTGCAACACCGGTACTGTCTATTCGAGGCTTGATACCAGTATCTAAGGAGAAATGTGGCATGACCTCTGTGCACACATCAGCCTCGGCGCGGACCATGGTCGTGCTCCTCTCGCTGGCCGCGCTCACCGCCGCGGGCTCGTTCGTGACGCTCTCTGCGCAGGCACCCCGGGATCGCTCGATCGCCACCTGGGCCGCGGGCACCGAGGGGCAGCGCAAAGCGGATCTCGGCAACGGCTTCTATCTGAACCCCATCATGCCGGGCGATCACCCGGACCCGTCGGTCCTCAAGGATGGCGACGACTACTACCTCACGTTCTCGTCGTTCGACGCCTATCCCGGCCTGGTCATCTGGCACTCGCGTGACCTCGTCAACTGGGAACCTGTGGGTCCGACGCTCTTCAGGAACGTCGGCTCGGTGTGGGCGCCCGACCTCGTGAAGCACAAGGGGCGCTACTACATCTACTTCCCCGGGCAGAAGCGGACCGAGGCCGGGCCGTCGTCGAACTATGTAATCTGGGCTGACAGCATCAGGGGCCCATGGAGCGATCCGATCGACCTCGAGATCGGCCGGATCGATCCGGGCCACGTCGTCGGGCCCGACGGCAAGCGATACCTGTTCCTCAGCGGCGGCTACATGGTCACCTTGTCGGATGACGGGCTGTCCGTGACGAGCCCGCTCAAGAAGGTCTACGACGGCTGGAAGTACCCGGAGGAGTGGGTAGTCGAGGGCTTCGCGCAGGAAGGCCCGAAGATGATGAAGCACGGCGGCTACTTCTACATGGTCCTCGCCGAAGGCGGCACCGCCGGCCCGCCGACGAGCCACATGGTGGTGGCCGCGCGGTCGAAATCAATCGAAGGCCCGTGGGAGAACTCGCCGTACAACCCGATTATCCGGACGAAATCCGCTGACGAGCGCTGGTGGTCCAGAGGGCATGCGACGCTGGTCGAGGGGCCTGGCGGCAGGTGGTACGCGATCTACCATGCGTACGAGAACGGGTTCTACAATCTCGGGCGGCAGACGCTTCTCGAACCGGTCGAGTGGACGTCCGACGGATGGTTCAAGGCCGCGGGCGCCGACGTGGCGGCGCCGATCGCCAAGCCGGCCGGCCCGGCAGTGACGCACGGATTCGCCTTCTCCGACAACTTCGCCAGCAACAAGATGGGCGTGCAGTGGAGCTTCTACAAGGGCACCGATACCGACCGCGATCGGTATCGGTACGAGAACGGCAGCCTCGTGCTGCGGGCCAGGGGGACGACGCCCGCCGACAGCTCGCCGCTGTGGTTCGTGTGCGGCGATCACGCGTACGAGGTCGAGGTCGAAATCGACATCGACCCGGGTGCCACGGCCGGCCTGATTCTGTTCTACAACAGCCGGCTCTACGCGGGCCTCGGGTACTCCGACACGAGCCTCGTGATGCATCGCTACGGCACCGAGCGGGTCAGCGCCAAGCCGAAGCCGCTTGGCCGCCACGTATTCCTGCGCCTGCGAAACGACCGCCACATCGTGACGATTCACACCAGCGCCAACGGGAAGGCCTGGCAGAAGTTCGGCACGCAGATGGAAGTTTCGGGCTACCACCACAATGTGGCGTACGACTTCCTCAGCCTGCGCCCGGCGCTGTACGCGGCGGGAACGGGCGAGGTGAGATTTCGGAATTTCAGATACCGCGCGCTGCCGTGAAGGGCGGGGCTGAGGCCCGGCCCTACTTCTTCAGGAAATCCTCCCGGACCGGCGTGAAGATGTCCATGAGCACGACTTCCTCGTCGAGCATCGTCGCTCCATGTTCGACGTTCGATGGAAAGTGCAGGACATCGCCCGGGCCGACAAGGCGGGTTTCCGGCCCGATGAAGAACCTGGCCCGTCCTCGCTCGATGAGGGTCATCTGCTCGTGCGGATGCGTGTGGACCGGCGTCACGACGTTCGGGTCGAACCGCAGCCGGCAGATCATCAGGTTGTCGCCTACCATCATCCGTCGCTCGGCGCCAGCCATGGGCGACCCGGCAGGCACGTCAGTCCACGCCGCGTGCTGAAAACGCGGTGATTCGGTCTTCTTCATCGCTCGCTCCTTCGCCAACCCAGGTGAGTCGCAGGACTAGAACCGCACCACGTTGTTCCGCCTCGTGATCTCGGGGCCTCGAGCACCCGTCTCGATCGTGACGCTGCCGCCTTTCCAGTCGGCTCCTGCGGGCAGCGGCAGCGAGACCGTCGCGGTCTTCGGCACGAGATCGAGGGGCGCCTTCAGGGCGGGCGCGGCGGCGCTGGCAATGACGCGCCCGTCCCGGCCGCGGAGCACGAGCTTCGACGCCGGTGCGTCCGCGGCCCCCACACTGTGCACCGTCACCTTCATCGTCCGGCCCTCGACGCGCACGTCGGCCTCGGAGATGCCGAGATCGAAGCGCGACCAGTACGGCACGCCCTTCGTCACGAGCGCGAGATCGATCACGGTGGTCGCGCGCGGAGGGAAGATGACGTTGGTGCCGGCCGTCCGTTCGAGCGCGATGGTGCGCACCGCCGGGTCTCCGGAAAACGAGTCGCCGGTCTCGGGTCCCGTGCCCTGGCTGATCTCCCAGGATCCGGGGTCGATGTCCCACCCGGTCATTCGAGCGACGACCGGCCGCGTGTCGAGATTGTAGGCGACGAGGCGAACGTGCTGCGGGGTCGCTTCGCGCACCAGGATGGCCACTCGCTCGTCGGCGTCCGGCTGGGCGAAGTCCCAGCTCACCACGTGGCCTGGGTAGATCGAGTTGCGCTCGAGCGCCACACCGCCGAGCCGTGCCCGCTGCAGGTCGCCGTGCTCGACGGTCACGCGGTCGATCCACAGGCTGCCGTCCGTGTTGATGTACTCGCGCAACCGCGCATTCTCGGCCTGCTCCGTGTAGAGACGCTCGAGCAGCCTGGTGTCGCCGCCTACCTGCCAGGCGAAATGCCGCGACCCGCCGGCGGTTCGGCCCCCGGTGTTCTCCGGCGTCATCCCCTTCAGAATCTGCGGCCCCCATTCGGCCCGCATGCCCATCAGATCCAGGGCGTTGGCGCCGATCCCCGACAGGCTGCGCGGCCCGGCAGCGAGATACGGCTTCAGATACTTCCGGTCGCCAGTCCATCGATACGCAGCCCACAGCAGCGGCGTCGTCCGATCGATCCCTCCGCCGGTGGACGGTCCGGTGACCAGCGCCTCGTCGCTGGCAAAGTGTATCGTCGTTGGCAGCGCGACATTGCCGGCGGCGTCGGTTTTCGCGTGCGCCAGCAGGCCGTCCGCCAGTTCCAGCAGCCACTTGCGTATCTTCGGCGCGCCGTTGAACTCGACGAGCAGCATCGCCGGGTGCATCACCAGGTAAGACGACGGTTTCGACCAGCCCCACACGCTGTCCTCGGCGATCTTCGTGCCGCTGAAATAGGACGATCGGATGTGGCGGTGACCGGCGCGGTTGATGCCGGTGATTCGCTCGGTCGCTAGCGCCGTCTGCATCGCGCGCTCGATCTGGAGCGGGCTGCCGTAGTCGAGGGTGAGCGACTGCCCGAGGACCTGGATGCCTTCCTCGTAGCTGTGCAGCTCGTCGGCCTGGATCGTGGAGAGGCCGTTGGTGAACATGCCTTCGGCGTAGAACGCGTCCATCTCCTTCAACAGCGAGCGCCGGATCTTCTCGGGGTTGGCGCCCATCAGCGCCGTGCCCGGCCACCAGTTGGTCAGGTCGCCGTCGTCTGACAGGCCGCCGCCAAGCTCGCCATTCTCGATCTGACGATTGTCGATGTACCAGTTGACGAAGCGCTTCACGTACCGGAGCAGCTCGATCTGCCGAAACGCCCAGAGCGGGACGCCATCGGGCGCGGCGGCGAGCGTGACCGGCGGCCGCGGCTGCTCCTTGTTGTAGTCGTACCAATACTGACGCCCGAGCGTGTGATTCGGATCGACGCGCAGGAGATCCGTCATGTCGGTCTCGAACTGCGTGTAGAGGTTCAGCCGGCGAGTGTTCGGATGCTCCTCGACGATCTGCGCGTAGTTGTCGCGGACCTGGGTGAAGCGATCGAGGACGTGCTCGGCCCTGGCCTGTTCGAGCGGCTTGAAGATCAGTCGGACCTCGGCGCCCTCGAGTGCCGCGGGGCCGAAGTCTGCGCCGGCTCCGGCAATCGTCAGGTAGAGCGGCTTTCCATTGGGTAGAATGCGGTCGCGCGTGTCGAGCCAGACCGTATGCGCCTCGCCCGGCTTCACGGAGATGCTGACGTCCAGCATGTTTCTCAGGGGCCAGATGGGGTCCTTCACCTGGATGTTCAACGGGAAGTACGCGCCGTGGGTGGGCGTCACCTTCAGCGCCGGCAGGTCGATGGCGATTCCGTCGAGGCCCGCCTGCATGTTGGTCCAGGTGTACGAGAACGCCCTGACCGGGCCGGATCGAAGATCGCGGAAGCCCGCGGGGATCAGGATGTGAACGAGGGGAAGTCCCCCGCCCCGGGCGGCATGCGCGGTTCGCGGCGCGCCCGTCGGCAAGCCCACCATGATCTGGCGCTCGTCTGCCTGATAACGGCCGTTGATGTAATCCACCAGCGGCTTCACGCTCGGCTGGTCGGGTTCCGCGGCAGCCGTCAGTCGATAGGCCAACCGCGCGATCCCGCGTGGCTCTGCGCCAGCCTGGACGGAGTACACCGACAGTTCACCGATCGGCGTCTCCTGCTCGACGTTGGTGAACTGCAGTCGCTGGCCGCGGATCGCCAGGGGTAATCGATGGAAGGTCCGCTCCTGGCCCTTCGGCCGGTCGAAGAGCGGGCGAGCGCCGGAATCGGGGCTCACGACCGAGAAACTCCCGAATGCGGCCCCGGACACTTCGACCTGGTTCCACGGCTCGTCGGGCATCGTGAACGTCACTGTCTTCCCCGAAAGCGAGTAGCAGTCCCAGTCGGGCAACTGGAAGTAGTCGTTGCGCCCGGGCAGGCGCGATCGGTTGTACACGCCCGGCCAGGTCGTCTCGCGAATGCCGTCGGTGCCCTTCCACCACCAGCGCTTCAGGTCGTAGACGTCGTGGATCTCGACCTTGCGAATCGCCACTGCCCCCGCGTCGAGGGCCGGCGGCACGTCGCCCGGACGATTCCAGCCGTAGCGATACCACCACTCGTCCCGCCAGGTAGACGATTGCAGGTCGCGCGTCAGCTCCGGGATCGCCGTCGGCACCTCGCCGCGTGAGAGCGCCGCAATGTTGCCGTCCGACAACATGCGGTCGTAGATGCGCAGCTCGTCGATGTCGCCGCCGCGCACGAAGTTGTAGGCGCTCTGCACTTGGTACGGGCTGATGACGCGCGAGTGCGGCCCGAACTGGTCGAGGGCCGCGTGGAAGATCGCCGAGCCTTCCTGGCGTGCCACTATCTGGCCGTTCACATAGAACCGGATGCCGCGCGTTTCGTCCCAGGACAGGGCGAGGTGGACCCATTGGTCAGGCTTGGGAAAGGCAGGCATCGCGTACGACACGCGCGTGCGGGCCAGGCTGGCGTCGGTGACGAACGCGTCGAATCCAGGCTTGCCGTTGTAGTCAATCCGCAGCCACACCATGTCCCAGCTCGAGTGATCGGCATAGCCGACGCGGAAGATCGGAAACTCGGTGGGGCCGACTGGCTCGCGGGCCCGCCAGAACAGCGAGAGCGTGCCGCGCTCGGCGTAGATGTTGCCGGGGGCCCGGTAGGACAGCAACTGCGTGTGGGCGCACTGCAGCCCTGGCCCCTTCGCGCCGTCCGGGATCACTTTCACGTCGCTCGCGAAGTTCGGGTCGGGAGTGCCACCCGCGGAGACGTCAGCCGTCAGGCCCTTGTCGCCCGACAGGTAGAACAGCAGGCCTGGTTCCTTCGGCGACTGACCCTGGGCCACGATCGTCAGGGTCAGCGCCACGACGGAACAGCCGAATAGGAAGGGTGCTCGCCAGGTCGCCGGGGTCATCCGAATCACCTCGCTGGAAAGATCACGCCCGTTTACTTCGCCGAGGGAACCTTCATCATCCGATCGGGCGAGAGGGCCTCAGGCGTGACGCGAATCGCACGGACGCGGCCCTTGTACCATGACACCAGGTTCTGCCGCACACCGATCGAGGTCTGCCCGCCCGCCATCGCGGCGAACTCCACCGGGCCAGACAGCTCGCGAACGCCGTTCACGTAGTGCGCCATCGTCTGGCCGTCGTAGACGAGCGAAGCCACGTACCACTGTCCCGCGGGATGCGTGACGGCGCGATCGAGCAACGTGCGGGATGACTCGCCCGATCTGAGGAAAGTATCGAGGCTCCAGACGGCGCCAGGCAGCAGGCGGGTTTCCATCATCAGCCGGTTCTCGGATCCGACTTCGGACAGATGCAGGAAGCGCTGCTCTTCCGGCCCCTCGGTGGCCGGCTGCAACAGCACTTCGACCGTGAACCGCTTCAGACCGACGATCGGGTTGACATCGACGAACAGGCCGTCGGTCGTGCCGTTGAATTCGACGGCGGGTCCGATGTCCGTGTCGATGACTTGGGGAGTCCCCACGGCCTTCACGGGCCGGCCGCCAATCTTCGACAGGTTGTCGATCTGCCAGACGATCGGCCGCGCGACCGCCGGGCCAGCCGGAGTGCCGACACCAGGCGGCAGGATCTGCGGCGGCGCGGCTGGCGCAGGCGATCGAACCGCCAGGTCGTTCAGGTAGACCTCGATGTTCGTGTAGCCCTCGCGGCTGCCGGGCTGCGAGGCGTCGCCGGGGTCCTTGGGATCGAGGCCGTGCGCCTTCTCCCAGGCATCCGGCAGGCCGTCCTTGTCCGTGTCGACCGGCGCCTGCCCGGCGCGGTACCCCGGCCAGCCGCCGACCTGCAACTGGGAATCGATGATGGCTCCGTCCCGTCTCTCCACCGACTGGACGATGCGTGCGTCGACCGCGTCGCGCCTGGGCAACACGGCGCCGACGCCGACGAGGACATCCTGCAAAGCCCGGCGCGCGGTCGTTGTCCTGACGGTTGGCGCATCGAACGGCATCTTGACGACCGTCACCAGCCGCTTCCCGTTGAACTCCATGCGGTCGAACATCTTCGTGTTGTCGGCGGTCCATTCCTCGCGGCCGTCAACGACGTTGCCGTCGATGTAGTAGCCCGACTCGGCGGTGTCCGTGAAGACGATGATGCCCCGCTTCCGGTCACTGCTCGGCCCCGGTCGCACGTAGTTGTTCACGTAGTTGACGCTCAGGTGATCGCCGGTCATCCCGCTCGCGATCTCCCCGTAGTCGTAGATCACGTTGTTGCGCACGTCGAACGTCGGGTATGGCGGCTTGGCGTAGTTGTCACCAAGGCGCGGATTGCGCGCGGCATTGTGCGCCCACAGGTTGTGGTGAAACGTGACGCCGCCAATCGCGCGCGCCAGCGACCCGTAGCCGTGCGCGCCCTTGCTGTGCACGCTGCGATTGAGCGCTTCCGCGATCAGGCACCATTGCACGGTGATGTTCCTGATCCCGCCGCTCGGCGACAGATTCTCGTCCACGCTCCACGTCGCCGAGCAGTGATCGACGATGACGTCATGACTGTCGCCGACGATGTCGAAGCTGTCCTCCTCGGCCCCTGCCACGTCACCAAGGCGAAAGCGAAGGTAGCGAACGACGACGTCGTGCGTCCGGATGCTCACCTGGTGGCCGCGAAAGCAGATCCCGTCGCCCGGTGCCGTGTGGCCGGCGATCGTCACGAACGGCTCCTCGATGACGACGGGGGTCGCCAGGGTAATCAAGCCGCCGATGCCAAAGACAACGATGCGCGGCCCCTTTGCGGTGACAGCGTCACGAAAACTCCCGGGCCCCGAGTCGTCCAGGTTCGTGACGATGATCACCCGGCCGCCGCGGCCGCCCGGCGTCAGCGCGCCGAAGCCCTCGGCGCCCGGGAATGCCGACAGGGGAGGCGGAGGAACGGCAGCGATGACGAGGGCGCCGAGCAGACACGACACGATCGACACGAGAAGCGCACGCATCAGAACTCCATTCGAAACTGGCCTGCGAGCCATACAACCCACGGACGGGAAGACCCTCCGACTGGCGGCGCCGAGCGTGACGGAGATCGATGGAGGAGCCGCGGGGGAAATCGCAGGAGTGCTGGGAACGGCGGGGACGAGCGCCCCGAGCGCGAGGGTGAGAACGGTCCGGGTATTCATTCCGCCTTGCGTCGGGGCCGGGAAGGCGCGGCAGGAGCGAGGCAAACCTCGCTCCTGCCGACTCGAACAGGCGACTAGAACACGAGCCGGAAACCGACCTGGAACTCGCGGCCGGTGCCGTCCACGCGCTTGCGGGTGACCTTGCCGAAGTTGGCGCTCGAAATCGTCAGGTCGGGAGTGTCCCAGACGATCGAGTTGAACGCGTTGTAGGCCTCGATGCGCGCCTCCAGGCGGATCTTCGACGTGAGGTTGAACATCTTGGTCAGCGTCATGTCCGTCACGGTCCATCCGGGCCCGTTCAGGCCATCGTAGTACCACGGATTCGACCGCGGGGTGTTCGAGTCCGCCACGGAGAACATCGATGTGTCGAACCACCGATCACGCGTCGGATTGTCGAGCTTGGGGTTGCCGGAGACGATGTAGCTCGTGCCGAACAGCAGCGCCCGGCCGCTGTACCAGCGGGTGGCCGCAGAGTACTGCCAGCCGCCAGCGACCCAGTCGGCCACCTTCGGCATGCTCGCCCCGAACCGCCGATCCTTGCCGACCGGGATCTGCCACGTGATCGCGCCCGTGACGCGGTGCCTCGGGACATCGGCGGAGGGCCGCCACTCCCAGCCATCCTTGCCGCCGGAGGTCAGGACCTTGTACTGCGCGAGGTCATCGAACCACTGCTGGATCTTCTCGTTGTTGTAGGCGTAGGAGACGACGAAGCTCAGCCCCTTGGTGAAGGGCCGCTGGACCCGGGCTTCGAACGTGTGCGCGATGGCCAGCTTGCCGTTGGTGTTGGTCTGCGTAATCGTCCCGTACTGCGGGTATGGCAGGAGGAGGGACGACAGCGCCACGGTCTTGTTGTTCCGCAGGGCCCCCGGGAACTTGGCCGCCGTCAGGTAGAGATAGAACGGGTTCGTGACCTGCGCGTTGATCGCGGTCTTCTGTTCGTACTTGAACGCGGGGTCCATCTGGTTGAGGTTGATGTCGTAGGGCACCCGTGTGCCGTAGTTGAAGAAGTAGCTGATGTCGGTGATCATGCCGAGCCAGAGCTTGCGCTGGAACGACAGGTTGAACCGGTCGTTGATCTGGGGGCGCTGTTCGTACTGGTCGAGGCTGATCGCGCCGCCGAGGCCGGTGTAGCGGCCGTACGCCTGGCCGTAGGGTTCGATGATCGGGTTGTTCGCCGGGTACGGGTCCGCCAGCGTCTGCTGAGGCACGCCGTTGGCCAGGCCCAGCGTGGTCGTGGTCTGTGCGTAGCCGGTGTACTGGTTGACGAAATCACCGAGAGTGTCGCGGACGCTGCTGCTCGGGCGCAGGTAGCGGCCGTAGGCGAAGCGCACGACCTGATCGCCACCGAGGTTGTAGACGGCGCCGAAGCGGGGCAGGAAGTTCCACGGCGTGGTGTGCCACACGTTCGGCGAGTCCGACGTGGCGAAGACCCACGCTCCGTTGTAGATGTAGCTGTAGCCCTTGCTCGCCATGAGCGCCAGGGCCGAGGCGTTCATCGTCGGCGGCGTCGCCTGCATCTCCGGGATCGGGGACGTGAGGTCGAAGCGGGTCGAGATGCGGTTCTCGGGATCGGTCGCCCCCGGCTCGTACTCCCAGCGCAGGCCCATATTGAGCGTGAGGCGGTCGTTGACGCGGAAGTCGTCCTGGATGTACGCGCCGAAGCCGCGCGAGTCGGGGGTCTGCAGCGGCACGAGACGCGCCGAGGTCTGGTTGTCGAGGGCACCCAGCATGAAGGTGGCCCACTGGTTCCCGGAGTTCACGATGTCCGGCGAGTCGGAGCTGTTGGCGGTGAGTGTCGAGTTGAACACGAGGTTGATCGGCTCGAAGCGTGCGGCCTGGCCGTAGTTGGAGCGGACCTCGGCCCCCCACTTCATGCTGTGCTTGCCCTCGTATCGGTTCATGCGGGCCGACAGCGTCCACGCCTTGGGGTGCTGGTACCACTCGCGCCCCTGGCGGCCCAGCCGGTTGTTGGTGTTGGTGCCGGTGCCGGTGGTGACGTCGAGCGCCGGATAGTAGATGTAGCCACTGCTGTAGAGCGACGAATACCACGGGTTCGACCAGTAATTCGACAGGCCGTCGGCGCCGAGCAGCATCGACGGGTTGTACATGTCATCCGTCATGTTGTAGAAGCTGCCCCGCACGTTCAAGGTGGACTTGGCCGACATGACCCAGACCGAGTCGGCCGCCGTGCTCATGCCGTAGCGGTTGCTGCCGGCCAGCGGGAAGTAGTTCCCCTGGGTCGGACTCTCCTGGTACAGGTTCGCCTTGAACTGGCCGTAACGGACGAAGACCTTCCAGTTGTCCGTGATGTTCCAGTCCAGGCGCTCGGACAGGTTCCAGTATTTCGTGTGCTCGTAGACGCTGTACTGGAGGTTGTCGACATTGCCCGCGACGTTCGGCTGCGGCATCTGCTGCAGGATCTTCAGGGCAACCGGGTCGATGCGGTTGGACGGGATGGTGTTGCCCGTGAAGGCCTTGCGGACCACCTTGCTGGACGAGTTGAGCGTCGACGTCCAGGGGTCGTAGATCGTGCGCAACTTGCCGTTGAGGAACGACTGGCTGAAGTCCCCGGCGCGCTCGAGGGTGGTCGGGACCGTCCGGACGATCGACAGCGGCCGGTAGTCGTTCCAGTACTCGACGGACGTGAAGCTGAACAGCTTGTTCTTCTTGATTGGCATGCCCAGCGTGCCGCCGACCATCTTCAGTTTCGTGCCCTTCAACTTCGATAAGTCCGCGCCGGACGGGACCACCAACGTCGGGTCGGCGATCGCGTCCAGGCCGGGATCGCGCGTGAAGTAGTAGGCCGAGCCCTTGAGGCTGTTCGTCCCGGACTTCATGTTGAGCGAGATAATCCCGCCCAGGCTGTTGCCGTTCTCGGCATCCGCGCTGGCCTTGGAGATCGTGATTTCCTCGACCGCGTCCATCGAGGGCGTGTACGACGTCTTGTAACTGGACGCCAGCGGCACGCCGTCGAGCAGCACGTCGTTCGCGCGCCGCGTGCCGCCGCCCGCGTCGTAGTCGTTCGCGAACGCGTGGTGGTACGGCCGGTTCTCGTTGGCGGTACTCCCGACGCCCGGATTCAGCGTGGCGTCGAGCATCGCGAGGTTGTACGGGTTGCGCCCGCTCAGCGGGACCTGGTCGATCAGTTGGCGTTCGAGCGTGAGCTGCGAGTTGCTCGAGTTCAGCTGGACCTGGGTGGCCTCGGCCTGGACGATCACGGTCTCGGACACACCGCCGATCTGCAGGACCAGCCTGGCGTTGACGTCACCGCGCTGCTGGACGCGGATGCCTTTCTCCTCGGCCCTCTTGAACCCATCGAGTTCCGCGGTCACCGTGTAGGTGCCGGGTTCGACGAAGTCGAAGATGTAACGCCCTTCGGCGTTCGTCTGTCGAACGACGGCGACCCCGGTCGCGTCGTTCTTCAGCGTCACGGTGACGCCAGGCAGAATGGCCTGGGTGCTGTCGACGATCACTCCCTGGACCCGGGCCCGATAGTCCTGGGCACGGGCCGGCGTCGCCACGGGCACCAGGCATATGACGAGGCCGAGAATAACGAGTAGCTTCTTCATTGCGCCTCTTCTCCTTCGAACCGCACACATCGCATGGCCTCGCGGCCTCGATGGCGTGCGCTCCTGCTGGACCGCAGCATCCAGAAATGCCCGTGATGGACCGGAGAAAAAGAACCAACTGGTCTGACCACTAACGAACCGGATGACCATTAGAAAAGACCAATTTTAATTTCCTGTCAAGCCAAATTCTCACATTCGCACTTTCGTTCTCGATATTCACCTGTGTCGAGGGATGAAAAAGGAATACGTCGGCATTCACGAGAGGATATACCAGTACGTGCCCATCGGCGGTCGTCGCACACGCCAGGGTGCCGGTCGGCGGTCCCGGATGAGCGGGTCGCTCCGAGAGCGCCGAGGAGACCTCGGTGACCGACGGCGCCGTGCCACCATCTTGGCGTGCGGCACGGCTCAGGAGTAGATTCCTATGATGGAGAATGTCGTCGGGTTCACCTGCATCGACCACGTCGCCCTCGCGGTGCGCACGGGCGACCTCGAGCCCCAGCTCAACGCTTACAAGCTGCTCGGCTTCACCGAGGTTCACCGCGAGGATGTCGGCGGTGTCGATCACGTCCGCGAAGTGCTCCTGCGGATCGGCAGTGGCCCGAATCTGTTACAACTGCTGGAACCGCTCCAGGCCGACTCGCCCGTGCAGAAGCTCATCGACAGGAACGGCGGCCGCGGCGGATTCGCACATGTCGCCTTCCGCGTCACGGACATCCGGGCGGCTTTCGATGACATGAAGACAAAGGGCTTCAACATCATCGACAAGGCGCCGCGCCGGGGCTCCCGTGGCACGACGGTGTTCTTCGTACACCCGAAGTCACGCGACGACGCGCCGTTCGGTTTCCTCATCGAAGTGGTCCAGGCATGAAGATTGAAAATGGCCTCAGGCTGCTCGAGCGGTTCCCGCCGGTCCCCACGTCCGCGTGGGAAGACCAGATCCGGCGCGACCTCGAAGGCGCCGACTACGACAGGCGACTGGTCTGGAAGACCGAGGAAGGGATCGCGATCCGTCCCTACTACCGGTCCGAACACGTTGCCCCGCGCGGGCCACTGTCGAACGCGGCGGGCGCCTGGGAGATGGTGCTCCCCGGCCATGAGCCGGCGCTGAGCGTCAGCGCGATCGACGCCCACGAACGCGGCGCCACCGCGATCGAGGAAGTCGCGTACGCGCTGGCGCAGGGCGCAGACCTGCTGGCCGCGGGCCTGGCCGTCACGACCCTGGGCTTCGCGATCGGCTCCAATCACTTCATGGAGATCGCCAAGCTCAGATCCGCCCGGCGGCTGTGGGACGTCGTGGCGTCCGCTTTCGGCGCGAAGGGTGCCGTGCGCATTCACGCGCGCACGGCCGGCGAGAACAAGACGCTCTACGATCCTTCGGTCAACATGCTGCGAGTGACGACCGAGGCCCTGTCGGCCGTGCTCGGCGGCTGCGACTCGCTCACCATCGTGCCGTGCGGGTTCGACGCGCACCTCGCCGAGAACGTGCATCATGTCCTTCGCGAGGAGAGCCATCTCGACAAGGTCCTGGACCCCGGCGCGGGCTCGTACTACATCGAGGCGCTGACCGACGCCGTCTCGGCCGGGGCGTGGACGCTGTTTCAGACGATCGAGGGTGCCGGCGGTTGGGCGGCCTGGCAGGCGTCGGGATCGCTCGACGGCGCCTTGGCCCGCGCCCGCGCCGCCAAGGAGAAGGCGGTCGCGGCGCGACGGCGCGTCCTGGTCGGCACCAACCACTATCCGAACGCGAAGGAGCGCGAACTCCAGGCGGCCGGGCGCATGGGAGCCGGCTGGCGCCTCGCGGAGCCGTTCGAGGCCATCCGGCTTCGAACCGAGCGCCACGCCGCAGCCACGGGGTGCACGCCGCGGGTGCTGCTGCTCGAACGCGGCGACCTGAAGATGCGCAAGGCCCGCGCCGCGTTCTGCCTCGACTTCTTCGGCTGCGCCGGCTTCGAGATCGTCCGGTCCGAGACGCTCACCGACGCCGACCTCGTTGTCCTGTGCAGCGCTGACACGGAGTACCTCGACCTCGCCCGGTCGGTCGTGCCACGGGTCAAGGTCCCCGTCCTCGTGGCGGGCCATCCCGAGGATCAGATCGACGCCCTGAAGGCCGTGGGCGTGGCCGACTTCGTGCACGTTTCGTCGAATGCCGTGGACACGTTGGCCGCCTGGCAGACGCGGCTGGGCATGAAATAGGGACGAGGGGCGAGCCTCCTGGGTCCTTGTAGCGCGAGCCTCCTGGCTCGCGAATCGCAAGCTGGATGGAGATTTCATCGATGACACGGCCGGACTTCTCGAAGATCGCCCACCCGGCATCCAGCAAGGCCGACGCCGCCCCTGTCGCGGCGATGGAACGCGGCGGCTGGATGACCGCCGAACGGATCGAGGTGAAGCCGTCGTACTCGCCGGCGGACCTGGATGGGATGGATCACCTGGAGTACGCCGCGGGCCTGCCGCCCTACCTGCGCGGCCCCTACTCCACGATGTACGTGATGCGACCGTGGACGATTCGCCAGTACGCCGGCTTCTCGACCGCGGAGGAGTCGAACGCCTTCTACCGCCGCAACCTGGCGGGCGGCCAGAAGGGCCTGTCGGTCGCGTTCGATCTCGCGACGCATCGCGGATACGACTCGGACCACGAGCGAGTGGCGGGTGACGTCGGGAAGGCGGGTGTCGCGATCGACTCGATTCTCGACATGAAGATCCTCTTCGACCAGATCCCGCTCGACCAGATGTCGGTGTCGATGACGATGAACGGCGCCGTGCTTCCGATCATGGCGTTCTACATCGTGGCGGCCGAGGAACAGGGGGTCGGGCCGGAGAAGTTGAGCGGGACCATTCAGAACGACATCCTCAAGGAGTTCATGGTCCGCAACACGTATATCTATCCGCCGGCGCAGTCGATGCGGATCATCGGGGACATCTTCAGGTACTGTTCGGAGCGAATGCCGAAGTTCAACTGCATTTCGATCAGCGGCTATCACATGCAGGAGGCGGGAGCCACCGCGGATCTCGAGCTGGCCTACACGCTCGCTGACGGCCTCGAGTACCTGCGAACCGGGATCGCGGCCGGCCTCGACATCGACCGCTTCGCGCCGAGGCTTTCGTTCTTCTGGGGCGTGGGCATGAACTTCTTCATGGAGATCGCCAAGATGCGCGCGGCGCGCGTGCTCTGGGCGACACTCGTGAAGTCGTTCGACCCGAAGGACCCGAGGTCGATGGCGCTGCGCACCCACTCGCAGACGTCGGGCTGGAGCCTGGCCGCGCAGGACCCGTTCAACAACGTGACGCGGACGTGCGTCGAGGCGCTCGCGGCGGCGATGGGGCACACGCAGTCGTTGCACACCAACGCGCTGGACGAGGCGATCGCGCTGCCGAGCGACGCCTCGGCGCGGATCGCGCGCAACACGCAGATCTACCTGCAGGAGGAGACGGGCATCACTCGCGTGGTCGACCCCTGGGGCGGGTCGTTCTACGTCGAGTCGCTCACCCGCGATCTGATGACCCGGGCATGGGCGCTCATCTGCGAGGTCGAGGAACTGGGCGGGATGACGAAGGCGATCGAGAGCGGCCTGCCGAAGATGCGGATCGAGGAGGCGGCCGCCCGGCGCCAGGCTCGCATCGACTCCGGCAAGGAGACGATCGTCGGTGTCAACACCCACCGCCGTGAGGAGGAGGTGGCGATCAACGTCCTCGAGGTGGACAACGTCGAGGTGCGCCGGAAGCAACTGCTCCGTCTCGACGAGCTGAAGCGGACGCGCGACGCGGTCGCGGTGCGTGCCGCGCTGGACGCCCTGACCCGCTGCGCCGAAACGCGGCAGGGCAATCTTCTCGACCTCGCCGTGGACGCGGCCCGCAAGCGCGCAACGCTCGGGGAGATTTCCGACGCGCTGGAGGAGGTGTTCGGCCGCTATCACGCGGTCCATCGCACCATCTCCGGCGTCTACTCGTCCGAGAGCGAGTCCGACGCGGAGTTCCTGAAGGCCCGGCGGATGGCCGCGGCATTCGCGAAGCAGGAGGGCCGCCCGCTCCGTATCCTGGTGGCCAAGATGGGGCAGGATGGCCACGATCGCGGCGCGAAGGTGATTGCCACCGCGTTCGCCGACATCGGGTTCGACGTGGACATCGGCCCGCTGTTCCAGACGCCGAAGGAGGTGGCGCGGCACGCCGTCGAGAACGACGTGCACGTGCTGGGCGTCTCGACGCTGGCCGGGGGCCACAAGACGCTCGTCCCGGAGGTCGTCCGGGAGCTGCGCGCGCTCGGCCGCGGTGACATCCTCGTGGTGGTCGGCGGCGTCATCCCGCCGCAGGACTACGACTACCTGCACGAGGCCGGGGTGTCGGGCGTCTTCGGGCCCGGGACGGTCATCCCGCAGGCCGCGCAGAAGATCCTGAGGGCGTTGCTGACCGAGGCGGCGTAGGATGGAGCGGATGGCTCCAGCCTCCTCCGCGCTCCGACGGCGCCAGCGGCTCTCGGCCCCCGAGTACGTGGCCGGGATCCGCGGCGGGGATCGGAGCGTGCTGGCGCGGGCCATCACGCTCGTCGAGAGTGAGTTGCCCTCGGACGCCGACGTCGCGTCCGACGTCATCGAAGCCTGTTTGCCCTTCACGGGCCGATCGCTCCGGGTCGGGATCACCGGCGTGCCCGGCGTCGGCAAGAGCACGTTCATCGAAGCGCTCGGCATCCATCTCACGCGCCGGCTGGGCGAGACGGTCGCGGTGCTCTCCATCGACCCGTCGAGCCCGCTCTCGGGCGGGAGCATCCTCGGCGACAAGACCCGGATGGAGCGTCTGGCCACCGACGACCGGGCGTTCATCCGGCCGTCCCCGTCGCGCGGCCATCTCGGCGGCGTCGCCCGCCGCACGCGCGAAGCGATGCTCCTCTGCGAAGCCGCCGGCTATCAGAACCTCCTCGTCGAAACGGTTGGCGTCGGCCAGTCGGAGACCACGGTCCGATCGATGACCGACTTCTTCCTGCTGCTCATGCTCGCCGGCGCCGGCGACGAACTGCAGGGGATGAAGCGCGGCATCCTCGAGATGACCGACCTCATCGCGATCAACAAGGCCGACGGCGACAATCGCACGCGCGCCGATCGCGCGAGGCACGACTACGAGGCCGCCCTCCACTTGTTTCCCGCCGCCGCCGACGGCTGGAACCCGCGGGTGATGACCTGCTCGGCGCTCACTCGCGACGGTGTCGCCGAAATCTGGAATTCGATCCTGGAGCATCGCACGCTGCTCGAGTCGAATGGGTGGTTGGCCAGGCTCCGCGAGGAGCAGGCGCTCGAGTGCATGCGCGAGGCGCTGCTCTATGGACTCGAACAGGAAATCCGCCGTGACGATCTGATCAACGACCGGCTGGCCGCGATGCGCGCCGAGGTCCGAAGCGGCCGCCTGAGCCCGTTCCGCGCGGCCAGGGACCTGCTCACCATCTTCCGCCGTCGCTGAGCCGGCCCCACCCCGATGCCTTCAGGCAGACCCTTCGGACGCTTCGACCGCAGCATCGTAGACGGTCCACTGCTCCCCGCGATCTGGAAGCTCGCCTGGCCGACGATGCTGCAGAACGTGTTCGCGGGGCTCCAGGGCTTCGTGGACCACGCGCTCGTCGGCCATTTCGTGGGCTACCAGGCCAACGCCGCCATCGGCGTCAGCTGGCAGATCATTCTCGTCGTCATCACCTTCATCTCCTCGTTGTACACGGGCACGGCCGTGTTCGTCGCGCGCGCCGCCGGCGCCGGCGACGGCGACACCGTGAACCGCGTGGTGTACCAGGCGTTCCTCGCGTCGCTGCTGCTGGCGGGCCTGGTGTTGGCGCCGGCCGGCTATCTGCTCGCGCCGCACTTGCTCGACGTCGTGAACGCCGCGCCCGAGGTGAAGCACGAGGCCCTGCCCTTCCTCCGGATCATGCTGACCTGCAGCGTCGGCATGCTGATCTTCTTCATGCTCGGCGGCGCGTTCAGGGCGGCTGGTGATGTGCGGACGCCGCTGTGGCTCGGCATCGGTGTCACCGTCCTCAACATCGCGCTGAACATCGTGCTGATTCGAGGCCTCTATCCCATCCCCGCGCTCGGGACCAGGGGGGCCGCGATTGGCACGGTCACCGCCAACGCCATCGTCGGAACCGTCGGACTGCTCTGGCTGTTCTCAGGGCGGTCGGCGATCCGATGGTCGAGGACGATGAGCAGGCGTATCGACTGGCCGGTGATCCGATCGCTGTTCTCGTTCGGCCTGCCCGCCGGCTTCCAGGGCATCGCGATGAATCTCGCGGGGCTCTTCCTCCTGAGGTTCATCGGATCGCTCGATCACGGCGCGGCAGCACAAGCGGCGTACGCCGTCGGCTACGGCGAGCTGTTCTCGCTCGTGACCTGGACGTCCGTGGGCCTGATGGGCGCGACAGCAACGGTGGCGGGCCAGAATCTGGGCGCCAACCGTCCGGCACGGAGCGAACGCGGGCCTGTGCTCGCGTCCCGAATCGGGATCGGCCTGGCGGCCGTGGTGGGCGTGTGCTTCGTGGCCTTCCCGCGGGCCCTGTTCGGCCTGTTCGGCCTGACGGATCCGACCGTCGTCAGCCTGGGGAGCCAGCTGCTGGGTTTCCTCAGCGTGTCCGGACTGTTCGTCACCGTCGCCCTCACCTACACCGGCGCCCTGCAAGGCAGCGGAGACACCCGGAGCCCGTTCGTCATCTCCATCATCTCGCAGCTCGTCGTGCCGCTCGGGTTGTGCACCGCGCTCGACGCGACCGGTCGCCTCACCCCGGCGGGCATCTGGACCGCGATCGTCCTGGGGCATATCACCCGCGCCACGCTCAGCGTCGCGCGGTTCAGACAGGGAAAGTGGCGGACGATTCGCGTCCAGCTCGGTCGGACCGGCGACAAGGACGCGACGCGCTCCTGACCTCGACCGCGCCTGCGTCGGCCGAGCCCGCATGTTGCCGTCGCGCCCGCAAGCCGCTACACTGTTGTCTTCACCAACAGATCATCATGGTGGGCCTCCGGCCGGCGTCAGACCGGATCACGCCCGACGGAGAGGTGTTGCAGAGGAGGACGGCACGATGAGGACCGTTCGTGACTTGCTGAACGTCAAAGGCCGCGAGGTCTATTCGATCGCGCCGGAGGCATCGGTGTTCGACGCCCTGGCGCTGATGGCCGACCGGAACGTCGGCGCGGTACTGGTGATCGACCGGCAGGGAGGCCTGGCCGGCATCCTCTCGGAGCGCGACTACGCGCGCAAGGTCGTTCTCCGCGGACAGACGTCGCGAGAGACGCCGGTGTCGGCGATCATGACAGAAGAAGTGCTCTGCATCCCGTCCGAGATGACGATCGACGAATGTATGGGATTGATGACGCTACGCCACGTTCGTCACCTTCCGGTGACGGAGAACGGGCGGCCGGTCGGCGTGGTGTCGATCGGTGACATCGGGCGGGCCTTGATCGAAAATCAGGGTTTCGTGATCGCCCAGCTCGAGCGGTACATCAGCGGCGCACGGTAGGCATCGACGAGATGAAGAACGATCCCCACGGCGCGTCCGACGCTTGTCGAAAGACCGACGAGGAGTGGCGGGCGTCGCTGACGCCCGAGCAGTACCGCGTGCTCCGCCAGCACGGCACGGAGCCCTCGTGGTCACACCCGCTCAACACCGAGCATCGCGACGGGCAGTTCGTCTGTGCCGGCTGCGGCGCGCCGCTCTTCTCGTCCGAGGCCAAGTACGACAGCGGATCGGGCTGGCCCAGCTTCTACGATGCGCTTCCGGATGCGGTAGAGACCACGGTCGACCGCAGCCACGGCATGGTTCGCACCGAGATCCACTGCCGGCGCTGCGGCAGTCACCTGGGCCACATCTTCGAAGACGGTCCGGCGCCGACCGGCGTCCGCCACTGCACGAACGGCACCTCGCTGAGGTTCGTGCCGGTGACAAAGGACAGTGATCAGTGATGGCGGAGATGGACGCGAAGGTGACGACACCGAAGAACGCGGCGGTTATCGCACGAGCTTTCGGTACTTGATGCGGTGCGGCCGGTCCGCCTCGGCCCCGAGTCTCCGCCGACGATCTGCCTCGTAGTCCTGGTAGTTTCCCTGGAACCACTCCACCTGGCTGTCGCCCTCGAATGCCATGATGTGCGTGGCGATACGGTCGAGGAACCAGCGGTCGTGGCTGACGACGAGCGCGCAGCCGGCGAAATCGACGAGCGCGTCCTCGAGCGATCGGAGTGTGTCGACATCGAGGTCGTTCGTCGGCTCGTCGAGCAGCAGCAGGTTACACCCGCCGCGCAGCAGCCGCGCCAGGTGCACGCGGTTGCGTTCCCCGCCCGACAGCGTTCCGACGGTCCGCTGCTGATCGCGGCCCTTGAAGTTGAACCACGACGCGTAGGCCCTCGACGGCACCGCTCGCCTGCCGATCAGGATCTCGTCCTGCCCTCCCGAGATTTCCTCCCACACGGTCCTGGCAGGGTCCAGCGCGTCTCGGCTCTGATCGACGCACCCGATCTTCACGGTTTCACCGATCCGGAGCGTGCCGGCGTCCGGTTCCTCCTGCCCGGTCATCAGCCGGAAGAGCGTCGTCTTGCCGGCGCCGTTCGGCCCGATCACGCCAACGATGCCGCCGCGCGGCAGCTTGAAGGTGAGGCCGTCGATGAGCAGGTTGTCGCCGTAGCCCTTCCTCAGCCCCTCGGCTTCCACCACCACGTCTCCGAGACGCGGCCCCGGGGCGATGTAGATCTCACCGCGCTCGATCCGCTGCGTCGAGTCCTGCGACAGCATCTCCTCGTAGGCATTGAGGCGGGCCTTGCCCTTCGCCTGGCGTGCGCGAGGCGACATGCGAATCCACTCGAGTTCGCGCGCCAGCGTCCTCTGCCGCCGGGCCTCCTGCTTCTCCTCGTGCTCGAGCCGCTGCTCCTTCTGCTCGAGCCAGGACGAGTAGTTCCCCTGCCACGGAATGCCCTGGCCGCGGTCGAGCTCGAGGATCCAGCCCGCCACGTTGTCGAGAAAATACCGGTCATGGGTGACCGCGACTACCGTGCCCGGGTAGTCGTGCAGGAACCGCTCGAGCCACGCCACCGATTCCGCATCCAGGTGGTTGGTCGGCTCGTCCAGGAGCAGCAGGTCGGGCGACCGCAGCAGCAGCCGGCACAGCGCGACACGGCGACGTTCGCCGCCCGACAGCGTCCGCACGTCGGCGTCTGCCGGCGGCACGCGAAGGGCGTCCATCGCCAGTTCGACCCGCGAGTCCAGGTCCCACGCCGAGGCTGCGTCGATCCGGTCCTGCAACGTCCCCTGCTGGTCGAGAACCCTGTCCATCTCATCGGCCGACAGGTCCTCGCCGAGGCGTTCCGTCACCCGCTCGTACTCCGCAAGCAGGGCGCGCGTGGCCGCCACCCCCTCCTCGATGTTCGCCAGGACGTTCTTCCCGGGATCGAGCGCCGGCTCCTGCGGGAGGTAGCCGATGGACACCCCTTCGGCCGCGAAGGCTTCGCCCCCGAAATCCCGATCGAGGCCTGCCATGATCCGCAGCAAGGTGCTCTTGCCAGAGCCGTTTGCCCCGAGGACGCCTATCTTGGCTCCGGGCAGGAACGCCAGCCAGATGTCCTTCAGAATCGTCTTGTCCGGGGGATGGACCTTGCTCAGGCCCTTCATCGTGAAGATGTACTGGTAGGACGCCACGGTGCTCCAGTCGAGAATGGAAGGACTATTCTTGCATAAATGAGGAAACGGGCACTCGTGGCCGGCCTGGCGTCGGTCCGGGGCGGGTCGGAGATGCGTCTCAGTGCCCTTGAGTAGTAAAATAACTAGGTTTCCACGAACTCGACGGTTGACGTCGGAGGGCAGCACGATGACGGGCGGTCGGATTGACGATATCTCTTCCCTTGAAACGCCGGTACCGCCGGGCGAAGCAGGCGCTCGCCGGGACGCCGGCACCGAAGCGGAAGTCGCCCGACGCTTGGCGGACGCGCGTGAGAGACTCGAACGCCGCGCGCACCTTGCCACTCCCCTACCGACCCAGTACCGGCGGGAGGAGGAGCGTCCGTTCACCGCCGAAGAACGCGACCGGGTCACGATCCTGATCGGCGGACTGACCGCCCGTCACGAGCGGCTGATCCAGGCCATCCTCCAGGCGTGCGGCCATCGCTGCCAGCCCCTTCCGCAGCCGGATCTCAGCGCGTGCATGGTCGGGAAGCAATACGGCAACAACGGTCTCTGCAACCCCGCGTATTTCACCGTCGGGGCCCTGGTCAAGTACCTCCAGGAACTCGAAGCCGGCGGAATGTCGCGCCAGGACATCGTCAATCGCCACGTGTTCTTCACGGCCGGCGGCTGCGGACCGTGCCGCTTCGGCATGTACGAAGGCGAGTTCCGCCTCGCGCTCCGCAATGCGGGCTTCGACGGATTCCGCATCCTGACCTTCCAGCAGGACGACGGAGTGCGGGCGAAGACCGGGGAAGCAGGCCTGAAGCTGTCACTGCTGCTCGGGCTCGGTGCGCTGAACGCCTTTCAGGTCGCCGACATCCTGAACGACTTCTCGTACGCCATCCGTCCCTACGAGGTCATCCCGGGCGCAACGAATCGTCAGTTGGAGGAAGCGATCACGGTGCTGGCTGACGACTTCCGCGGCCGGCAGCACCTGAATCCAGGAACGCGCCTGCCCGTCTGGCTGTGGAAGCGGCTGTCGGCGAAGAAGGTGCCCCGCCAGACCACCGAGGTGCTGATGAACATGCGGCAGCACCTCTACGGTCCGTTGATGACCGACGTCATGCGCCGGTGCCGCGACCGGCTCGCGGCCATCGAAATCGACCGCCTGCGCGTGAAGCCGGTCGTCAAGATCACCGGCGAGTTCTGGGCCCAGTCCACCGAGGGCGACGGCAACTTCCGGATGTTCGAGTTCCTCGAGCGCGAAGGGGCGCAGGTCATCGTCGACCCGCTGAGCACCTGGCTGATGTACCTGCTACGGCAGGAGCGCGCGAGCCTGCTCGACCGCCGCGGAGTGGACGTCCCCCGCCGCGGGCCGCTGTCCGTCCGCTTGAAGGCCTGGAAGAAGGACGAGCTGCGGACGCTGTCGCGGCGGCTGATGTTCTCACTGGGCAACGCGATCTACCGCCACCGCTATCACATGCTGTGCCGGGCGCTCGACGACGTGCCGCACCACCTGATCGACCAGGAAGCGCTGGCCCAGGCCGCGCACCCCTTCTACCACAGCCTGTCGCGCGGCGGCGAAGGGCATCTCGAAGTCGGGAAGAACATCTACTACTCGACGCAGCACGGGGCCCATATGGTCCTGAGCCTCAAGCCGTTTGGCTGCCTGCCCTCGACGCAGTCCGACGGCGTGCAGTCGACTGTGGCGGCCCAGGTGAAGGACGTCCTGTTCCTCCCGATCGAGACAGCGGCCGAGGGCGAGCTTCACGCGCACAGCCGCGTGCAGATGGTGCTGGTCGAAGCGCGCGAGCGGGCCGAGGAAGAGTTCGATCGGGCGCTGGCGTCGACCGGGAAGAAGCTCGCCGAGATCCGTCGGTACGTCGAAGAACACGCGGAGTTGCGGAGCCCGTTCCATCATGTGCCGACCAGCCCTGGCGTGGCCGGGGTGGCCGCGAACTTCGTGCTCCACGTCAGTCAGTTGATTGACAGTGACCGCGCCTGGCGATCCCGGCGCGTGCTCCCCCGAACAGGCTTGCGCACGTCAGCCAACCAGCAGGTGCCATGATCGATTCACAACCCAGATTCCTGCTCGGTCTCGACGCCGGGTCCACCACCGTCAAGGCCGTTGCGGTGGACGTTCGTACTGACGAGATCGTCTGGCGGGATTACCAGCGGCACGAGAGCCGTCCCGCCGAAAAGCTGCTCGAGATGCTGACCCGGCTCGAACAGGAAGCCGGCGTCGACCGCGGCCAGGCGCGGGCGTTCATCACCGGTGCGGCGGGAACCGCGTACGCGGAGTTGATCGGCGCGCACTACGTCCAGGAAGTGGCTGCGGTCGCGCTGGCGGTCGAACGCCGTCACCCGGACGTCCGCACGATCATCGAGCTGGGTGGCCAGGATGCGAAGATCGTCGTCTTCGAGGAAGAGAGCGACGGGCATTCGCGCAAGACGGTGTCGATGAACGACAAGTGCGCCGGCGGCACCGGGGCGGTCATCGACAAGATCTCGGCGAAGCTGAAAATCCCGGGCGACGCCCTGGCGCAGCTGCCGTACGTCGGCCTCAAGGTGTACCCGATTGCCGGCAAGTGCGGCGTGTTCGCCGAAACGGACATCAACAGCCTTCAGAAGCGCGGCGTTCCCGCCGAGGAACTGCTGGCCTCGCTGTTCGATGCCATCGTCCTGCAGAACCTCATCGTGCTGTCGCGCGGCAGTGCGCTGCCGCCCCGCGTGCTCCTCGTCGGGGGACCGCACGCGTTCATCCGCGGCTTGCGCGAGGCGTGGCAGGCGCACATCCCCGAGCGCTGGGCGGAGCGCGGCGTGGCGCTGCCCGAGGGCGCCCGCCCCGAGGACCTGATCGTGGTGCCTCCGCTCGCCGAGTACTTCGGGGCGCTCGGATGCGTGGAGTTCGCGCGCCGCGAGCGCGAAGCCACTACGGAGTATCTGGGGCCGAGCCGCCTGGCGGAGGCCATCGCCCGCGGTTACGAGGGCACGCGCCGGGGCGCGGCGGCCGTCGGCGCGTCGGGCATGGACCTGGCCGAATTCCGGGCGCAGTACGAGCGGCCGGCGTGGACGCCGCCCGCGCTCGCACCGGGTACCCTCGCGCGCGGGTTCATCGGCCTCGACGCGGGCTCGACGTCCACCAAGGCGGTCCTGCTCGACGAGGCCGGCCGCGTCCTCGCCAAGGCCTACCAGCTGTCCAAGGGCAACCCGATCGAAGACACCATCGAGATCTTCGGGGCGCTGCGCCAGCAGATCGAGTCGCAGGGCGCGCGCGTCGAGGTGTTGGGGCTCGTCACCACCGGCTACGCGAAGGACATCCTGAAGGACGTCTTCGCGGGCGACGCGGCCCTGGTCGAAACGGTGGCGCACGCCAACTCGGCGCTGCACATCTACAAGGACCCGCACGTCATCGTCGACGTGGGCGGACAGGACATCAAGATCATCGTGATGCACGGCGGCCGGGTGAAGGACTTCCGGCTGAACACCGCGTGCTCGGCCGGCAACGGGTACTTCCTCCAGGCCATCGCGCGCAGCTTCGGGTACCCCGTCGAGGAGTTCGCGGAGGCCGCATTCTCGGCGCGCGAGATGCCGGTCTTCGGCCAGGGCTGCGTCCTGTTCCTGCAGTCGGAGATCGCGAACGTGCAGCGCCACGGCTGGAAGCCCGATGAGATTCTCGCGGGCCTGGCCGCCGTCCTGCCGAGGAACGTCTTCCTCTACGTCGCCAAGGCGCCGAACCTGTCGCGCTTCGGATGGCGATTCGTGCTGCAGGGCGGCACGCAGCGCAACCTCGCGGCGGTCAAGGCGCAGGTCGACTTCATCCGCGACAATTTCAAGGGACAGGAACGCCAGCCGGACATCGTGCTCCACGAACATTGCGGCGAGGCGGGCGCCATCGGCGCCGGCCTCGAGGCGATTCGCCTGTGGCAGCACGGGCGCCGGACGACCTTCATCGGCCTCGACAAGGCCCAGCGAATCACCTTCGAGACGAAGTGCGACGACGACACGCGGTGCCACTTCTGCAAGAACGAGTGCGTGCGCACGTTCATCGACGTGTCGGTCGGGGCCGGGGCGAGCGCACCGGTGGCCGCCGACCTCGAAGGGGCAAGCCACCGCCGCTTCATCGTCGCCGGGTGCGAGAAGGGCGCGGCGGAGGACGTGGCGCACATGCGGGACATCAAGGCGGCCGAGGACGCGGTGAAGAAGCGGACACCCAACCTCGTGGCGCTGGCCTCCCGCGAAATCTGGAAGCTCCGCCACCCGGCCAGCGTGGCCGACCCGGAGCCGCCGAAAGGCTGGACGTCGGCCGCACGGACGCGCCGCGCGCTGTTCGAGAAGCGCGGCCAGGTGCGGATCGGCATCCCGCGCGTGTTCAACATGTACGCGCTCGCGCCGTTCTTCACGGGCTACCTCGAGAGCGTCGGCGTGGACCCGAAGAACATCGTGTTCTCGGACTACACGAGCATCGAGATGTACCGGACGGGCGCGACCCGCGGCGCGATCGACCCGTGCTTCCCCTCGAAGGTGGCGCTGGCCCATGTCCACAACCTGCTGCTCGTCAAGCACAAGCGGGCGCCGCTCGACTGCATCTTCTTCCCGATGATCGAGGTGCTGCCGTCGCGGTTCGTGGGCACGCGCGCGAGCAACGCCTGCCCGACGGTCTCGCTGACACCGCAGACCGTGCGCGCGGCGTTCACCAAGGAGGGCGACCTGTTCGCCGAGCAGGGCGTGAAGTACCTGGACGGCCTCCTCGACATGGAGGACGAGCCGCTCTTCCGCCGCCAGATGTTCGACATGTGGTCGCCGGTGCTGGGCGTGTCGTGGGAGGAGAACGAGCGCGCGGTCCAGGCGGGGCACGAGGTGCTCGCCGACTACGAGAAGACGATTCACTCGGCCGCCCGGGTCGCGCTCGACGCGCTGGAGCGCGAGAATCGGCTCGGCATCCTCCTGCTCGGACGCCCCTATCACCACGACCCGGGACTGAATCACGGGATCCCCGAGGAGCTGCAGAAACTGGGGTATGCCGTCTTCTCACAGAGCACGCTGCCGCTCGACGAAGACCTGCTGGATCGCCTGTTCGGCGAGGAGGTGCGGGCCGGCCTCATCAAGCACCCGCTCGATATCTCCGACGTGTGGAAGAACTCGCTCGCCGCGAGCAGCAACCTGAAGATGTGGGCGGCGAAGTTCGCGGCGCGGCATCCGAACCTGGTGGCGGTGGAGCTGTCGAACTTCAAGTGCGGCCACGACGCGCCGATATTCGCGACGATCGAAGAGGTCATCGAGCGGTCGGGGACGCCGTATTTCGGCTTCAAGGACATCGACGAGAACAAGCCGGTTGGCGCGATCAAGCTGAGGCTCGAGACGATCGACTACTCGCTGAAGCGAGCGCGCGAGTCGCTGCTCGACAAGGGACGCCAGGCCGAGCGAATCGAGAAGTGGCTGGCGGCCTACGAGCGGCGCCTGCGCAGGCAACTCGGCAGCGCGGCCATACCCGACGACCAGTACAGCGAGGTGAGCCCGCCGCACCCCATGCCCTGAGGGCTGCCTGCCTGGCGCCGTTCCGGATCCCCATCGCCGACTGGCGCCCGACAGCACGCCCGCCTGCTGCAATCCGCACGTGCGCAGTCCACCGCTTGCGAGATGATCGCGTCCGAGATCATTGCGGCCGGCGGTCATTTCCGATACGCTTTGCGGCGCGCCGGATCCATCCGCGCGCCGCTTCCCTCGGCTCGAAAGACGACTCGCCCATGTGGACCCAGGCGTTCAATCCCCTTGGCCAGATCTTCCTGTCGGCTCTCGTCGCCGCGCTCCCAATCGCGTTTCTCTTCTGGGCGCTGGCCGTCCGCAAGCTGAAGGGCCACATCGCCGGCTCGTGCACGACAGCGGTGGCGCTGCTGGTCGCCATCGTTGTGTACCGCATGCCAATCGCGCTGGCGCTGGCATCCACGCTCCAGGGCGCGCTGTACGGCCTGTTCCCGATCGGCTGGATCGTGATCGCGGCGGTCTTCCTGTATCGCATTACGGTGGAAACCGGGCAGTTCGAGACGATCAAGAATTCAATCGCGTCGATCACCGAGGATCGCCGGTTGCAGGCGCTGCTCATCGCGTTCAGTTTCGGGGCGTTCCTCGAGGGGGCGGCCGGCTTCGGCACGCCGGTGGCGATTTCGGCGGCCATGCTCGTGGGCCTCGGCTTCGAGCCGCTCTACGCGGCGGGGCTCTGCCTGATCGCCAACACCGCCCCGGTCGCGTTCGGCGCCATCGGCACACCGATCGTGGTCGCCGGTCAGGTGACGGGAATCGATAATCGGTTGATCTCGCAGATGGTGGGACGGCAATTGCCGCTCCTGTCGATCATCATTCCGTTCTGGCTGGTGTTCACCATGTCGGGGCGGCGCGGCATCAGGGAAGTCTGGCCCGCCGCGCTCGTGTCCGGCGGATCGTTCGCGGTCGCGCAGTGGTGGACGTCCAACTACCTCGGCCCGCTGCTCCCGGACATCATCTCGTCACTCTGCTCGATCGTGTGCCTGGTTCTCTTTCTCAGGGTCTGGAGACCGCGCCGCATCTTCCGATTCGAAGGAGAGGGGAAGGCCTCCCCGGTTGCCGCCCCGGGCGCCCGCGCCGTCGTGAAGGCATGGAGCCCGTTCGTCGTGCTGACAATTCTCGTGGGCAACTGGGGCATCGGATCGGTGAAGGCCCTGCTCGAGCAGCTGACGGTGGCGATCCCATTTCCGCTGATCCACAACGCCGTGGTCCATCCGGTCACCGGCAAGACCGTGCCATCCGTCTTCACGTTCAACTGGCTGTCGGCGACCGGAACGGTCATCCTGATCGCCGCGCTGATCTCGATGCTCATCACGCGGATGCGTCCAGCGGACGGCGCCCGCCTGTTCAGCCAGACGCTGAAGTCGCTTGGCGCGCCGCTGGTCACCATCGCGGCGGTGCTCGGGTTCGCCTACATCGGCAACTCGTCCGGCATGACGACTACGATGGGGATGGCACTGGCCGGCACTGGGCAGCTGTTCCCGCTGTTCTCCCCGGTGCTCGGCTGGCTGGGCGTCTTCATGACTGGGTCGGACACGTCAGCGAACGCGGTGTTCGGCCGGTTGCAGTCGGTGTCGGCCGACGCCATCGGCATGAGTCCGGTACTGGCCGTTGCGGCCAACTCCTCCGGCGGCGTGACCGCCAAGATGATCTCGCCGCAGTCGATCGCGGTCGCGTGCGCGGCGACGGGCCTGGTGGGCAACGAGTCGGGGCTGTTCCGGTTCACGCTCCGCCACTCGCTGCTGCTGGTGGCGATCGTCTGCGTCATGACGTATCTGCAGGCCAACGCGTTCCGCTGGATGATCCCGGCCGGCGGCGTCGCGCCAGCGGCCGTCTCCGCCGCCACGGGCGCTCCACAGTCCACGCTCATGGGATGGGCCTGTCTCCTCGCAACGGTCCTGCTCGTGATGGGCCTCGTGATGGCGCTTCGACGGCCTGCAAGACGCACACTCAATTGAGGTGACGGTCCGGGCGAGGACCAGGGCAGCAGATGTCCGTGCCGCGCGAATTCGCGCCTCGGCCCACGCATTCTGGGGCGGGAGGGCTACGGCGTGGCCTCGCTGTAGCGCGCAGCGGGAGGGCGTGCAGCCATGGCCGTCACTGGCGCACAACGAAAACGGGCGCGGAAGTTGCCTCCCGCGCCCGTCGTGGCCTGTCGAAACCGGCGTCGCGCAACTTACCGCATGATGTAGCGCAGACCGGCCCAGAACTGGTAGTTGTTCGCGATGTCGTCCATCTTGTTCAGGAACATCCGGCCCGTCACCACGAAGTGCAGTTCGTTCGCCTTCGGGCCGCTGGCCCTCCATATCTGGCGGCCGCCCTGCAGCAACCACACCGGCGCAACCGTATCGCCGTGCGTGAAGTCCCACACGCCGATACCGGTGCCGATGAAGCCCTTGCGCCCGAACCAGCGGTTGAGTTCGGCTTCGGCGAATAGACTCGACTGACCGGAATCGCGCGTGTTCAACGCAACGCCAATCGCCGGCGCCAGGCGCCATCCCGGAGCCAAGCGAAGATCCACACCGGCCTTGGCGCCGAACAGCGGCGCGCAGAAGCCGTAGCCGAAGGTGAGGGGCGGCGTTGTGGCTGTGACGACGTCACGAACGCGGCGCTCCTTCCCGAAATCGCCTTCGATGAAGAAGTTGGCTCTGTCGGCCTTCCCCGCGGCCACGCGAGCGGCTTCGATCTCGGCCGCCTTCCGCGCTTCTTCCGCCTTGCGGGCCTCGTCGGCGAGCCGCGCCTCTTCCGCACGCTTGGCGGCTGCCGCAGCCTCGGCCGCCAACCTGGCGTCCTCGGCTCTCTTGGCTTCCTGGGCTCGACGGGCTTCCTCAGCCTTTCGGGCCTCCTCTGCCAGGCGCGCTTCCTCCGCCTTGCGGGCGTTCTC
>DASVIS010000194.1:0-5102 GCA_036381995.1 Vicinamibacterales bacterium | reverse complement strand
AAGAAGGTCGGCGAGGTGGAGAAGGCCGTCGAACGTCCCTGAGGCTGGCCTGCGGGGCTGCACGGGTGTGACCGGGCCTCCACGTGCAGCTCCGTCTTGCGTGCCTACCCCCCGATTCGCGGGACCCGGTCGAAGACCCTGCAGCAAACGCCGCCTGAGTACGTTCGTTCCACGCACCAGCTCAGATCCCCCGAGCGTTTCATCCGGGTAAACGCGTTCACGTCCGGCGGTGTGGTGTCTTTGGAGGGGGAGAAACTGTTTGCGACCGGTCGCTTGATCGTGGTAGAAAAGCCCGCCGTCTACAGTGCTTCGCTGCGCGGTTTCGGGAGGAACCCGAATGCCGGACACAGTGTCGTTCGGGTATCGGCACGTCACGGCGGGCGACAAGAAGCGGCTCGTTCGAAGCCAGTTCGACCCGATTGCGCGCCGGTACGACCTGGCCGACGCCCTCTTGAGCGTCGGGCTCGATGGCCGCTGGCGGAAGGAGGCGATCCGCCTTCTCGGGCTCCAGCCAGGAGACCTGGTCCTCGACGCGTGCGGCGGGACGGCAGGACTCGCGAAGCTCGCCGCCAGACAGGTCGGTCCGGACGGCCGGGTGACGGTCTGCGACTTCAATTTGCCGATGATCAAGGCGGGACGCGCAACGCTTCGAACGGCCGAGGAACGGAGGCTCATCGCCTTCGTCCAGGGCGATGCCGAGAGTCTCAGCTTTCCGGATTCGACCTTCGACGCCGTCACCATCGGCCTGGGCATCCGTAATCTCGCGCATCCCGAGAAGGGGCTGCGGGAGTGCCTCCGGGTGCTGACCGCCGGGGGACGGCTGCTGATCTTCGAGTTCTCGGTCCCGGTGAACCCCCTCCTCCGCGGGCTCTATCACGTCTATTCCTTCTGCTGGATGCCTCTATTGGGCCGCCTGATCTGCGGCACCGCGGCCCCGTTTCGATACCTGGCCGAGTCGATACGCGTCTTTCCGAAAGCGGAAGACGTGGCGGCGATGATTCGCGACGCGGGTTTCTCGGACGTACGGTTCAGAAGGTTGTTCAACGGTATCGCGGTCGTGTATCTCGGCGTCAGGCCGGGATCTCCGCAAAGATGATGGAGCACCAGATGATTGACACCGCTGCGAAGCAGACGGCCGCGCAGTGCCGGCACTACGCGATGTGCAAGATCGACTACCTCGCGAACGGCATCTGTCCTTCGGGGCCGGAGAAGCACTACGTCGCCTACTATCCCCAGGGGCGCATGGATCTCTACCGCGCGCTGGCCGACGACCTCATCCCCATGACGGAGGCGCTGATCGACGTCGCCGAGAGCTGCACCTTGTGCGGCATCTGCGACCCGCAGTGCCATTTCGTGACGGGCCTGCGGCCGATGACGGTCATGCAGGCGCTGAAGGACCACGTGAGGACGCACCTCGACGAGAAGAGGCCGGTTCAGCGGCCGGAAGCAGACGAGGCCCTCACCCGCCTGCGGGCGATCGTGGGACACGACTGGGCGAGTAACGATCCGGCGATTCTGTTCACGTACGCCGACGATCCGTTCCCGCTGGCCGGCATCCGGATGCCCCGTTACGTGGTGCTGCCAGGTTCCAGGGACGAAGTGGCTGCCGTGATCTCGCTCGCCAACGAGTTCAAGATGCCATTCGCCATACGCGGCAACGGCGGCAGCGTGTTCGGGTTCGTGTTCACCGACGGGATCGTCCTGGACATGAACCGCATGAGACGGATTGACTTCGACGTCGACAACTGGTGTGTGTCGGTGGAACCCGGCGTCACGTCGTTCGAGCTGCAGCAGGAAGCCTGGCGGCGCGGCTTCCGGGTGAACGCGGCGGAACCAGCGGCAACTGTCTGCGGCAACATCGTCTGCACGGGAACCTTTTCGCCTTGGTCGAACGTCTACGGGACGGCCGCCGACGGCTTCATCGACATGGAGTTCGTGGACAGGAACGGGAAGGTGTTCAACCTCAACGACAAGAGCGCGCCGAACGTGTACGCCTTCGAGCACGCGATGATTCCCTCGCCCGGCGTCTGCACGAAGGCCGTGGTCAAGCTCCATCCCGTCACGGACGACGAGGAAGGGGTGCTTGTGCCGTTCGCCGATTTCCGGGAGGCGGTGGCCTTCGCGCGCGACCTCAGCCAGCGTCGCATTGCGCTGGCCCTCGCCGTTCTCGGCGGCCAGTACATCTCGACGTTCCTGTCTCCGTCGCAAACGCTCTCCGACACGATCAAGCATGTCTTGCCGGATGTCCTCGGCATCAGGTACCTGGTGCTCGCCGTCGTCGACGCTCACGGTCGTGCCGCCATCGGCCGTATGACCTCCAACCTCATCGACCGGGCGCTGTTCCGCACGCTCATGCTCGGCCTCCCCAGGCTCGGCGAGACCGAACTCATCGACATCATCAGGGGCTACGAAGGGAACAGCGCGCCGTACGAGCTCGTGTGCAGGCCCGAGATGCGGCCGCTCCTCGAGGCGATCCTGCGGCCCTCGCCCGAGACCATCGCCGGGTCGGTTGACGAGGATCTGCGGGACTTCTACGCGCGCCTCTACGCCCGGCCGGAAATGACCGACCTGGTATGGCTCAGCATGTTCCGCATCGTCAGCGCCCGCATGTCGCGGCGGAAACACATGTTCGCCTTCCTCATCTACGTGCCGCTCGACCGGGTGGAGGTCATCGAGCAAATCATCGCCGAGTTCGGCCGGATCGCCGACGTCCATCAGATCGATCACGATTACGGCTTCCTCACGCCGATGGATTTCGGGAAGCGCGCAATTCTCGAATACGACTACTACATCGACCATACCGAGGCGGTCGAGAAGCAGAAGATCGCGGACGCGATGGTGACGATCGGGCCGTGGCTGGACGGCCTGGCGGCTACCACCAAGGGCGTCACGTTCCTGATGCAGGTGTTCTCCCAGGGTTGCTCGCGCAAGGAGAATTTCCTCTACCGCCTCGACGCTCTATGAGAAACAAGGAACGAGAAGCGACAAGCGTCCTCCTGACGGGAGGTACCGGTTTCCTCGGCAGCCACTTGACCGTCGCGTTGCTGGAGAAGGGGTACCGGGTGTGTCTCCTGGCCCGATCCCGCAGGCAGCAACCGGCTGAATACCGGGTGGGTGCACTCCTGGACTGGTTCGGCCTCCCCGCCGACAGTCGTCGCCGGTTGCGCATCATCGAGGGCGACGTCACCACGCCTGGCCTCGGCGTTGCCCCGGCGGTTCTCCGCGACGTCCTTCGGCAGACCGACGAAATCGTCCACTGCGCCTCGAGCACGGCGTTCTCCGAACGGAAACGCGCGGACGTGGAGCGGGTCAACCTTTTCGGACTGTCGCAGGTCCTCGAATGTGCCCGGTCAAGCGCCGCCCGTTTCTTCCATCACGTGAGCACGGCCTATGTCGCGGGCTACACGTCGGGATGGTGTGCCGAAGAACCGGCCACGCCCCGCCGTTTTCACAACCCTTACGAAGAGACGAAATGCCGCGGGGAGCAGATGGTGATCGCCGCCTGTCGGGAGATGCATCTCCCCCTGTCGATTTACCGGCCGTCGATCGTGTATGGCGACTCCCGAACCGGGCGCAGTCTTTTGTTCAACGCCCTGTATCACCCGGTTCGAACCGCGCTCTTCATCAAGGACCTCTATGAAAGGGATATCCTCGAGCGAGGCGGAAGGAAGGCCGTCGAAATGGGTGTGCGCGTGGAACCGGACGGCACACTGTGGCTTCCGCTGAGGATCGAGGTCATTCCCGAGGGCGGGATCAATCTCATTCCTGTCGACTACTTCACCAATGCGTTCCTGTCGATCATGGACGGGGCGCCGGATGGCGGGATCTTTCACATCGTCAACCAGCGTGTGACCCGGGTTGAGCACTTGATCGACTACACGTGCCGGCTGTTTCGTGTGGCGGGTATCCGGGCCTGCGAGCCCGAGGCGTTTGCAGCCGCGCCCCGCAACGCCATCGAAACGCTGTTCGATCGCTACGTCGAGCCCTATGTCCCCTACATGAGCGACCGTCGCCGTTTCGAACGGGTCAGGTCAGCGCCCCTGATCGAGCGGAACGGCACGAGGTGCCCGCAGTTCGATTTCGAGATGTTCGCACGGTGCATGGCGTTCGCCGTCGAGTCCGATTGGCATTCGCCGCTCGAGACAACCGAGCTGGCAAGGCAGCAGTAACCGGCGGTTAGCCGGGCGCCCCACGGACCTGACCCGCGTCCGTCGCGCCCAGCCTCAGGCCGGACGCCGCCTGACCGAGCGGGTCGCGCGCCTGCACCACCAAGCCAGGTGCCGCGAATCGATCGACCGTGCGCGCGTGAGGATCACCCTCCGCTCGCGCTTCACGCGCGGAGCCCACACCGCGCCGGAGAACGGACATGCTGTACACCCTCGCCGTCATCCTGCTGGTCGTTGGCGTGCGAGGACTCTTGGGCAGCCTGACAACTGGAAGAAGCTGACAAGGCATGGCGGGGGGAAGAGAGGTCGGGGTGGGCGGTTTTGTTCAGGAAAACGCCCGCGTTCGGCCGGCGGTGTCGGGTGCCGACGGGCACTTGCGTGCGCGAGTTCTCGAGTTTCTTTCAAGTCACAAAGGGGCGGCTCTCCTGCTCGTCAGCGGCGCCGGCTTCCAGACATTTCTGTTCTAATCAAGACTGCGCGGGCGACGGTCGGCTCGCTCGCCGATCACAGACGACCTGTCGGCCGTCACGCTCGCGGACTCTCAATTCTCACGATCCGTGGCGTTGACCAAGTCGACCAGGCGGAAGCCCACCCATACCGCAACGGTAACGCTCAGCGCGAGATTGATCGCGACGAGCACGATACCCGCGAAGAGTTCGCCGGCGCCAAGTGATTCCACCAGGGACAGCATCCACGGCCAGAGGCCGAGTGCGTTGATGAAGAGTGCCAGCATGCACCGACCCTCCCTTCTGGCCTTCGGACAAGTGCGGCGACGGGCGATCCGGATCGTGACGCCCGACACGATCGTGCGCCGGCACCGTCGCGGGTTTGCCCTCTATTGGCAGTGGCGGTCACAGCCTCGACGGGCTGGCCGACCAGCCGTGGGCGCGGACCCCCGAGTTGAAGCCCCTCACGTAGGCGGTCTGCACCATCACG
>DASVIS010000193.1:0-8357 GCA_036381995.1 Vicinamibacterales bacterium | reverse complement strand
CTCGCAGCGCGATGCGATCGCTCTGCGCGACCTTCGGCTTCGTCGAAGTGTTCTCGGTTCCAGCGTCCGGACAGATCATCCGGCATGCGCAACTGAAGCTGGGAACGAACGTCATCATGCTCGGCTCCGTCAGGCCTGACGAATGCATGGCGAGCCCTCAACTGCTCGGAGCCGCTACCCAAGCCCTGTACGGTGTACGTCGATGACCTCGACGCGCATTTCGAACGGGCGCGAGCGGCGGGCGCGGAGATTACGAGCCCGCCCAAAGATACCGACTTTGGGTCACGCGAGTACCACGTCCGCGATCTGGAGGGGCACCTCTGGACCTTCGGCACCTACCTCCCCGAGGCAGATCCGGGATAGTGGGCCGCTCCGTCGCGACGACGGGTCCTCGCCTCATCCCGCCGGCCAGTGCGCCGCGCGCGCGACGGCCGCTGGGCAGGCGACGGAGCTTGGCGTTGCCCGTCGTCATGGTTGAGCGGACCGCGCCTGGTCGCGCGGGCCAACCGCTCTGCCGCGACGACGGCCCGCCGGCTGCAAGGCTTGCCCAGCTTGGCGCGAGCGTCGCTCCGCCCACACCGCACTCGGCCGCGGCCCGGTCGGGCCACCTTGACCACGCGGTGCGCTTTCCCGCGAATTGCCCCACGGTTGCCCCACGGCGGTCTTCGCGCACGGGACTGTTTGGAGACGCATTCGCCGCAAATGTATGAAGGAGATCGACTTGCTGGTGCCGGAGGAGGGAGTCGAACCCTCACGACCCTTGCGAGTCTCGGGATTTTGAGTCCCGCGCGTCTGCCAGTTTCGCCACTCCGGCACTCGGAGAGGAAAAACAGTATACCGCGGCCGAGCGCGCCCCCGAAACCCACGACTCCAGAATCATGGTCACCACCGGGCGAAATGCAAGTACGATCACCACAACATAATGTGGTGCCTGACTTCATCTGCACCATCGATCGGGAGCCCGCAACCGTGCCTGCACCTTGGTGCTAAGTCGATGAGCACAAAGGAGAAACCGCCGAAATCCAGACCTTGGGTCAACCGCCATCCGCGATTCCGGCGGGAGAATATAAGGCGAATGTGAAGGAATTGCGGCCAGTTCTCTTGAGATCTTTCGCGCGCTGCTGTATACTGGTTGCTGGTCGAGATCCAAGGCCTCCTCACTAAACCCTTCCTAGAACGGGGGACACGTGACATTCCAGATCGGTGACAAGGTCATTTACCCGAATCACGGTCTCGGCGTCATCGAGCGCATCGAAGAAAAGACCATCCTCGGCACCACTTGCGGGTTCTACTCCCTCCGCATCGCCTCGAACGAGACAATGGTACTCGTGCCGGTCGGAAACGCTGACAGCGTGGGTCTGCGCCGTGCCATCGTCGGGACCGAAGTCGATCACCTGTTCCGCCTCCTCGGCGACGGGAAGATCGACAGCCAGCAGAACTGGAAAGGGCGCTTCAAGGACAACTCGGAGAAGATGCGCAGCGGCTCGATCTACGACGTGGCCGACGTGCTGAAGAGCCTCACGCTTCTGAGCAAGTCGAAGAACCTGTCGTTTCGCGAGAAGCGCATGCTCGATCGCGCCAGGTTCCTCGTGGTCTCCGAGATTTCTGAGGTGCTCCACGAAGTCCAGCTGGCCATCGAGGCGCGCGTCGATCGCGCGCTCGATCGTTCGATGACCACGCGGACGCGCGTGGCGGAACGCGCGAAAACCGCCAAGGTGCTTCCAGTGCCGGTCGTCGCCCGCCGCGCGATGAGGGCGTCGTAGGGGAGGGGACCACGTCCTCTCCGATCGATTCGACGAAGGCCTGGATCGCCAGACGGTCCAGGCCTTTCGTGTATCATGCGGCCGATGACACTCCGCGCCGATGACTGCCCGCCTCCGGCCGGCTCGGCATCTGCCGCTCCGCCGCCGCTTCGCGGCATCGCCTGGATCATCGCCGCCGTCCGGTCGCTCGTGACCTATCTGGCCATCTCGGTGTACGTCGTGCTGGTTGGGCCGCCTGGTCTTCTGATCGCGTGGCTCTTCAATCGTCCCGGGCTGCTCTACACGTTGTCCCACGGCGGCATCGGCCTGGGCCTTGCCCTCTCGGGCATCTCGTATCGCATGACTGGCGGCGAACGGGTCCCGCGGCGACAGACAGCCGTCTACTGCGCGAACCACACGAGCAACATCGACGCGCCCCTGCTGTTTCACATCCTGCACCCGCGCCTGCACCTGCTCTACAAGATCGAATTCGGCAAGATGCCGATCCTCGGCCGCGTCGCGCCCATGTTGGGCTTCATCCCGGTGGAGCGGCAGAACCACGAGCAGGCGAAGCAGGCGGTGGATGAGGCGGCGCTGTCGGTCGCTCGCGGCAACTCGTTCCTCGTGTTCCCGGAAGGCACGCGAAGCCGGACGGGCGGGCTGTTGCCCTTCAAGAAGGGCGGCTTCATCATGGCCATCAAGGCGCAGGTACCGCTCGTGCCCGTCGCGATCCGCGGGGGCACCGCGGCCATGAACAAGGGCAGCCGCCTGATCCGCCCGGTGACGGTCGACGTCCGCGTCGGCGAGCCGATCGACACCACCGGCATGACTCTCGACGACCGCGATCGGCTGATTGCGCTGGCGCGTGGCCAGATCGAGGGCATGATGGCGCCAATCGTGCAACACTAAGAGAGATTCAGCAGCGTCGTTGCCTGCCGAGGACACTTATGCCGTCACTGACTTCCCGCACGTACGCTGCCGATATCAGTGCCAGGTTGCTGGCGGCGACGCTCGTGGCCGCCCTCGGATCGCTATTGCTCGCGCAAGGACAGCAGCCGCCGCCTCCGACGACGCAGAAGCCGCCCGTCGCACAGGGCCAGCCGCCCCAGAGCCAAACCGGCCAGGGGCAGCCGGCCCAGGGGCAGGACCAGCGTCCGACGTTCCGCGCCGAGGCCAATTTCGTCCGCGTCGATGTCTACCCGACGGCCGGCGGGAAGCCCGTGACCGACCTCCGGCAGGAGGACTTCGATCTGCTCGAGGACAACGTCACTCAGCAGATCCGGACGTTCGAGCACGTGGTGGTGCAGGCCCCCACGACCGAGGAACGCGCCAACGTGGCCGAGCCGAATACCGTGGCGCAGTCGCGCGAGATGGTAGCCGAGTCCAAGGCGCGTCTCTTCGTGCTCTTTCTCGATACCTATCACATCTCGCGGTCTGGGGCGATGTCGGTTCGCGACGCGCTGGTCCGCTTTCTCGGCCGGGCACTGGGCCCGGACGACCTGATCGCGGTGACGACTCCGGAGGTGTCGGCGTCCACCGTCACGTTCGCCCGCCGAACCGCCAGCATCGAGGAGTTGGTGGACAAGTTCTGGCGCTGGAGCCGCCGCGATTCAATCACCGAGTACGACCCGATCGAAGAGCGGTACATGGAGTGCTACCCTCCGTCGGCCGGCGAGACGGGTAGGATGTCGGCCATCGCGCGCGAGATGATTCAGCGGCGTCGCGAGCGGCTCTCGCTCGAGTCCCTCCAGGAGCTCGTCGTCCACCTGGGAGGGCTGCGAGAAGAGCGTAAGGCGGTGCTGGCTGTCAGCGAGGGCTGGCTGCTGTACCAGCCGGACAACCAGCTGACTCGGGCGACCGCCGGCCAGATGAACGCAGGCATGCAGGGACAGGCGCGATGTGATGCCGACCGGTTCGCGCTCTCGCAGGAAGACCACGGCCGCGATTTTCGCAGAATGCTGGACGACGCGAACAAGGCGAACGTGAGCTTCTATCCGCTGGATCCCCGGGGCCTGGTCGTGTTCGACACCTCGCTCGCCGACGAACTGATCGACGTCGTGACGGACGCCAGCCGGTTGCGCGCGCGACTCGACTCGTTGCAGAACCTCGCCAGCGCGACGGACGGTATCGCGATCGTCAACAGCAACGACATCGACCGGGGCCTGCGCCGCGTCGTGGACGACCTGACCTCCTACTACCTCCTCGGCTACTACTCGACCAACCCGAAGCTGGACGGGAGGTTCCGTTCGATCAAGGTACGCGTGAAACGCCCTGGGGTCGATGTCCGTGCGCGGCCCGGGTACCGTGCGGCGACGAGGGAAGAGGTGGCCGCGCGCGCCAGCGCGACGACGATACCGGGCAGCCCGGCCTCGCCGGTGGCCGCGACTGTGTCTGGCCTCGCGAGGATCCGCGCCGATGCGACGGTCCACGCGCAGGCGGGCTACGCCTGGGGCGCCGACGCGGCCGGCGCGACGCAAGCGGTGTTGTGGCTCGCAGGCGAGTGGGACCCGGCCATCGCGACGCGTGACGAGTCGTGGAAGAACGGGGCCGACGTGACCATTACGGTGACGGCCCCTGACAGGGCGAACCTGTCGACGGTGCAGAAGACGCTCACGCGCGAGGCGCGGAGCTTCGTGGTCCGGGTGCCGGTGCCGGCCGGTCAGACGGCCGGTGATTACACACTGCGCGTGAGCAGCAAGCCGGCCGGGACTACGCTGGGCAGCACCGAGACACTGCACATCGTATTGCCGAAGTGGCCGGCCGTGGGGACGCTGGCCCTCAGCCAGCCGCTCCTGTTCAGGCGCGGACCGTTCACGGGCCCGTCCTGGCTTGCCGCCGGCGATCTGCGGTTCCGCCGGCAGGAGCGCGTGAAGGTGGAAGTGAGCGTCACGGCGCCGATGACATCGAGCGCGGTGCGCCTGCTGGATCGCGCTGGCAACCCGCTGAGCCTGCCGGTGACGGTCACCGAGCGCGATGAGAACGGAGCGAAGATCGTGTCGGGTGAAGTCACGCTGGCGCCGCTGAGCGTGGGCGACTACGTACTCGAGACAACGATTTCCCAGGGGACGACGACGGAGAAGGTGCTGGCGGCGTTCAGGATCGTGCCCTGAGACTTGGCGATCTGGCGATCTCGGTATCTTGCGATCTGGGAAGGCGCATGCGTGTGCGGAGCATCAGTGCGGCGGTGATCGCGGTCGTCGCGGTGGCCGCGGCTTCGTCCGTGTCCTCGCAGGGGGAGCGTCCGGCCTCACCGCGTGCGGCGCCCGCCGTGTCGCCGGTCACCGACGCCCTGTCGGCGCTCTCCAAGGATCGGCGCAACGCTCCGGTGCGCGGGCGGGCTGGCTACACGTGGCGCGTCGGTCCGGGCCGCACCCCTCTGGCCGCGATCTGGGTGGCGGGGGAGTTCGACGCCGGCGTGGCCACCCATGACGATCAGTGGGAGAACGGCGCGGACGTGTTCCTCGAAGTGACGGCGACCGGCGGCTCGCCGGTGGACGTCGCGCACCAGACGTTGACCCGCGACTCGCGGAGCTTCGTCGTTCGCCTCCCGGCGGGCGGCGGCGTCGGGCCAGGCGAGTACGATGTCCGATTCACCGCCAAGGCGAGCGGCGGCTCGCTCGGTAGCACGGAAACCCTGCACGTGATGGTCCCGAAGGTGGCGGCAGGCGAGGAACCGCTGGTCGGCCAGTCGATGGTGTTCCGGCGAGGCCCATTCACCGGTCTGGCGTGGGTGCCGGCTGGCGATCTACGGTTCCGCAGGCAGGAGCACGTCAAGGTGGAGACCGCGGTCGTCGGTGCGGCTGCCCCGGCTACGATCCGGTTGCTCGACCGGACGGGCAGCGCGCTTCCGCTTCCGGTGGCTTCATCCGAACACGACGAGGGCGGTTGCAGGATCGTGTCCGGTGAGGTGACGCTCGCGCCGCTCTCCGCTGGGGACTACCTGCTCGAGACCACCGTCACCAGCGGCGCAACCACCTGCCGGGCGCTGGCCGCGTTTCGCATCGTCCCGTAGGGTACGGCTACGAGTACACGAAAAGGGCCGGTGCAGGATGTCTCCCGCACCGGCCCTTCGTTCTACTTCTTCAATTCTCAATTTCCAGCCGCTGTACTACATGACCGCCGTCGGCGGCGCCGGCTCGTCGGCCGTGCCAGCCTTCCGCAGCGGAACGGCAATCAGGTACCAGACCAGGAACGCCAGCACCGGGATGGCCATCCACGGGGCGTAGGATTCGAACCCCGAGACGGCCCAGAACTGATGCCGCGCGCGGAACCCAACGACGGCGGCGATGAACAGGCCGATCAGCGCTTCACCGGCAATCAGCCCCGACGCCGCCAGCACGCCCGCGTTCTCGACGCGCGCCTTCTGCGCCGCGTTGTAGCCCCGCTTGTCGCGAATCTTGTCCACCATGCCGCGCACCATGCCGCCGACGAAGATGGCCGCGGTGGTCTCGAGCGGCAGGTACATCCCGACCGAGAACAGCATGGGGCTCCTCACCTTGATCAGGATGAACGAGAACCCCATCACGATGCCGACCAGCACGAGCGGCCACGCCATCTCGCCGCCGACGATGCCCTGCGAGAGCGCCGCCATCAAGCCGGCCTGTGGCGCCGGGTAGGTCTTGCCGCCGAAGCCGCCCAACGCCTCACCGAACTGCGCCACGTCGGACGTATGCATCATGTAGAGCGGGAAGAACATCACCGCGCCGGCGAAGATGACGCCCATGACATCGCCCACCTGCATCTTCCACGGTGTGCCGCCCAGGATGTGGCCGACCTTCAGGTCCTGCAGCATCTCGCCCGCGACGGCCGAGGAGACGCAGCCGATGGCCGCCACCGCCAGGACGGCCAGCACGCCCTCCTGTCCCTTCGCTCCCACGATCACCATCGTCAGGGCTGCCACCACCACGGTCGCCAGCGTCAGGCCGGAGAGCGGGTTGTTCGACGAGCCGATCATGCCGACGAGGTTGCCGGAGACGGCCGCGAAGAAGAACCCGGTGATGAACATCACCGCGGCGGCCACCACGGCTGCCAGCACCGACTGCGTGAAGTAGAAGTAGAGGATCACCATCAGCGCGATCACGATCGCGATGACGACGCCCACGATCTTCAGGGACAGATCCTGCTGCGTTCGCCGCGTCGCCGCCTGGACCGCCGTCGTCTTCTTCACGTCCGCGATGCCGCGCTTGACGCCGAGAATCAGGTTCTTCCTCATCTTGAACAGCGTGTAGCAGGCGCCGACGAGCATGCCGCCCACGGCGATCGGCCGGACGATGAACCGGTACAGGTGCGCGACGACGCCGGCCCAGGCCGCGGCTTCATTGCCGCCGTTCATGGCCAGGTACTGGTCGATGAGCGTCGGCCCGACGAAGTAGACCAGCAGCGGAACGAACAACCCCCACGCCAGCAGGCCGCCGGCGAAGTTCAAGGCGCCCAGCTCTGGCCCGATGATGTAGCCGACGCCAAGATACGCGGGCGTGACCGCCGGGGCCGAAAAGCTAGTGATGCCGCCGGTCGGCACCTTGACGGCCGAGTCGGTGAGTCCCAGCCTGACGAAACTCTGCTTGAGGGTGCCGACGCCGACTGTGAAGTCGTTCGACGAGCGGAAGATCCCGAATCCGTCCATCAACTTGACGACAGCTCCGACACCCATCGCGCGGAACAGTTGCAGCGCAGCCTCGGCCCCCTTCTGGCCGGCCTTGTGAATCTCGCTGGCGGCCACCGATTCGGGGAAGGGGAGACCCGGGTCTTCGACCATGACGCGACGGAGGACCGTGACGAACATGATCCCGAGGATCCCGCCGAGGATCATCAGGCACGAGGCCAGGATGTACTCCTGGAACATGTGGGCCGAGTCGAACTTCCACAACTTGAGGATGACGAACGCGGGGATTGTGAAGATCGCGCCGGCGGCCACCGACTCACCAATCGACCCGACGGTTCGGGCGAAGTTCTCCTCGAGCACGCTGCCCTTGAAGAGGCGCAGCACGGCCATGCCGATCACGGCCGCGGGATAGGTGGCGGCGATCGTCATGCCCGCCCGAAGGCCGAGGTACGCGTTGGCGGCGCCGAGCACGACACACATGACGAGGCCCAGCACGAGCGCCCGGAAGGTGAACTCGCTCATCGTCGAGTTGTCGGGCACGAGCGGCTGGAAGCCGGGTTGACCCTTCTGGTCGGAAGATGGCTGTGTCATGAGGGCGCATCTTAGCACGCGAATGCCGGATTTGGGCCACCGACGTGGCGGCGGGGGATTCGTGCTGTTCGGGATTCACCGTGCTAGAATCTGCACCACTATGCGCACCCTGGCACTTGGCTCTGCCTTCATCTTCCTGCTGGCCGCCGTCGCGTCGGCGCAGCCCGCAAGAGTCGATCCCTGCGGTCTCCTCACCCCGGCCGAGATCAAGGCGGCCGTCGGGATGGAGGTCGGCAAGATGGCGATCAACACCAAGATGAATCCGGCCGGCGGCACTCTCTGCGACTTTCAGGTCGGCGAAATCGGTGCGGGCGGCATCGTCCTCCGCACGATGAGGGCCGGCGAAAGCCCACAGAAGCTGCTCACCGAGAGCGAGGCGCACAAGATCAAGACGTCCGACGCTACCGGATTCGGCCCAGGGG
>DASVIS010000192.1:0-6304 GCA_036381995.1 Vicinamibacterales bacterium | reverse complement strand
GGGACGATCTTCGAGGCCGGATCGGTTTCGAAGCAGTTCACCGCTGCGGCCGTGCTCCTGCTGGCTCGCGACGGCAAGCTGTCGCTCGACGACCCGGTGCGGAAGTACATCCCGGAGCTTCCTGACTACGGCAAGCCGCTCACCATCCGGCACATGCTGCAGCACACGAGCGGCCTGCGCGACTGGGGCGAAGTGGAGAGCATCGCCGGCTGGCCCCGCACGTCGCGCGTCTACACGCACGCCCACGTCCTGGACATCGTCTCGCGCCAGAAGGCCCTGAACTTCGAGCCGGGCACCAACTGGTCGTACTGCAACACCGGCTACAACCTGGCGGCGATCATGGTGTCGCGGGTCAGCGGCCAGCCGTTTGCGGAGTTCTGCCGTCTGCGTATCTTCGAACCGCTCGGGATGACGCACACGTCCTGGCGCGATGATTTTCGGCGCGTCGTGAAGGGCCGGGCGATCGCGTACGACGAGGTGAAGGACGGGTATCGCCAGGACATGCCGTTCGAGAACATTCACGGCAATGGCGGCCTGTTGACGACGGTCGGCGACCTGCTGCGGTGGAACGAGAACGCAGTCACCCAGAAGGTTGGCGACGCACAGTTCCTCCGCGAGGAGCTGCAGCCGGGCCATTTCAACGACGGGAAGGCGCACAACTACGCGCTGGGACTCTACATCCGCACGTTCATGGGCTCGAGCGAAGTGAGCCACAGCGGGTCGACCGCCGGCTACCGCGCCTACCTCACGCGGTATCCCGACCAGCACGTGTCGGTGGCGGTGCTCTGCAACGTCTCGAGCGGCGCGGCGGAACGATACGCGCACGGCGTGGCGGCGCTCTACCTGGCCGACGCCGCAAGGGCGAAGACGTCCCGCGTGGCCGCTCTCGGACACCACGAGGCGCCGATGTCGGTGATGACGTCGGCGGCCGGGCTCTACCGCAACATCGTCACGGGCGTGCCGCTCACAGTGCTCTACAAGGACGCACAACTCAGCCTTGAAGGCGGCACGGCACCTTCGAACAGGCTGGACCCGATGGGCGGTTCGCGCTTTGCGTCACCCGATGGAAGCCGGAAGTACGATTTCGACGCGCAGGGCGGCCTGCGCGTGGCCGTGGACAACGGCACCTCCGAAAGGTACGAGCGCGTCGAACGCGCGGCGCCGGCAGCCGATGACCTGAAGGCGCTCGCCGGCACCTATTCGAGTGACGAGGCGGAAGTGGAACTCCAGGTGCTCGCGGAGGGACCCGACCTGAAAGTCAGGCGCCGCCCGGACACGACGCTGGTCCTCCGGCCGGTCTACAAGGACGCGTTCTCGGCTCAGGGGCTCGGGCTGATCCGCTTCCGCCGCGACGGGGCCGGTCAGGTCAACGGTCTGAGCGTCATCCTCGACCGCGTGTGGGACATGCCGTTCGAGAGGAGACAGTAGGCTGACCACCATCCCGCACCCCGCCATCGTCAGAACTTGTAGAGCATCAGGTAGACAACGACGCCCGTGACCGAGACGTAGAGCCACACCGGCAGCGTCCAGCGCGCCAGGCGGGCGTGAGCGGGGTACCGGCCGCCGAGAGCCCGCGCCAGGGTGGTGATCGCCAGCGGCAGGACGGCTGCGGCCAGCACGACGTGCGAGATCAGGATCATGAAATAGATCGTCCGCGCCGCGCCCTGGCCGGGATACGGCCTGGATCCGGCGAACGCGTGGTAGACGGTGTACGACGCGAGGAACAGCATCGACGTCACCCACGCTGCCAGCATGAAGCCGCGGTGCGCGGCAATCCGCCGCTGCCGGATCATGGCGTAGCCGCCGCCGAGCAGCACCGCCGACACGCCATTCAACGTCGCGTTCAGCGTCGGCAGATCAGCAACGGTCAAGGTGTTCCCCGCTTCCTTCGGACCGCGACCGTTCCCGCGGCGGCCATCGCCACCGCGAACAGTACCACGACCGCCAGGGACAGTCTGAACGGCGGCTCGCTCGCCAGGGGCTGATCGTAGAAGAACCGCCGCAACGCCGAGACCCCGTATGTCATCGGGTTGACGAGCATCAACACGCGGACCCACCCGGCCGCGCCCGAGGCCGGGAACAGCGCGCCGGACAGGATCCACAACGGGATCAGGAAGATGTTCATGATCGCGTGGAAGCCCTGTGTCGAGTCGAGCCACCACGCCACGAGGAAGCCGAGCCCGGACAGGCCGAACGAGACGAGCACCATCACACCGACCAGCGCCGGAAGATCGGCCAGATGAATCTGCACGTGCGCAAACGGCGCGAGCAGCAGGAACAGCGCGCCCTGGATCACGGCCAGCGTCGTGCTGCCCAGGATCTTCCCGACGACAATCGCCGCCCGCGGCACCGGCGCCACGAGCACGCCCTGGAGGAACCCTTCCTGTCGGTCCTCGACGATCGAAATCGTCGAGAAGATCGCGGTGAACAAGAGAATGAGCGCCAGAGTCCCCGGGTAGAAGTACTCGAGATATCCACCCTGGAGCGGCATCGCCGGCCCGCCCTGGAACGAGCGGTTGAGGCCCGACCCGATCAGGAACCAGAAGACGAGCGGCGATCCCAGCGCGCCGACGATGCGGCTGCGTTGGCGCAGGAACCGGACGACCTCTCGGAGCCACAGGGTGTAGGAGGCGAGGAGCGCCTGCCTCATTGCGCCGCCTCCTCCAGTCGCCGGCCGGTGTAGTGCACGAACACGTCCTCGAGCGTCGGCTTACCGAACGCCACCGCATCGATTTCACCCGGAAAGCTCTCCACGAGGTCGGTGATGAACTCGTGCGCACGATCGCGCTCGATGCGCACCTTGCCGTCCACGACCTCTGCCTTCACGGTGAACCGACGCCCGACGCGTTCTGCCAGGTTCTTCGCATCCCGCGTGGTCACCAGGACGACGTCGCCGCCAATGGCCGCCGTGAGCGCCACCGGCGTGTCGAGCGCGACGAGGAGCCCTCGATCGAGGATGGCGACCCGGTCGCACCCCGCAGCCTCCTCCATCAGGTGCGTCGTCAGGATCACCGACGTGCCCTCCTGTCGCCGAAGCTCCGAGAGGTCCTGCGAGATCTCGCGCCGGGCCGACGGATCGAGCCCGGTGCTGGGCTCGTCGAGGACCAGCAGCTGTGGCCGGTGCAAGAGCGCCTTTGCCACTTCAGCCCGCCGCTGCAGCCCGCCCGACAGCGTACCCACCAGGTCGCGGCGGCGATCCCCGAGGCGAACCCGTGAGAGCACATCCACGATGCGCTCGCCCAGCGGCCGGCCGCTCAGTCCGTACAGGTGACCCTGGTGGCGGAGGTTCTCTTCGACCGTGAGCCTCGCATCCAGCGCCGGATGCTGAAACACGACGCCGAGGCGACGCCGGACGGCGGCGGGATCCCGCACGACATCGTCGCCGAACACGCGCACCGTCCCCTCGGACGGCGCCAGGAGCGTGGACACGATCTTGAACAGCGTCGTCTTGCCGCCGCCATTCGGACCGAGCAGCCCGAAGATCTGGCCGCCCGGGACGACGAAGCTCACGCCGTCGAGCGCGACCCGTGTGCCATAGCGGTGCCGCAGTGCATCGACCTCGACGGCTGGAACGAGGATGGTCATGGCAGCCACATGGCAAGACCCTGCTATAGATGATTTCCCAGCATCAGACCCCAGATCAACGGCAGATAGGAGATCGATCCGAGAAACAGCCGCCTCGCCGTGTCGTTGGTGCGCCGGCGGGCGAACTGGATGCCCAGCGCCAGGAAGATCAGGCCGAGGACCAGGGCGCCCCCGAAGTAGAGCCGGCCCGCGAGGCCGACTAGCGTGGGCGCCAGGCTGACCGGGACCAGCACGGACGCGTACAGGACCACCTGGTGCGCCGTGCTCCGGCCATCGGGCTCGACCACCGGGAGCATGGGCAGGCTCGCCCGCGCGTAGTCTTCGCGGCACAGCCAGGCGATGGCGAGGAAGTGTGGCATCTGCCAGAGGAAGACGATGGCGAACAGCACCCACGCTTCGACCGACAGCGTGCCGGTGGCCGCAGCCCAGCCGATCATCGGCGGAAGGCCGCCCGGGATGCCTCCGATGATCGTCGACAGCGAGGTCTTTCTCTTGAGGGGCGTGTAGATCAACGCATACGACGATAGCGTCGCGGCGGCTACTCCAGCCGCCAACCAGTTTGCGCCGACCGCGAGCAGCGCCAGGCCGCCGAGCGACAAGGCCAGCGCGAACCACAGGGCCGTGGCGACGCGCATCCGGCCGCCCGGCAGGGGGCGCGTCCGGGTTCGCAGCATCAGCGCGTCCGTGTCACGCTCGAAGATCTCGTTGAACGCCGCCGCGCCGCCAGCCACCAGTGCCGTTCCGACGGCCGTGCTGGCCAGCAGTGCCGCGTCGAAACGCTTGACGCCAAGATAGTAGCCCGCCAGCGTCGTCGCGACGACGAGCAGATTGAGCCGGGGCTTGGTCAGCGCCAGAAAGTCCGCGACGTGCAACGAGGCCTGCGGCCACGGCATCGACAGCGCGACGGTGCGGGAGCGGGCGGGAGATGACGACACAATACTCGCTGCCTCCGAAACTACCACAAACCGCCTTACTTCGCGTCGCGGAGCTTTCGCATCACCCGGTCGTCAATCCAGTGCGGATCCCACCACTCCACCGGGTTCACCGGGCGACCCTGCAGCTGAATCGAGAAATGGAGATGGTCGCCGCCGGCAAGGCCCGTCATGCCGCTGCGCGCGATCTGCTGGTCCTTCTTGACCGCATCGCCCGGCTTCACTTCGATCGAGGACAGGTGGCCATACAGCGATTGGACGCCCATCCCGTGGTCGATGACGATGCAGTTGCCATAGATGCCGAGGTAGTCGGCAAAAACCACCCTGCCGTCGTTGCCAGCCAGCACTGGAATCCTCTGGGTGACCGCCAGGTCGAAGCCCAGGTGCACCTGCTGATCGACCTCCTTGCCCTGGTAGAAATACGTGCGGTGGTCGGCGAATTTCGATTCCACCTGCGCATTGCCGAGCGGGCGGAACGGGCCCTTCCACAGCATTTCGGGAGCACTCTGCTTCGACAGGTCGACGATCTTGTCCGCGTTCAGCCGCCGCAGGTCGCTGTTCACCTTGAGGAACGCCGGCAGGTAGTTCTCCCCGGGGCCAACGGCCAGCTTGAGTTCGGGCGCATGCTCGAGAATCTCCGGGACGACGCGCTCCATGAACGCGTCGTTCAGCTCGATCCGTCCCTTGCTGAACGGCTTCGGGAACACCTTGTAGTCGAAAGAGGCATGGGCTTCGTTGCCCGCCTCGTCGCGGGCGAACAACTTGATGGGCGTGGCCAGATCCTGATCGTAGAGCAGCGCGAAGAACGCGACCTTGAGCCCCGGGTCGGCGGTCACCACGCCGGCTCCGGAGGCGGGGAACCCCGGGTAGGTCATGTCGCCCACCTGGACGCCCGACCGCACGTCGGGAGGCGATACGCTGTAGACGACCATCTCGGACCCGCCGAGGTTGACGTAGTGATGGGTCGAGACCGCGGCGACTCGCGGCGGGTTGAACCTGGCGGTGAGGTCGCGCGCAGCCGTCGCCTCTTTCGTCCGCATGCCGAACAGCGTCGTGCGAGCGGCGGTCACCACGATCCGCGCCTGGCCCGCCTGGAGGTCCGGCAAGGCCCGCTTGCCGATCGGCCTGGTGATCCGGATCCGGTTGGGTGTCTCCTGCGTCAGTGTGGCCGACGCCGGTGCGGCAAGCGAGAAGAGCGGCGTGCTCTTGCCATTCTGCTCGAGGACGACGTCGAGGCGGGAGAGGTTGGCCTTCGGGGTTTCGACGGTGACGTCCAGCGCCGTGTCCACCCCGACCATCTTCAACGGCCGGAGAATCTGGATCGACGGGGCGGCACCGCGGCCGGCGACGACGAAGACGACGCAGGCGGCGGCGACGAGGGTGAGCAGGATGCCGAGGAGATATCGCATCCTCCGATCATACCCCGCCCGCTGCCGGCTTGACCGAGCCGTTCGACGCTGATATCATCACAAGCTCGCACGCCCGCCGAGTGCCGGTATCGTCTAGGGGTTAGGACACGTGGTTCTCAGCCACGGGGGCGCTGCGTAAACGGTTCGCGATGGCGGTATCGTCTAACGGTTAGGACGGATGGTTCTCAACCATCAAATCGGGGTTCGATTCCCCGTACCGCTACCAACAGCCAGCCCGCCATCCGTCAGTTGCTCCTGAACGTCTCCTCGGCGGAGCCGCCGCCGGGCTCAGAGAATCGCCCCAGCCAGCGCCGGAATCTGAATCGGAAAGGCAAAGACGCCGACACGAATCACTGCGACCCGAAGCCCGGAGGACGA
>DASVIS010000191.1:0-7834 GCA_036381995.1 Vicinamibacterales bacterium | reverse complement strand
CAGTCAGAGCTATTTCGTAGGCCAGTCGTTCTTGACGCCATCCCAGGCCGCCCGCAGGGTGGCGGCCGTCCGTTCGCGGTCCACGTCACTCGAGGCCATCCGCCGGACACGTTCGGGAATGATCGCCTGCAGCACGAGTTGATCCAGATCGGCACGCAGAGCACGCCCTTGGTCCTCACCAAGCGGGGCTCGGACCCAACCGGCCACCGCGGCGTCCCAGGCATGGGTCAAATCACCTAAGTACCTGTACGCTGCGACCAGCCAATAACCGGCTGCCGCGGATCCGGGCATTCGCCCCAACTCGGCCAGGGATCGATCGCGCAGCGCCACATAGAGGCCGTCCCGGTCGTCGCCCGCGCCGGACTGTGCTTGCCGATCGAGCGCTGTCGCCCACCAGTCGAACAGGCGCTCGAACGCCCGCGGTCCGAGTGCCTGGCTGTGGTCCAGAGCACCCTGAAACAACTCTGCCGCAGGTCCGTACGATTCCTCCAGATACAGCGACTCGCCGAGGCCAACAAGGTAGTCGGTGCGATCCCGCGAGGTCAGGTTCGCGGGTCGGACCTCCCGCAGCTCCTCACGTGCCGCCACCAGGTCGGCGTGATCGGTGGTCATCCTGAAACGCTCCAGGTAGGATCGCCCGAGCAGGAGGCGGGCTCCATCGACAAGAGGCGTTGCGCGCAGGCGCGCGGCCGCCGTGATCGCCTGTTCGAAACGTCCCTGGTTGTAGAGCTGGCGAGCATATTCCAGCCCCGCTTGGGCGTGCGCGGGAACGGTGACGAGGACGGCCAGGGCCGCCGCCAGCGAGAGGCGTGCGCTAACCCTTTGCAGATCATGGACTTGTGTGTGTTGACAGCCCGGCATTTGATATAATCCTCATCGTCATGGTGGAGCCGACCGTCATTCCGCGCTCCGAGCACCCGCTGTCGCGTCGCGACATCGATCCCGACGCGTTGAAGGTCTTGTACCGTCTCAAGGACGCGGGGTTCATCGCGTATCTCGTCGGGGGAAGTGTTCGCGATCTTCTGCTCGGTCGCCGACCGAAGGACTTCGACATCGCCACCTCGGCGCATCCGTACCAAGTGAAGCGTCTGTTCCGCAACTGCTTTGTGATCGGCCGCCGCTTCCGTCTCGTGCACGTCAAGTTCGGTCAGAAGGTCATCGAGGTTGCCACGTTCCGTCGTCACGTCCCGCCGGCCGAAGCGATCGACGACCCGCCGCCGCCGCACGACGCGGAGGAGCCGCTCAACAGATCTGACGCGGAGCGCGCGGCAGCGGCACGTGACCTGCTGATCCGTCGCGACAACACCTTCGGCACACCCGAGGAGGACGCGTTCCGCCGCGACTTCACGATCAACGCCCTCTTCTACGATATCGCGACCTTTTCCATTATCGACTACGTCGGCGGGTTGCGCGACCTCCACGAGCACATGATTCGTGCGATCGGTGATCCCGACGAGCGGTTCCGGGAAGATCCGGTGCGCATGCTGCGTGCCGTGGCCTTTGCCGAGCGGCTCCGGTTCGGGCTCGATCCTCCCGTGGTCGACGCCATCCGTCGGAACCGCGGCGAGATTGCGCGCAGCTCGCCCGCGCGGCTGATCGAGGAGTACTACAAGATCCTCCGGACGGGCGCGAGCGCCTCCGTTTTTCTCACGGCGGCGCGCCTTGGCCTGCTCGAAGCCATCACGCCGGAACTGCAGCGGGCGGCGGGCACCGAGGATGTGTGGCAATCGCTCGAACGGCTCGACGCCTACCGCCAGCGCTTCGCGTCGGTACCGGACGCGTTCTCGAACCCCGTGCTGCTCGGCAGCCTGCTCGTGCCTCTCGGGCTGTCGCTCGATGGTGGTCACCCCGTGCACGCGGCCGGAACGCCGTGGCTCGGCACGCTGCCGGTGGCGCGCCGTGACATCGAACGCCTCGCCCAACTGCTCGCGCTCCAACGGCGTTTGCGCGACCCCAACGTCTCCCAGCGGTCGGCGCGGGCGCTGATGGCGCGCGGTGCCTTTCCCTACGCGCTGGCCTGGCTCGAGATTCACGGTGGCGCGACGGACGAGCCAGGTCGATGGCGCGCGCTGATGAACGAATTGACCGAGAGCGGCGTGCTCCAGCCTCCCCCGCCGCGGGTCCCCGCCCGCCGTCGTCGTCGCCGCCCGAGACGGCCGATCCAGAAGTAGGACGCGGCAGTGCATACTGCCCCCTGCATAACCTTCCGTCCGCTTGACCTTCTGCGACCGGCTGGAGTGTAATCGCCGCTTGTACGATGACCGCCGGGGCTCCGCGAAGGTCGGTGCCCGGCATTTGCCCATTCATGGAGCGACCATGTTCGCCGACGACTTTCTCTCTCTCCGCGACTTCACCCCGGCCGAAGTGCACCACCTTCTCGAGCTGGCTGCCGACATCAAGGCCAGGCCTGCGGAGTTCTCGACCGCGCTGAAGGGCAAGACGCTGGCGATGATCTTCGAGAAGCCTTCGCTGCGCACCCGGGTGACGTTCGACGTGGGCGTCCAGCAGTTGGGCGGATTCTCGCTGTATCTCTCGCCCGCCGAGATCAGCCTCGGCAAGCGCGAGTCGATCCACGACGTCGCCAAGAACCTCGAGCGGATGGTCCAGGGAATCATGATCCGCACCTTCGCCCACCAGATCGTGGAGGAAATGGCGAAGGAAGCGTCCATCCCGATTATCAACGGCCTCACGGACTACAGCCACCCGTGCCAGGCGATGGCCGACTTCCTCACCATCAAGGAAGTGAAAGGCCGCGTGGACGGCATCAAACTCGCGTTCGTCGGCGACGGCAACAACGTGGCGCACTCGCTGATGTTCGCCGGAGCGCTGCTCGGCGCGCACGTGTCGATCGTGGCGCCGCCCGGATTCGAGCCGAAGGCGGACGCAACGGCGTGGGCGACGAAGCGGGCCGCCGAGACCGGCGGCAGCTGCGTCATCACCAACGACCCGGTGGAAGGCGTTCGTGACGCGGACGTGATCTACACCGACGTGTGGGCGAGCATGGGCCAGGAGGCCGAGGCCGAAGCGCGCAGGAAGCTGTTCATGCCTTACCAGGTGAACGAGGCGATGGTCGCCCATGCGAAGGCCGATGTCTCGTTCATGCACTGCCTGCCGGCCCACCGCGGCGAGGAAGTCACCGCTGCGGTGATCGACTCGCCCCGCGCGGTCGTCTTCCAGGAAGCAGAGAACCGGCTGCACGCCCAGAAGGCGATCATGCTCGAACTGATGGCGTAGACCATGTCCCGTACCGCGTTGATCGCCATCGGAGGCAACTCGCTCATCCGCGCCGGCGAAAAGGGCACGATCGACGAGCAGGTGGCCAACACGCGGCGCACGGCGCGCGCCGTCGTCGGCCTCATCGAGGACGGCTTCAGCCTCGTCCTGACGCACGGGAACGGGCCGCAGGTCGGGGCGGCGCTGCTGCGGTCCGAACGGGCCTCGGATCAGGTGTACAGCCAGTCGCTCGACGTGTGCGACGCCACCACCCAGGGAGAGATCGGGTACCTGCTCCAGCAGTCGCTTCACAACGAACTGCGGGCCGCAGGTCTCCGGGTACCGGTGGCCACGATCCTGTCGCAGGTGGTCGTCAGCGCCGACGACCCGGCGATGGAGCACCCGACCAAGCCGATCGGGCCGTTCTACTCGCGCGCCGACGCCGAGGGTCGGGCGCGGCTGCTCGGCTGGCAGGTGGTGGAGGACGCGGCGCGCGGCTACCGGCGCGTCGTGCCGTCGCCCGAACCGATCGAGATCGTCGAGGAACCGGTGATCCGGACGCTGCTTGCGCAGGGCGTGCTGGTCATCGCGGCGGGCGGCGGCGGCATCCCGGTGGTGCGGACGCCGGACGGGCTCGAGGGGATCGAGGCCGTGATCGACAAGGACCGCGCCTCGGCGCTCCTGGCCAGCCGACTCGGCGTCGATTGTTTCATCATCTCGACCGACGCGGATTGCGTGTACGTGGACTATCGCAGGCCGACGCAACGCCCGCTTGGCCGTGTCACGGCTGCGGACCTGGCGGCCTACTACGCGGCCGGGCAGTTCCCGCCCGGCAACATGGGTCCGAAAGTCGAATCGGCGCTGCGGTTCCTGAACAACGGCGGCCGGGAAGTGATCGTCACGTCGTATGAGCACCTGCGCGCGGCCGCACACGGCGACGCGGGGACACACATCGTGCGATAACGTCTATGAAGCTAGAGCACGTCGTCGAGTCGCAGCAGTTCACCGTGCCGCTCCTGATGGAGTTGTTCGCTCGCACGCGCCAGATGGAGAAGGTCGCGGCGCGGGGCGGCACGCTCGACTACCAGAACCGGATCATGGCGTCGCTGTTCTACCAGCCGTCCACCCGGACGCGGTTCTCGTTCGAGGCGGCCATGTACCGCCTGGGCGGTCGCGTGCTGTCCACCGAGCAGGCGGGGTTCTTCTCGTCCGAGGTCGAGGGCGAACAGGTCGAGGACACGATTCGGATCCTCGGCGGCTACTCGGACGTGATCGTCATCCGCCACACCCAGGAAGGCGGGGCCAAACGCGCCGCCCAGGTGTCGAAGGTCCCGATCATCAATGCCGGAGACGGCAACGGCGGCCAGCATCCAACGCAGGCGCTGCTCGATCTCTACACGATCTACCGGGAGCGGCCCATCGAGGGACTGAGCATCGCGTTCATCGGCGAACTCGATCGCGGCCGCACGGCGCGGTCGCTCGCCTATTTGCTCAGCAAGTTCGAACGGGTGAAGATCTACTTCGTCAGCCCGCCCGAAATGCAGATGAAGGCGGATATCCTCGAGCACCTCGACGAGCACGACGTCTGGTTCGCCCTCGAGCGCGACACCGCCAAGGTTCTGCGTGAGGTGGATGTGGTCTACCAGACGCGCATTCGCCCCGAGCGGCTGGCGGATCGCGGCAGCCACGGCCGGTACACGATCGACGCCACCGTGCTCCAGACGATGAAGCCAGATGCGCTGATCCTGCACCCGCTGCCGCGCACGGTCGAGATCGACAAGGCCGTAGACGCGGATCCGCGCGCGCTGTACTTCCGTCAGGCGAACAACGGCCTGTACGTCCGGATGGCGCTGCTGTCGATGCTGTGGGACGAGGAGTGAGCGATGCAGACGCGGGATTTCATCGGGCTCGAAGAAGAAGGAATTCTCTGCAAGGAAACCCACGAGCACGTCATCCGCTTCGCGCCGCCGGTCGCGATCACGAAGGACGAGATCGACTGGGCGGTCGCGAGGATCAAGAAGGTCATCCAGGGATAGGGGCGAGGGACGAGCATGGCTCGCCCCTCGTTCCTTGTCGACTCATTACAGACAGCGAGGATTGCATGCATCGGACCAAGACCGTCATCATGGGAGCCGCGGGGCGTGACTTCCACAATTTCAACACCGTGTACCGGGACAACGAGCGCTACGACGTTGTCGCGTTCACCGCCACCCAGATCCCGAACATCGACGGCCGCAAGTACCCGGCGTCGCTCGCCGGGCGCCTCTATCCCAAGGGCATCCCGATCGTCGCCGAGAAGGAGCTCGAGTCGCTGATCCGCAAGCACGGGGTCGAAGAAGTCGTCTTCGCCTATAGCGACGTGCCCTACAACTACGTGATGAGCCGGAGCTCGCTCGTCAACGCCTGCGGCGCCCACTTCAAACTCCTGGGTGCGCGGCCGACGATGATCCGGAGCACGAAGCCGGTGATCTCGGTGTGCGCCGTGCGCACCGGGGCCGGCAAGAGCCAGACAAGCCGCCGCGTCGCGCACCTGCTGCAGCAGCACGGCCTGAAGGTGGCCGCGATTCGCCACCCGATGCCGTACGGCGACCTCGAGAAGCAGAAGGTGCAGCGCTACGGCAGCCTGGCGGACCTCGAGAAGCACAAGTGCACCATCGAGGAGATGGAGGAGTACGAACCGCACATCGTCGAGGGGATCGTCATCTACGCCGGCGTGGACTACGGCGCCATCCTCGAACAGGCGCAGGCCGAGGCGGACGTCATCCTGTGGGACGGCGGCAACAACGACATGCCGTTCTACCAGCCGGACCTGGCGATCGTCGTGGCTGACCCGCTGCGGGTGGGCAACGAGCTGACCTACTACCCGGCCGAAGCCAACCTGCGGATGGCGGACGTCATTATCATCAACAAGATCGACAGCGCCGAGCCGAAGGCCGTGGACCAGCTCCGCGCCAACATCCGCCAGGTGAACTCGAAGGCGGTCGTGGTCGACGCCGCGTCGCCCATCTTCATCGAACACCCCGAGCGGCTGACCGGCAAGCGCGCGCTTGTTGTCGAGGACGGCCCGACGCTCACCCATGGCGAGATGAAGATCGGCGCCGGCGTCGTAGCGGCGCGCAAGTACGGCGCGAGCGAGCTGGTGGACCCGCGACCCTACACCGTCGGGTCGATCACCGAGACGTTCCAGAAGTACCAGGGAATCGGGATGCTGCTGCCCGCGATGGGCTACGGCGCCGGGCAGGTGAAGGATCTCGAAACGACGATCAATAAGGTGCCGTGCGATGTCGTCGTGATCGGCACGCCGATCGACCTGAATCGCATCGTCAAGATCAAGAAGCCGACGGTGCGCGTCACCTACCAGTTGCAGGAAATCGGCACGCCAAACCTGGAGCAGATTGTCGGACGGTTCGTGAAGAAGTTCGTGACTATCGCGACAGCTCGTCGATGATCCGGGCCTCTGCCTCCTCCAGACCGATCCCGTGCCTGAGGCGCATCGTGGCCACGCCAACCGGCGGCGGATAGGCTTTGCCCGCGCTGCGGCGAGGCTCGACGTAGTCGATTGCCTCGAACAGCGCGTGGCACGCCTGCTCGTACGAGACGCCCGCCAGGTCGCGGATGTAGCGCGTCGAGCGATCGATCAGCTTGAGGTTGCTGGGCACCACCCAGATCATCCGGTTGCCGAGCACGCGCCCGAGACGCACCATCGTGCACGTGGACAGTGCGTTGAGCAGCATCTTCACGCCAATCCTCGTCATCGGATCCAGCAGGAATGGCGTGTCGGGGATGGTCAGGGCGACGAACTGGCTGACCAGCTTGCGGCCGGCCGATGACGCGAACCCGTCCACGGCGGCCCGCCGGCCGACGGCAATCAAAATCGCGTCGGCCCCGCACGCCAGCGCCGCAGAGAGACAGCGGGCGAACGTTCGGTCGGGCGCGGCCACCAGCGGCAGGTCCTGCTCCGACACGACGACCATGACGGCGTCGCCCTTCCTGGTCGGCCGGTACGGGACGCCATCCAGCCCGATGCGGAACCGCATCAGCTCGCGGTGGCCGATCTCGCGAAGGACCGTGGCCTGCCGGGCCGCGGCGTCCTCGTCGAGCAGCGCGCGGAGATCCTGCTCGGTCCATTCGATCGTCTGCGGAGCGCGTCTCAACAGCGCCGGCCACGCGGCTTCGGTCGTCGCCTCCGGGGTGAAGAGGAACGCCCACGACTCGGACGCCTCGGTGTCGTCCCACTTCCTGAACGAGGGGGTGCAGAACGTGGGACTGCGCTCGGTGGTATCTGTGAGAACGTCGATACCGAGCGAGCGCGCGAAGTACGAGGTCCGCGCGCCGGCGCGATAGATCCGCTCTTCGGTTTCGACGAGGCGGGCAAGCGACTGCAGGACCGTCGCGCCCGTCAGCGCGCCATGTACACTTTCGAGCGCCGAGCGCATTTGCGCGGGGACGTCCGCCGCGCGGCCAACGCCCGCATCGAGCCTGCCATCCGCACCCAGGAGTTCCCGAAGGACGATCTCGAGGACGGTCAGCATGGCGAGAAGCTCGATGCTGGTGGCCTGCATCCGCGTCGAACCCGTCACGGCCATCGGGCCGGAGGTCAGGTTGACCTTCTCGATCCGCG
>DASVIS010000190.1:0-23724 GCA_036381995.1 Vicinamibacterales bacterium | reverse complement strand
CGTTGTTGAAGATGTACCCGGATTCCGGATAATCCTCGGGGTCCATGTTCTTGTTCACCAGCAGCCCGCGCCCGCCCTTGACCTCCAGCGTCTTTTCGGAGTAATCGCTGGCGGTACCCGATGCCGAGAACTGGTGCCCCGCATCGCTCTCCTCGGCGTCGCTGTAGTAGTTGACGCCGACCGCGAACCTGCTCGCGAGCAGTTGCAGGTTCTTCGAGACGCTCGTGTACTGCGCGTCGATGAACGGCGTGCCGGATCCATCCCTGTAGGTCGAGCTGGCGAACGCTCCGAGCTGGCTCAGATTCCCGAGCATCGAGTCGAACGTCTTGTTCTCGTGCAGGATGAAGAAGACGTGGGTGATCTTCCGTGATCCCCTTGTGCCGCCCGCGGGCACGATGCGGGTGTCCACGCTCGGAGCCACGGCGAAGTTGTTCGCGAGGACGGACCGGGTGTCGAAGCGGGTGGCTGTCAGGTCCACCTTCTGGGCGCTGCCGTAGATATAGTTGCTGTCCACCCTGACGAGGCTCGCGCCAGTTCCCATCACCTTCGACGGCGGCGCGGTCGCCCCGGCCGGACCGATGTCTTCGCCCACGCCCTTCGCGTTCAGGATGTAGAGGAGCCTCCCGTCGGCGCCGAGTTCCAGCGCCGAAGGATACCAGCCGGTCGGGATTCTCCCGAGCAGCCGGGGCTTCTCCGGGTTCCTGGTGTCGAGCACCGCCACGGAGTTGAGGCCGGCCTCGGCCACGTAGGCGCGCGTGTTGTCCCTGGAGACAACGATGGCGTTCGGGTAGGCGCCGTGAACCAGCGGCTTCACTCCGCCCACCTTCACAGGCGAGAGGTCCATGTCCTTCTTCACCTCGCTGACGAGCTGGCCCGCCTTGCTGCCCGCACCCTGCTTCAGGCAGATGATGCCGATGCGGTCGCTGTTGGCCTTGGTCACGTAGACGTACTGCTTGTCCCCGCGGCTCAGAAGTGCTGTTGCGCACGGATGCGTATCGCCGACCTGATACAGCTCATCGAGCGGCTCTCCCATGTAGATCGACTTGACCAGGGTGGCCCGGGCACCATCACCGCCCGGCACGGCGACAATCGACACCGAAGATGTCTTCGGAGTCGGTCCGCCGGCGTCGGTCTTCGGCACGTAGAATCCGGCCGGATCGTTGGCGCCCGTCGGAGCGAGCGCGGTCAGCGTCCCGTCCGCGTCGTACGTGGGTTTCGCGAACTTGTACTCGCTGACGCCCCAGTTCGAGACGAAGACCCACCGGCCATCCGAGCTGACGGCCACATCGTAGGGAAAGTACCCCACCGGAACCTGCCGGACGACGGCCAGCGTCGCCGTCTCGATGATGGCGAGGCTGTTGTCGCCGTAACAGGCGACGTACAGGAACTTGCCGTCCGGGCTGAGCGCGGACCCGGCCGGAAACGTGATGGCCGCTCCTGCCGTGCGATTGAAGCCGGTCGGCGCCGGCGGCCTGTTTCCGGCAGCATCCGTCGTGTTGAACTCCTTCCCCGGCCGGTAGTGCGACACGAAACCAGACTGCGAGGGCGTGATCGGGCGAATGGTCACGGTGTCGGCCGGGCTGATCGTGCCAGCGGACGAGACGGTGAACCGCTTGATGCTGTTGTCGCCGCCGCCCGACGCCCATACGGTGTACGGGCCGCGGCCGACGATCTGCAACCCGATGTAGAACCGGCCAGCAGTGTTGATCTGCGACACGACGGTCATCGTCCGAACGTCGATGACCGAGAGCGAGTAGCCGGCACGGTTCGTCTCGCTCTGCTGGGACCCCAGGAGCGCGGCGTCGTCTTCGTCGTTCGTGGTGATCAGGAATCTCCCGTCCGGGGTGAGGCGCGCGCCGAGCGGATCCATGCCGATCTGCACGCTCTGCCCGGCGGGCCTGACGATCCGCCCATTCGGCAGCACGCCGTAGTAGTAGTTGTCGCCGAATTGCTTCGGGCCGGCGAACCGTTCCGCGTTTGCCTGACCCGGTTGTGTCGAGCCGTGGACCGGGGCCACCACTTTGCCCCAGTTGTCCCTGGTGATCTGTCCGCTCGCCGTCAGGCCGGACATGCACACGACCAGCACGACGGTCCGCGCCATCGACCTTACGAGGCCTCTTCCGGACACTGTGTTTCCCACGATGGTCCCCCTCTTGCGCAGTCGACCGGCCGACGCCTCACGATACCATTTCCCTGACGGACTTCGCGGCATGCCAACCCTTCTGCTTCCGATCGCGTCAAAGGGAAGCGGACGCCCCGGGCGAACGATCGTCGGAGTTTCGACGTCTATCAACTGAAGGCCGCCCGACAAGCATGCTTCAAAGGCGCCAATGTGAACGCGAATATGGTGCTGACGTCGAACTGGTCCGCCGGCAGCGGGTTCAATATCGAGGGAACGGGCGTGGACGACCGGGCCACGCGCGGCGGGCCGGCACTGCGGTCGAAGGGCGGCGGCAATATCTGGTACTACCTGACGCTGCAGGTCTACGCGCAGCCGTTCGTCTCGGCCGGCGCCTACTCGAACTTCAAGGAGGTCGTCAGGCCCCGCGCATCGCCGTTCGCCGCTCAATTCGTGCCCTACGCGTATGCGGGTGAGCCCGACTTCAACTATCGCTCGTTCCGCATGACGAACGTGCTCCGCTGGGAATACAAACCCGGGTCGGCGCTGTACGTCGTGTGGCAGCAGGTCCGGGAGAATTCCGCCGCGGTCGGGGCCTTCCGTTTCCGGCAGGACATGAGCGACCTGTTCGGCCGGCCGGCCACGAACGTGTTCCTCGTCAAGTTCTCCTACTGGCTGAACATGTAGCCGGCCCCACGCGCAGACACTTCGACGTCGCCATTCTCCGCCCTTTTCGCCCTCACCCCAATGGACGTGCTCCCTATTTCCAGCCGCCCGACTTGCGCGTGAACCGCACGGGCAACGCCGGCTTGGTCTCGGGCACCGACTCCGGCTCCCCTGACGCCGCGGCGATCTCCTGGTCGAGATCGGCGTCGTTGGGCAACCCCGCGAGCTGGTCCACGAACATCAGAGAGTGCTGCGACGGGATCTCGAACCTCTTCCCGCAGGCCTTGCAGGTGACCTCGTCGTCGAGCCGGAGCAGGTAGTTGCGGAGCTTCGCGAACTTCGCCCGGTCGCCCTCGTCGGCCCCCGGCGGCAGCCTTTCCTTCTTCGAGCGGCGGACCCATCGAATGCTGTAGTCACCGGTTCGCCGGCACTTGGGACACTGATACCTGGCCGGTCGGGTTTCGGGCTTTTCAGAAAAGAAGGCGCGTTCGTCGAAGGCCATTTGCTCATCTTACCAACGAACGGCGAGCGCGGCGGTGGCGGCCGTTCCTGGAGAGGTTGAGGCGGGAGCGGCGGCCGACACCCGGGCACCGCTCCCGAGAGAGCCCGCGTGGCGGCGAGAGTGCCGCCCCGCGCGGACTACTTGTTGGGGATCTTCAGCTTCTGGCCGACCTGGATCACGTTCGGGTCCTTGAGCTGATCGGTATTCAGCTTGAAGACCTCCGGGTAGCGGTTCGGGTCACCGAGAAAAGTCCTGGCGATCTTCGAAAGCGTGTCGCCCGGCTTCACCTCGTAGACACCGAAGATGTCCGTCTGCTCCGCCTTGAGGTCGGCGACGACCTCTCCCTCCCAGCCCGGGTGTTTCTTGATCTCGTCCCAGAGCAGGTTGGCGTCCAACTGGTAAGGGGTCGTGCCCCACAGGTGGATCTTCCCACCCTCCTCCTTCCAGTTCCCGCCCTTCACACCGACTTTCTGCGCGAGCCCGAGAACATCCCCGTACTTGTCGGCAAGTGACATGTGTGCCTCCCCTCGAATGTGACCGCCGCGTGCGCCGGCCAGCGCGAACGGACGCGGTACCCGCCAATCATACCGCAAGCGCCGGGGCGGAGCGGGCAGCGCCGCCCCCTCCCAGTTCGGCCCGCCCGTCACCCGTTTGAATGGGCCCGTGCCGGAGCGCGGTGGAGCGCGTGAGGCGTATACTGTAGTGCAGTTGATATTACACATGGGAGCGAGCATGCCAGGGACAGGAGGTTCCACCGTCCTGACCATCCGTGTGCCGGCCGATCTCGATCGGCGCATCGCGCAGACCGCACGGCGGCGGAGGTCGACCAAGAGCGCCGTCCTGCGCGAGGCGCTGCACCGCGCCTTCGACACCACGCCGGAGCCCGATGACCCCGCCCGGGAAGCGCGCCGCCAGTCGTTGCTCGCCAGCAGCCGGCCGTCCGATCGCGACGCACTCGACTTCGTCGAACACGCCGCCGACGACCGGGGGTGGCGGTGAAACGCGGCACGATCGTCGTCGTCGCGGCCCCCGGCCCATACACCGGCAAGCCACGGCCGGCGGTCGTCGTTCAGTCGGACCTGTTCAACCCGACCCACGCGAGCGTGACGGTCTGTCCGATCACGGCGGACATCGTCGACGCACCGCTGTTCCGGCTGACCTTGCTACCCGGCTCCAGAACGGGCCTCAAACGCGTGTCCCAGGCGATGCTCGACAAGATCGTGAGCGTGCCCCGTGGCGCGATCGTCGAAGAGATCGGTGAATGCGATGCCCGGGAGCTCGAGGCCACCGACGATGCACTGCGGCGCTGGCTCGCGCTCGGGTGAAGCGGACGTGCGCTGACACGCGCCCGCGATCGCCGCGGACCGGAGGCTTCGGCCGAATCTCGACAGACCTCGAGGCCCGACTGGCCTGTGAAGCCAAGTCTGATATCCTACCGTCCCTGTTCCCGCCAGTCCGCCACCCGCTGATTGGCTCCGTCAACGTTCTGCTGCCCGTCGTCGCGCGTCATGACCTTTCTCGTCCCTTGGCTGCTGCTCGTCATCGTGGGGGGTGCTCCCCCGGCTTCGGGTTCCGACACGTTGCCGGCGTCGCCGACGTCGCCAGCACGGCAGGCCGCCGCGGCGCCGCCAATCGCGACCGCCGCCGTGCCGCAGGCGCCCGGCGACGATGCCATGCCCATCAAGATTGGCCCGCTCAGGCTCGGCGGGTTCCTCCAGGGCGATGGCGTCTTTGGCGTCGGAGACTACGACCACACGACGCTCCATCTCGATCTCGACTCGTTCCGCGTGCGTCGCGCGCGCCTGGCCGTTGGCGGCGATGTCACGCCGGAGATTGCGTGGACGGTGCAGGCCGACGTGGTTCACTCCCCTGTCCTGACGGACGCCTACGTCACGTTGCACCACTTCCGCCGGGCAAACGTGCGCGTCGGCCAGTTCGTCGCGCCCTACAGCCTCGAGCGGCTCACGTCCGAATCACGCAACGAGGCCTATGAACGCGTGATCGACCGATTCGTTCCCTCGCGTGATGTCGGCATCATGGTCTTCTCGCCAACACCGGTGTGGAAAGGGGTCTCCTACGCAGCCGCCATCATCAACGGGACCGGGCAGAACGTGCGCGACGACAACGTGGCGAAGGACTATGTCGGGCGCCTGACCTGGCAGGTCCCCGGGGTACCCGGCGTGAAGGTCGGCGCAAACGCGCAGTCGGGCACCCAGCCGACTGGCAGGCGTACGCGCGTCGGTGCGGACGTTGCCATCGAGGAAGGCAGTTATCACTTCGCAGCCGAGTGGCTGCGCGAGACACGCGACGAGTGCAGGGAAGGTGCGTGCGAAGGCTACTACGTCCTGGCGACCCGCCGTTTCCGGCCCGCCGCACCGCGTCCGAGTTTTTACATGGTCGAACTGGTGGGGCGCGTCTTCGCCCTGCGCGATCCCTTCGACCCTCTGCTTGGACCACCGGGCACCACCCACCGGGAATGGGAAGTGGGCGTGAATTATTACTTCGCCCGCTCAGCCAAAGTGGCGGTCCATCTACTGACACCAATCGCGCGCCGGCCAGGCGAGACAGCGGCGGTCCTTGCGGCGCGCCTCCAGGTCATCTTCTGATCGCATGAAGAGCATGGTCAACCGGGAAGTCGGGTGCGGACAACGGATTCTCCTGTGCGTTCTTGAACAGACGCACACGCCCATTTCCTCTAGAGTCGTGAGGTGCGGGTCGCTACGTGGGCGCGGACGCAGACCCGTGGTGGAGGATCGTCATCCGGGCACGAGACAACCTCGGTACAGGGAACTGGTCTGAAATGCGCGTCAACATATTGAACCGGACGTTCGTCGCGGCGGCCGTCATCGGCGCGGTGTCGTTGGCCGGATCCGGCGTGACAGCCTACGCCCAGCCGCCGCAGCAGCAGGAGCAGAAGAAATCGTCGGAAGCACAGAAGCCAGTGCCGCAGAAGAAGAAGCCCCAGAAGCCGGAGGAGCAGAAGCCGAGTCCAGGCCAGCAGGCGAAGCCGCAGCAGCAGCGTCCGGCGCAGGCCCAGCCGCAGCAACCGAAGCAGCAGCGTCCGGCACAGGCGCAGGCCCAGCCGCAGCAGCCGAAGCAGCAGCGTCCGGCGCAGGCACAGCCGCAGCAGCCGTCACAGCCCCAGCCGAGACAGGCTCAGGGGCGCCTGCCACAGCAGCAACAGCAACAGCGGATCGGTGAACAGCAGCAACAGCTTGTGCAGTATCGCGACCAACTGAACCAGCAACAGGGCCTGGCGCCGCAGCAGGGCGTAGAGCTGCAACGGCAGCATCGCACCGCGCAGTACGGGTTTCAGCAGCAGTACGTCGCGCGACTGCGTGAACAGCAATTGAGCGTCCAGAACAGCGACACCTACAACTACGGTGGGGATCCGTACTTCTACACTCCGGCGAGCTATCGGTACTCTCGCAACGGCCGTTTCTTCGAGACGAACGAGTACGGCGCCACGGTACTCCGGCAGGCCGTGAACGACGGCTACGCAGAGGGTTTCGGGGTCGGGCAGGCCGACCGGCAGGATCGCTGGGCGTTCAACTACGCTGACTCGTATGCCTACCAGGATGGGATCTACGGCTATCGCGGCTTCTACATCGGGCGGGACGACTACCGCTACTACTTCCGCCAGGGCTTCCGTCGCGGCTACAACGATGGGTACTACGGCCGCTACCGGTACGGCGTGCATGCGGCCGGGCGGTACTCCGTCCTGGGCGCCGTACTGTCCGTGATCATCAACCTGCAGCCGCTTCGGTAGAGCCGCGCGGCGCCCGCCGAACGAACGCGCCAGGCGGCCGCCGCGACCCGACGCGCTGGACCGATGTCCCTCGACGCGGGTGTGCACAGCCTGACAGACGGCAACACCGAACGGCTCTGCCCTTTCTGTCAGGCCCACCCACATCCATCACCAACTGACCAACGAGGAAGTCGGGCTGTGGGGGGCGCTCCCGAGATGAGCTACTTCTTTCCGCCGACCAGGAGTCCCCCGCCGACGACCGCCAGCACCACGCCCGCCCACAGCGGTACGTTGACCCGCTCTTTCTCGGCCACGGAGAAGTCCACCGGGCCCAGCTTGACGTCGTGGGTCCGTCGGGTGTAGCTGAACCCGCCGTACACGAGGGCCAGGATCCCGGCGGCCAGGACCACGATTCCAATCACGCGCATGTCGTCCTCCTCCCAGGCGAAATCACGTCCTCTGCGGCCCGATCTCGGGTCTGGGCGTCCACCTACCGCCTGGAGATCAGGTGGATGATCGCGACGAAGATCGCGGCGCCGACGATCGACCACAGCACCGGGAACGGGTGCCCGCCGATCTGGACCATGAGGGGTTCCGACAGGCCGAGTTTGCCCGCGATCCACGGCCCAATGGCGGCGCCGATGAATCCCAGCGCTGTAGACACGATGAGCCCGCCGCGGACCCCGCCGGCAATCGCTTTCCCGACAGCGCCACAGACGGCCGCGATCACGATGAGGAGCACGAGTCCTGGCAATGTGATGGTCATGAGGGACGGTCCTTTCGATTACGAGTGAAGGGCGCGAGTCTGGCGCTGGGTCCTTCCCCCAGCTGATTCCCTGCCGCAGAAAGATACGCGACCGCGCGGTGACTGTCTGTCCAATTCGGAACACCTCGTCCTTGATCTTCTCGACCGTGTGCCGCCGTCCCAATCTCTCGCGTTGTGCAGTATGGGACAGCGCTGGCGCCGCGTTGAGACCGATGATCGACGTGGCAGGAGTGACGCTTATGTCGATTACCGCACAACCCGCTCAGATTCCGGCCCTTCTCCCTCTACCCTCGCTGGGGGCGGTCGTGGGCGACGGCGGCGCGGATGCCCGTGAGAGGCGCTTCGCCGGACCGCAGCCGGACGCGGATGCCACGAGCCCGGCGGCCGCCGTCGGTCGTGTGCCCCGTCTCCGCATCGTGCTCGCGATCGTCGCGATCGCCGCCACCGGCGTCGGGGTTGGAGCGTACTACGTCAGCCGCGGACCCGCGCTGCCCCAGGTCACCACGGCGGCCGTCTCGAGAGGCGCCGTCACGAAGATCGTGGCCACGACCGGCACGGTGCAGCCGGTCACAAGTGTCAGCGTCGGCACCCAGGTCTCCGGCACGGTGGCGTGGCTGGGAGCCGACTTCAACTCAATCGTGCAGAAGGGGCAGATCATCGCCCGGCTCGATCCGTCGCTGTTCGACGCGCAGGTCGCGCAGGCGCGCAGCGGCGTCGCGAAGGCGAAGGCGGACCTCGACCGCTCCCGGGTCGATCTCGCCGACGCGCAGATGAAATACGACCGGGCGAAGGAACTGTCGGACCGCCAACTCATCGCCCGCAGCGACCTCGATGCGGCGTCGATGGCCGTGAACTCCGCGGCCGCCTCGCTCAAGGGGGCCGAGGCGCAGGTCGCCCAGGCCCAGGCGTCGCTGAACCAGGTCCAGGTGACGCTCGACCACACGGTCATTGCCGCACCCATCTCCGGCACCGTCACGCAGCGCAGCGTCGACGTGGGCCAGACCGTCGCGGCGAGCATGTCCTCACCGACCATCTTCGTGATCGCGGCCGACCTGACCAAGATGCAGGTCAACGCCAGCATCGACGAATCCGACATCGGCCAGATCCGGCCCGGACAACAGGTGATGTTCAATGTCGATGCCTACCCCGACACCCAGTTCGAGGGCATCGTCTCGCAGGTGCGGCTGCAGACGACCGTGGTGTCGAACGTCACGACCTACCCCACGATCATCGACGTTCCCAACCCCGACTCGAAGCTCAGGCCGGGGATGACGGCGAACGTCAGGGTGATCGTCGCGAGCCGTTCCGACGTCCTGCGGATTCCAAACGGCGCGCTGCGTGTCCGGCCGACAGCCGAGACGCTCGCGGCGCTCGGCCAGCCGGCCGTGCCAGGTGGCGCGAGCGCCAAGCGCTCCAGCACTGACGGCCAGGTGTGGACCTTCGCGGGGGGCGCGCTGTCCCCGGTGTCGGTCCGCCTGGGAATCAGCGACGGCACGGTCACCGAGTTGCTGGGTTCGGGTCTCACGGCAGGCTCGCAGGTCGTGACGGCCATCACCAGCGCACAGACGTCAGCGGCGGCCACCAAGGGCGCGACAACGGGCAACCCTCTGACGGGCGCACAGCCCAGGGTTTCGCCGATACGCTGACTCGCCACGGCGCCGCGACGGAGAGGCGTCAGGGTTCGGACCCGACGCCCTGGCGTGCCGGTCGAATCCTCCCAAGCGGGCGTGCCGCAGACACGCACGGAACAGGGAGCGAAGGATGAAGTGCTACCCGTATCTGATCGTGGCCACTCTGTGTGGCGCGCTCGTCGGCCCGTCTGGCGCCGATGCGCAGGTGACGAAGGCCGACTACGAGCGCGCGCAGGGGTTGCGCGACAGGTATCAATACCTGACGGTGAACGTGCCCGAGTCGGCTGCCTGGATGATGAAGGGCAACCGCTTCTACTACCGCAAGTCGGTGGAGGGTGGTTTCCAGTTCGTAATCGTGGACGCCGACACGCTGCAGAAGCAGCCGGCGTTCGACCACGATCGCGTGGCGGCGGCGCTGTCGAAGGAAACCGGTCAGGCCCAGACGGCGCTACGGCTGCCGTTCACCACGTTCACGTTCTCACCCGACGGGCGCGCCATCCGGTTCACGCTGGGACAGCAGGATCGCTGGCAATGCACGCTGGCAGACTACGCCTGCAGGAAGGAAGAGCCGCCGCCAGGCCGGCCTGGCGCCCTGACCGGCGTGAACGGCCCCGTGCGCGATCCCGAGATGGCGCGGCGCAACCGGCCGCGGGCCTCGCCCGACGGCAAGTGGGAGGCATTCGTCGAGAACTATAACCTGGCCATTCGCGCGATCGGCGGCAGCAAGAAGGTGGTGCTCAGCACGGACGGATCAGAGGGCAACGCCTACGACCCGGCGTCGGTCGCGTGGTCGCCGGATTCGAGGAAGGTGGCGGCGTACCGTGTCCGCCCTGGTTACAGGCGTTCCGTCCACTACGTCGAATCGTCGCCCGAGGATCAACTGCAGCCCAAGTCGTGGATGCTCCTGTATGCCAAGCCCGGCGATGCCCTCGACATCCAGCAGCCGGTGGTGTTCCACGTGGATCCGGTCGGGCGGCTCGACGTCGCGAACGAGCTGTTCCCCAATCCCTACGACCTGACGAACCTGGTTTGGCGCAAGGACAGCCGGGCGCTGACCTTCGAGTACAACCAGCGGGGCCACCAGGTGTACCGAATCATCGAGGTGGACGCCGACTCCGGCCGCGCCCGGGCCGTCGTCTCCGAAGAGCCGAGGACGTTCTTCTACTACAACCAGGCGACGAGCAACCGCCAGACGGGCAAGAAGTTCCGCTACGATCTGGCCGACGGTCGCGACGTGATCTGGATGTCCGAGCGTGACGGCTGGAATCACTTGTATCTGTTCGACGGGGCGACCGGCGCCGTGAAGGGTCGGATCACCAAGGGCGAGTGGGCGGTCCGCGCCGTCGAGAAGGTTGACGAGGAGAGGCGGCAAGTCTGGTTCAGCGCCAACGGCATGTACGCCGGCAAGGACCCATACTTCCTCCACTACTACCGGATCAACTTCGACGGCTCCGGGCTGACGCCGCTGACCACGGCCGACGCCGACCACGAGGTGAAATTCTCGGCCGACATGAAGTACTACGTGGACACCTACTCGCGCGTCGATCTCGCGCCCGTCTCCGAACTGCGCCGGACGGCAGATGGTTCGCTGGTCGCCGAGATCGAGCGCGGCGACATCACGCAGTTGGTGAAGGCCGGCTGGAAGCCGCCGGAAGTGTTCGTCGCCAAGGGCCGTGACGGCCTGACGGACATCTGGGGCGTCATCTTCCGGCCGGCCGGTTTCAGCGCGTCGAAGAAGTACCCGGTCGTCGAGAGCATCTACGCCGGGCCGCACGGCTCGTTCGTGCCGAAGACGTTCAGCACGTACTGGGCGATGCAGGCGCAGGCCGAGGTCGGCTTCATCGTCGTGCAGATCGATGGGATGGGCACGTCGAACCGTTCGAAGGCCTTCCACGACGTGGCGTGGAAGAACATCGCAGATGCTGGCTTTCCGGATCGGATCCTGTGGCACAAGGCGGTCGCCGCAAAGTATCCGTCCTACGATGTCACGCGCGTGGGCATCTACGGCGGGTCCGCGGGCGGGCAGAACGCGCTCGCCGGCCTCCTGTTCCATCCCGAGTTCTACAAGGTGGCCGTGTCGTACGCCGGCTGCCACGACAACCGGATGGACAAGATCTGGTGGAACGAGCAGTGGATGGGCTGGCCGATCGGGCCGGAGTACTCGGCTTCGTCGAACGTGGACAACGCGTGGCGGCTGCAGGGGCAGGTGCTGCTCGTCGTCGGTGAACTGGACACCAACGTCGATCCGTCCTCGACCATGCAGGTGGTCAACGCGCTCGTCCACGCGGACAAGACGTTCGACCTGCTGGTCGTCCCAGGCGCCAATCACGCGGCCGGTCGGTCCGACGAACACGCCGCTTACGGCGAGCGGAAGCGATTCGACTTCTTCGTGCGGCACCTGCTCGGCCAGGCGCCGCCGGACTGGAACCGGGGCGCGACGGCGCCCCGGTCGTAGGCGGAGTGACCGGCGCTCTTGCCTACTGGAGCACGAGTTTGCCGTTCTTCATCGCGATCGTCAGCGTCACTGACCTCCCGAGCCCGACGCTCACCCGCGGGGCCACGAGTTCCCTCGCGCCGGCCTTCACGACCACCTTGTAGTCGCCGACCGGCAACTGATCGCTGCCGGCTCCCGCTTCTCCGGAAATCACCACCTTGCCCGCCGAGTCGTACACGGCGTACGGGAACTTCTCCACTGCCGCCACCATCAGCGCATCGGCGAGCGTCGACCCGCTCTCGGCGGCGTAGAACAGGCCGCCCGTGGACTCGGCGAAGCCGGCGAGGTCTCGCTGCACCTTCGGGTTCTTCAGCGCGAAGCCGACGATGTTCAGGCGAATGTCGAGGCCGGAGGCCTTCAACTCCGCGGCGGCCTTCACCATGTCGCCCTTGCAGCTCTCCTCCCCGTCGGTGATGAGGATCACGGTCCCGCCCCCCGCCGCCTTCAGGTCCACGGGCGCCTGCAGCGCCGAGTAGACGAGCGGCGTCTCCCCCTTTGGCTTGAACGACTGGGCGCGTTTCAGCAGGGCGGCCCGGTCCAGCTTGCGGATCGGCACGAGCAGCTCGCTGTCCGTGCACGTCTTCGGCGAGGTCGAGGCCTCGCGGTGCCCGTACATGCGCAGGCCGACGTTGAAGCCGTCCGGGAGCGCGTTCAGCGCCTGGTCGAGCGTTTCGAGCGCGACGTCCCAGCGGCTCTTCTTCCCGGCGAGCGGCGTCTTCATCGAACCGGATGCGTCGAGGATGATCTCCAGGTTCTTCCGCGTCTTGGTCGGGGGCGCCAGCGTGCTCACGACCGCCAGCTCGCCGGTCGTCGCCGGTTCGAACTGCAGGCAGAGCGAGTTGTTCTTCCCCGCCGCGTCGGTCCCCTTGACCTGAACCGCGAATGACGGGGCGGGCAAGGTCCCTGGCAGCGTCACCGAGAGAGCCGACGCGCCTTCCCCGGCGAGCTCAACCGCCGCCGGCTCGAACCGGGTGTCAAGCCCTGTCATGGCGCCGACGGCAGACGCCGAGAGGTTCACGGTCCCCGTGTACCCGAGGTTCGACAGCAACGTGATCGGATACGAGTAGGTCCGGCCCGGCACGGAACCGCGATGGAGCAGGGACGTCTCGGTCGTGAGGACGAAGTCGCCCAGACGCGCCGCGCAGGGAAGATTGTCGGGATCGAAGCCCTGCGAAAGTTCGCGCACGGCAACCTGGTCGTAGCCGCGCTCCATCGTCTGATCGTTGTCGAGGCCGTCGTAGATGATCAGCCCGCGCCCGTAACGCGCGTACGCGAGAGAAAACCCCGTCACGCCGTTCACGTTCTTGACTGCCAGTTGTCCGCACCAGTTCGCGTCCCAGGAAACGAACGTGTTCGCATCGCCCAGCTCGTTGCGGTAATGCCGCTCCTGGTTCACCCACGCCTTCACGTCGAGGAACCCCGGCCGGCCGGCGCGGGTCTGCAGCATCTGGTTGCTCTCGACGAACCGCAGGTTGAACCCCGGCGCCCCGCGTGCGCCGGGCGTGTCCGTCTTGAACCGGAACGGCACGAAGCTGTAGTCCGGGCCGGGGACGCAGTCGTCCGAGTCCTGGATGATCAGCTTGTGACCGGCGGCCACCCAGGCCATCAGGGCCTGCTTGAAGGCCTTCGACAGGGCGTCCATCCGGTTACCGCCGTTGCACATCTGCGCCAGCACGACCGTGTCGAAGCCGAACGCGGGGGCGAGAAGCGCCGGACGAGCGTGCGTGGGGGAGACGAACCGGAAGCGGGCCCGGTTCATAACTCCCCGTTCGTCCGCCGGCACGTCGTTGTCAACGGCCGCAACGTCCTTCTCGTTCAGCGTGAACTCGACGCGGCGAAGGCCGGTCTTCCTTTCACCCTCGCGAAGCGAGAACTGCTCGAGCATCCTGCCGGCGAGGTGCATGCCCCGCTGTTCTCCAAGGAGAATGACGCGGCGGCTCTCGACATGCCCGGGCGGAGCGGGTGCGCCAGCGGGCGCACAGGTCGCGGCGGCACTCGTTGGCGCCGCCGGCAGCGGTGCGCCGTTCGGCCCTCCGGGCCGCTGGAGCTCCGGATGTCGCTTCAGCAGCGGCACGTATCCTGGCCGCTCTGCCTCCATCACTTTCAGCTCCGACGCGAGGAACTCCTGCGCGCCCGCCTGGTTGTTGAGCGGCCGGAACTCGAGGAATCTGGCTTCGACCGGCGAAAACGCCAGGGAGGCCTCGCCGTCTTCCTTTACCCCGGCCAGGCTGCCGGCGGCCACCTTCTGGAACGGCCCGTCGGGCGAATCCCCGGTCGAGATCCACACTTCGACGTCCTTGGGAAAGAGCTTGAGCAAACCCTCGTGCGCGCCGCGCGGAGGGGCCAGCATGATCCGATCGACGAGCATGGGCTCGCGTGCGAAGAAAGACAGTACGACTTTCCCCGGACGCGGATTGCCTTTCCCCGACTGAAACCACACGGACTCCCGGCGGCCGTCGATGAGTTCCTGGTGGTCCGCACTGTCGTTCCTGTCGCCCGTCCCGATCTCGACGGTGCCCCCGAAATCGAGCGCCGCGACGTTACCGTCGAAGGCCGGGGGCGGGATCAGCGGGCTCCCGACGGCGTCGGTCCCCGAAGCTGGCGGCTGTGACCCCGTGGCCCCGGCCGCCGCGGTCCCGACAGGTGTGGCCTCAACGGCCGGAGCCCCGGCGGGAGCTGGAGCGGCTTCGCCAGGCTGCACTGCCGGCCCGGCACCGGACGCGCCAGGCACCGCGGGGCCCGGCGTCTTGGAAATCTGACCCATCAGAGAGGAGATTGGCAGCTTCGCCAGCCATCCGAGGCGATAGGCGCCCACACCGAGGCCCGCGATCACCAGAAGCACAACGACGAGAGCGATGAGCTTTTTCATAAGTGAGATCTCGGGATGTGGGTTCCGCCCTGGAAGAGGGTCACCCGTTCTTCTGCCCGCCCGCCTCGAATCTCGCCAGCTTCGCCTGCCGCGTCCAGACCTCCTGGCTCATGTGGCGGGCATTATAGCAACGCGATGCGCAGTTTCGCCGCCGGATTCCGCGTTCTTTCGAGCCGACCCTCTCGTTCCACGAGAACCGTCACACCGGACGGTGCGCTCGCCGAACGGCACACGCGCTCGGTGAACCGATCCTGCCAACCCGTCCTCATTACCGTATCAGCACATCTGCGACGGCGAGTCGGCGACTGGTCTGGCGATGACGGCTGGGCAACCGCCCGTCGTGACCCGCCGCCATTTCACTTGTCCGGGAGGTGAGAGTGTCCTAACCTGACACCCGACTCGGGAGGATCGATGCTCATTTGTCGGCGCGTCGCCCTCATCGCGCTGCTGGCCGCCTGCCCCGTCGCCGTGCAGCGTCCGGCGCAGAATCCCGCCGCGGCCGAAGCCGTCAAGGCGAGGTACCAGGGATTCGGCCGGGTGCCGCGCGGGTTCACGGTCGCGGGATACCAGCAGCTCGTGCGCGGCGAGCCTTTCCGCGGGAGATACCGGCGCAGCTTCGAGAAGCCGGTCGCGTTCCAGAGGTGTTCGTCGTTCGCTGAATCGCCATTCGAGGTGTCGCCATGCGATGTGCCTGCAGCGTGATTGTCCTCACTCTGATGACCGCAACCGGCCTCGCCCGCCAGGCGCCGGTCCGACCGATGAACGCGCACCAGCAGCTGGCCCTGGCCATCTTCAAGGAACTGATCGAGATCGATACGACCGACTCAACGGGCGATTGCACCAGGGCCGCCGAGGCGATGGCGGCGCGCTTCAAGGCGGCGGGGTTCGCGGCGGAAGACGTCCAGGTGATCGGACCCTCGCCGAAGAAGCGGAACGTCGTCGCGCGGCTGCGCGGCACCGGCGCCCGCCGGCCCATCCTGCACATCGCCCATCTCGACGTCGTCGACGCGCGGCGCGAGGACTGGTCGTTCGATCCGTTCGTGTTCCTCGAGCGCGATGGCTACTACTACGGGCGCGGCACCAACGACATCAAATCCGGCGCGGCCGTCCTGGCCGCCGATCTGATCCGCCTGAAGCTGGAGGGCTTCACGCCGGATCGGGACCTGATCGTGGCCCTGACCGCCGACGAGGAGGGTGGAACGGCGAACGGCGTGGAGTGGCTGCTGCAGAACCGGAAGGACCTGATCGACGCGGAATACTGCCTCAACGTGGATGGCGGCGGCGGGGAGCTGCAGAACGGCGTGAAGATCGCCAACGAGCTGCAGACGAGCGAGAAGGTCTATCTCAGCTTCAGGCTCGAGGCGCGGAACAGCGGCGGGCACAGTTCGCTGCCGGTGAAGGACAACGCGATCTACCACTTGGCGCAGGGCCTCTCGCGGCTCGCCGCGTTCGAGTTCCCCGTCCGCCTGAACGAGACGACGCGCGCGTTCTTCGAGCGGATGTCCGGGATCAGGAAGGGAGCGGTGGCCGCGGACATGAAAGCGGTGGCCGCCACGCCTCCCGACGCAGCGGCCGCGGCGCGATTGTCGGCGGCCTCTGCGTATTACAACGCGATGATGCGGACGACGTGCGTCGCGACCCGCCTCGAAGGCGGGCACGCGGAGAATGCGCTGCCGCAGCTGGCCCGGGCCGTCGTCAACTGCCGCATGCTCCCGGAGGATTCGCCGAAGGACGTGCAGAACGCGCTCGTGCGGGTCCTGGCCGATCCGGCGATCGCCGTCACGCCGATGGGGGCGCCGCGTCCGAGTCCCGCATCGCCCCTCCGGCCGGAAATCGTGCGTATCGTCGAACGCGCCACGGTTGAGGTCTGGCCCGCCGTACCGGTCGTGCCGATCATGTCCACCGGGGCAACCGACGGCCTGCTGCTGAGGCGCGCCGGCATCCCGGTCTACGGCGTGTCGGGGCTCTTCGACGACATCGACGATGTCCGCGCGCACGGGAAGGACGAACGCATCGCCGTGTGGGCGTACTTCGACGGCCTCGAGTTCATGTACCGACTGGAGAAGGAGCTCGCCGGGGGGCGCTGATGGCGCGGTTGCCGGGTGGCGAGGGTGGGCCGGCACGCGGTGAGGAGGAGGGCGGATGCGCAGCGTGCTCGTGGTGGCCGCGGCGATACTGCTCGCGCCCGGGGACGGTTCGCGCACGCGCGGGTGGAAGGCATCGACTGGTACTGATGGCTTGCCAACGGTAGCTCGCGGACGATCGACCCGTTCCTCGATATCTGATTGTTCAACAATTATGAACATGGCATGACATCTGAACAGCGAGCGCTGCCATGCCACACCTCGAGCTCTACCTCCCGTTGCTCGCCACCTAGATGCCGGGTGTGGACACCCGTGTGGTCAGGCAGCTCCGGCAGGGACGAGCGCGATTCGATGCCGGTCGGTTGGCGGGATCCTTTTCCAGGCACCGGAAGATGACGCGCTCGATCGCGGGGGTCGAGATCCCGCACGGAACTGGTCAACTGCTCGGCGTGTGACTCTTCGTGCAACCGGCGGCGTTCCGCGATCGTCGGCGCCTCGAACGCGCGGCGACCGCTGAACACCTCGTAGAGCACCAGGCACCACAGCCTTCCTCTTCGTCATCTGCTTGCGAGGGCCGTTGGTTACCCACTGGCTGCCCGCGAGGAGGGAATTTGTGGACCGATCCCGGTCAGGTCCGATCACGCCGATTCGGTCGACCCACGCGACCGCCATCCGGAGGCCCCGCGCCACCCGCCCAGACACAGCTTTCTGGCGACTACGTGCTGAAGGTGGAGGCGCGGGTCGTGGGTTCGGACCAGAAGGCGAGACGCGAGCTCGCCTTCCGTGTGAGCCGGTAGAGCGGGGCTTTGGCCCCGCGGCTAGAACACGATGCGGCAGCCGAACGACGGGATCAGCGGCAGCGACCCGGCCGACGACTGGGTGATCGTCGGTCGGTCCGACGTCGGGTCGTACTCGAGCTTCGTCTGGTACGTCCCCGTGTTCTTGCGGTTCAGCGCGTTGATGACCTCCAGGTAGAACTGCACCGCGTTGTGCCACCGCGCCGGCCTGAACGTGACCCGCATGTCCACTCGTGCGAAGACCGGCAGCCGGCCGGAATTCAGGTCGCCGACGTTGCCCGAATCGGTCGTCCAGACCAGGAGCCCGTTCTGGTCGTACTGCGGCACGTACCGGATCACATTCCCGCTCTCATCCTTGACCTCCTGGGCCGCGACGCGGAGCCCCTGGACGGGCGTGTATGGGAAGCCCGACGCGACACGCACGGTCGCCCCGAGGTCGAGCGTGCGGGTGAGCCTCATCGTGCCGACCATGCTGAGGGCGTGACGGCGGTCGTAGTCGAACGGGTACCGGCGGCCGTAGGCCTCGGTGTCGGCGCGGCCCCACGCGTAGGACGCCCAGCCTACGAACCGATCGGCCGCACTCGTCGCCCGGTGCGCCACGTAGACGTCGAAGCCGAACGACGTCCCGGCGCCGTTGTTGGTCGGCGTGCTCGTGACCTGCGGGGCCGTCGGCACGCTCGACCGGAGTTCGGGCGGGTAGCCGTACAGCGCCACGCGCGCGGCCGTCTCCTCGGGGGTCTCCAGGCGACCAATCAGCAGCCGGTCGTACATCTTGTAGTAGCCCTCGACGCGCGCCAGCAGGCCGTGCCCCATGTCGCGCTCGACGGCACCGAGCACGTGCACCGCCCGCTCGCTCTTGATCGACAGCCGGGTCGCCGACGTGAGGTCGACGAAGTAGTCGGCCTGCAGCAGCTTCTCGTAGCCCGGGCTCTGCGTGAACAGCCCCGTCGCCGCGCGCACGCGGAGATTGGGCCGCACCGCGATGTTCGCCGACACGCGCGGCGAGACGATCGTCTCCCGCGAGATGCTGCTCCAGTCCACGCGCAGGCCGGGCTCGATCGTCAGCCACTTCGCTGCTTGAAACCGGTCGACGAGCCACGCGCCGGCCCTCGTCGAATCGACGTTCGAGTCGAGCTTCGAGGGCAGGCCGGTGCCGCCCCGCGCACTCGACCCGTTCGCCTCGCTGGTGTTGCGCCCCGAGATCAGTTCCCACGCCGCCGATGTGCGCAGGCTGTGCGTCTCGAAGCCCGCTTCGAGCACGTGGCGGTCGCTCGCCTTGATGCCGGCCTCCTCCCGCACCGAGACGTCGCGCACCCCGGTCTTGTACGTGAACTCCAGCGCGGTTCGCCCGAAGCCGGTGTCGTCCGGCCAGTTCGACCTGGCGGACTCGTTCCTGAAATCGCCCGCGGCGCCGAGCGCGTCGGTGTACCGATACCAGGAGACGATGGTCCGCGACGATGCCCGCCTGCCCAGGGCCGCGACGAACGAGGCCGACACCAGGTCGTTGCCGGCCGCGTCCGTCAGGCCGACGCGTGACGAGGTGCTCGACTCGGTGAACGCCGCGTCGGTGTTCTCGCGGCTGGTCAGAACGAACATGGTGAGGCTCAGGCCGGGGCGGAGCTCCCACACGCCCTTCGCCTGCACGTCGCCGAACGACGGCAGATGGGTGCCCACGATCTTGTCGGCGATGAGGTCATAGTAGGTTCGCCGCGCAGAGACGATCCACGACCCGTCGACCTGGCCCGGCATGCGGCCTTCGGCCACGACGTTAGCGTCGGTCAGGGCCACGGTGGCCGTGCCGCGCAGCCTCCGGGCCTTCGTGCCCGGGCGGTTGTCGATCACGAGGATCGACGACAGCCGATCGCCGTACTTCGGGCTGAACCCGCCGGCCGTCAGCTCGAAGTTCTGGACCGTCTCGGGGTTGAACGCGCTGGCGAGGCCGAACAACCGATAGGGGTCGTGGATCTCGATGCCGTCCATGATCGTGAGGTTCTGATCGGGTCCGCCTCCGCGCACCGAGAGCCGGCTGTCGTAGTCGGCGGTCGCGTTGACGCCGGGCAGCGTCTGCAGGACCTTGAACACGTTCTCGCCTGCGCCGGCCACCGTGCGCACCTGGAGCGGGCTCAGTTCAATCGTCGCGGGCGATGGGGCGGCCGGCACGGTGGCGCCGCTGACGGTCACCTCTTCCTTGAACTGCGCCGTGCTGAAGAGCACTACTTCGATCGCGACCGGCGCCGCGCCAATCGTCACCTTCACTTCGTCCGGGATGTACCCTTCGGCGGAAACCGACACTTTCGTCTCGCCCGGCGGCGGCGCGAGGGCAAAGCGTCCCGCCGCGTCGGTGACGGCGCGCATCTCGCCAGACTGCACGACGGCGCCGGCGATCGGCTGCATGGACGCTGCATCGAGCACCCGGCCGCTGAGACCGGGCGCCTGCTTGGATTGGGCGGGTTGCGCCGTCTGGGCCGCGCGCGGCGGCTGGGCCGGCGGCTCCGCTCGAGCGGCCGCCGACGCACCCAGGGCGAACACGAGCAGCAGAGTCAGACCGACAACCGGCAACAGCGGACGCATCGACGGCATTCCCCGTTCTACGCTTTTCGCTTTCCGTTCAGGCCGGTCTCTCTCAGCGGCGTGTGACGGCAGGGCTGCCGTCATTATGTGCTGGCGCGGCGCGGTTCGTACCAAGTCATGCGAACGGTGGTTTCCCCGGGCAAATCGGCGCTGTCGAAGATCCTGGTCCCGCCACCGTTGTCAAGCGGTCGCGCACGCTGTGGATCGTCCCGGTGGCCGGTTCCCATCATGTGCACAGGTTGCCGGTGCAACGCCTTTCCGCATCCGTCAAGGACGAAGGCGCCACAGCGGTTCCGGCCCTGAGAGGGCTCATCGGGGTGTCGCCACACCGGCGATCGATCTGGCACGCGACCCCGGATCGGGATGGCGCTCCACGCCTGCCAGGCTGCATACTGAGTGTCTGGGCGCTGATGGGCGGTGCGCAGTCGTAAGCGCTTCTGAAAGGCGCGACGCCACACGAGCTAGCGTTCCACCATGAGGGATCTATGGCAGACGCGAAGAAGGCTACAGAACCCGATTTCAGAGACGGATTCGCTCTGCGGGGTCTTCCAGACGGCGACAAGGTCCTCGGGCGCGTCGACAGCGAGGAGGTGCTCCTCGTGCGACAGGGCGATCAGTTGTTCGCCGTGGGTGCGCACTGCACCCACTATCACGGCCCGCTCGCCGAGGGTCTCGTCGTCGGAGAGACAGTGCGATGTCCGTGGCATCACGCCTCTTTCAGTTTGCGAACCGGTGAGCCACTGCGTGCGCCGGCCTTGGATCCCATCTCCTGCTGGCGTGTCGAGCGAGTGGGCGACATGGTGTACGTCAGGGACAATCAAGCAGCACCCGCCGCGGGGCCTGCACGGCTTTCTTCGAGTTCACGGAGCGTGCCTGCGTCCGTCGTCATCGTCGGAGGAGGCGGTGCCGGGCTGGCAGCCGCAGACATGCTCCGCCGGGCCGGGTACGACGGTCCGGTGACGATGCTCAGTGCGGACGATTCCTCTCCGAGCGATCGACCGAATCTGTCCAAGGACTTCCTCTCCGGCACCGCGCAAGACGACTGGATTCCGCTGCGATCGGCCGAGTTCTATGCCGAGCGCCGAATCGACCTCGTGCTGAATGCGCGAGTGTCATCGCTCGATGTGCAACAGAAGTCAGTCGCGCTCGAGACGGGCAAGACCTATGAATATGGCGCGTTGCTGATCGCGACGGGCGCCGAGCCGGTACGGCTGGACATCCCGGGCGCCAGCGATTCACAAATTCACTACCTGCGAACGTTCACAGACAGCCGGGCCATCGTCGCCCGAGCGCCATCCGCGAAGTCAGTGGTGGTCGTTGGCTCGAGCTTCATCGGCCTGGAGGTGGCCGCGTCGCTGCGCGCGCGCGGCATCGCCATCCATGTCGTCGCGCCCGAAAGCCAGCCGTTGGAACGTGTCATGGGGCCGGAGGTCGGGCGGTTCATTCGGCAACTGCACGAGGAGCACGGCGTCGTGTTTCACCTGGGACAGACCGTCGGTGGCGTCGAGGGAAGCGTGGTGACGCTGACCGATGGTACCGCGCTGGATGCCGACTTCATCGTCCTGGGTGTCGGTGTGCGTCCCGCGATCGGCCTGGCTGAACGCGCAGGCCTCACGATAGATCGCGGGATCGCCGTGAACGAGTACCTCGAGACCAGCGCAGCCGGCGTCTTCGCGGCCGGCGATGTCGCGCGATGGCCCGATCCCCACTCCGGCGATCGGATCCGTGTCGAGCATTGGGTCGTCGCCGAGCGCCAGGGTCAAACGGCCGCCAGAAACATGCTCGGCTGTCGTGAGCGATTCGATGCGGTGCCATTCTTCTGGAGCCAGCATTATGACGTCGCGATCAACTACGTCGGCCACGCAGAGCGCTGGGATCAGATTGACATCGATGGATCGCTCGACGCGCGCGACTGCGCGGTCACCTACAAGCGCGGTGACCGTACGCTGGCCGTGGCGACGATCTCGCGCGATCTTCTGAATCTGCAGACGGAGGTGTTGATGGAGAGCCAACGGTAGACGAAGGAGCGTGGGGTCGCCCCACGCTCCCTGGGCCACTCTCACCTGCCCGGCGGCGTGTATCCAACGCGCAATGCCTGAGCGCGGTCCACGTCTTCCGGGCTGACCAGGACCGTGAGCTTGCCGGTGGCCCCGCCGGATGCATTCACGGCCAAGGCGATGGCGCTGGCCGTCACGTGGTCAGGCAGGTCCATCACCAGGACCGCATCGTCGGCGCCGAACGCGAACTCGAACACCTCCAGTTTGCCTCCAAGGCCCTCGACGAGTGCCTTGACCGTCTGCCGGCGCTTCGTTCCACCGTCCTTCAGCAGCCCTTTGTAGCCATCCTGCGTGTAGGACACCTGGTACAGGTACTTCGGCACAACACACCTCCTCGAGGTCTGGCCTCGATGCATGCGATTGTCAGTGGATTCATGGGGTCACGGTCTGCCTCGGACGCCGCGCCGAGCGCGGTGCCACCGTGATGCGACTGGACTCGGCACGACAGGCGGACCGGCGCGACGGGGGGATCGCATCTGGTGCCTCGATTAAATTGGGATACCAACTCGATTATGACGGCCAACAGGTCGAGGCGCAATGGCCTGCAGCAGCGGAAGCGTGAATAGACCTGGACGGAGTGGGGTCGGCTGTCACATCGCGTGGCCGCTCGAGGCCTGCAACGGGCGCCTGTTTTGGGAAACCTCGCAAGTTGTTGCCAGCGAAACCGGGGGAAGCCTGCGCGCGGTCATCCAGATACCAGGTGCTCTCAGGCCGGCCCGCTGAGCGACTCGAGCCGGTCCAGTGTGTCCGGGTACTTCCGAACAAGCCAAAGCAGGACGATGGCCTGTTCGTTCGGCTTGCTCCTCCCCTGCTCCCACCGCTCGAGTGTCCGTGGATTCACGCCGATCCTGAACGCGAACACCTGGCGCGACATGTTGAGCGCTTCGCTCGTTTCGCGGACGAAGTCCGGGTCGATGGCCGGAACCGCGATGGGCTCGACGTGATGTGATCGCAGCGTGACTCTCCCCTCGCGATGGGCGCGCATCGCCTGGACGCCCGACATGAGTTCGTGGAACAGTCGGCGCTTCGCGGCACTATGGGGCTTCTTCTGTTCAGCCATGATTCACTTCTCACGCACCCGGCGGACGGTAGGTAAGACACCGCCGTCGCACCAAGTGCGCCGCAAAGAAGGGCTTACGGACCTCTCTACTTGGCTCGCAGTAAACTGCCGCTAGACGAAAGCACGATGCCCGGTTTGTTCACTTCAGCACAGTGCCGTTGTGAACAGATTCGTGCAGGCCAGCGTGTCACGATCGCCGCATGGCATCGGGCACCACCTGGACGACCGTCGATGCGCAGGCGTTCCTCGATTCGGCCGGGATCGCCAGGAGCGTCGCCACGTATCAGAAGGCGGACACCATCTACGCGCAGGGCGATGCGTGCAAGACCGTCCTGTACCTCCAGGAGGGGGAGGTGACGC
>DASVIS010000189.1:0-17056 GCA_036381995.1 Vicinamibacterales bacterium | reverse complement strand
CCATGACCAGGCTCGCGTCTGGACGCGGAGCTACAATGCCCCCCGGTCTTCGCATGGCCCTCCGGTTCGGCGCCCGCCTCGGCCCGTACGAAATCGTCTCCGCCATCGGGGCCGGCCGCTCGGCCGCTTGGCGCATGCCTTGGACCCCTGGGCGACCTCCTCGGCGGGCTCGACAGCGCCGTCGCCAGTCCCGCCACCCGCACGCGGTCCGCTCGCCTCGGAAAGCCCCGATAGGCGGCCACGCCTACGCGCGCCTCTTCCAAGGTTTGGCGGGCGAGGACGGGATGTCTCTACATCCTGGCCGCCCTCCAGCGGCGGCCACCGACAGAAACAGGTGCGAACAACCAGCGCCCGAGCGGTTCTGCCAGGCGAAGGAAAGGTGTAACATCGCCAGCCGGTATGGTTTATCCTACCTATCGGCAGCGCTCTTCCTCTGTGCGGTCGAAGCGATCACAATCATGACCAAGCCAAAGACAGACCTCCTCGCGTGGCAATCGGCGGACGGCGCCTCGCGCCTTTTCCGCGGGGACAGCTTCGAGATTCTGCCGACGCTGCCGGACGAGAGCGTGGACTGCGTATGGACTGACCCGCCCTACCTCCTCTCGAATGACGGCATCACGTGCGTCGCCGGCAAGATGGTGAAGGTGAACAAGGGCGAGGGGGACCGGAGTCGCGGCGTCGATCTGGACCACGAGTTCTCTGTGAACCGTATCGTCGCACTCATCGACGCGAAGGAGGATGAAACGCTGGCCAGGGCCGCTCTTGCCCGCTTGATGCCGCCTGTCGTCACGCGGCTGCTTGTGCCCATCGTATGGAGAAGGAAGTGGGCACCCATGCGACCGTTCCTGCTGCCCTGAGCAGAAGCGGGCGAGTGGGCAGGCTCGGGGTCCGCTCGCAGTTGTCCGTTCCACAGGGCACTGGGGTGGAGCGCCCGCCCTCTACTGGTTCTTCTTCCAGGTCAGCTCCACCGTCACCGGGATCTGGTTCTTGATCGGCATCGTCAGTAGGGAAGGCGGGTCGATCTTGAAATCTGAGAGCGTCGCCGGGATCGTTCCGGTGATCCGCGTTTCATCCCCGGAGGTCGTCACCTCGAACGGCACCTGTTTGTAGTGCGCCGTCTGGCCGGCAAACTCAACCTCGAGATCGGCGTGAATCGTGCCGGACGCCGCGCCGCTCTCGGGCACCTTGATCCGCACCGTCACCATCGGAAACGTCGCGCCGCGCGCCGCCTGCAGCATGTGCAGGTCGCGGTTGGTGTCGCCCGCGTTGAACGACTGGAGGGGGACCGCCACCAGCACCTCACACTCGCCAGCCGTGCAGACGCCCTTGCCCCGCGCCGCGTGGCTGACGCCCTCCATCTGGTGCAGCGGATGCGACACGTGATAGGTGAGCGTGGAGCGCACGAGCGTCCACTGAGGATCCGGCGCAGCTGCCAGCGGACGCGCCAGCAGCACGAGGCACACGCACAGGAGCTTCTTCATCGCTCAGAACTTGATCGACACCGACATGATCGCCGCCGCGTACGCGCTGAGCGTCACGACGCCCACCGCCCCGTGGTAACTCGCGATCCCGTGCACGCGCTGGCCCTGGCTGAGCTGATGGTAGGCCATGGCGCCGAGCAGCGGCGTCAGCACCATCCCCGTGCCGTGCACCCACGCCAGCATCTTGTGGACCCGGGTCGGCCCGCTCGACTTCGCGCCCTTCACCTTCGGCGCGAAGATCGCAAACGAGGCCGAGGTCAAGTACATGCCTGCGGTCACCGCGCCGAGCGCCGCGTGCACGTTGCGGCCAGTTCGGCTCTCCTGCCTGCCGCCCGCAAACAGGCCCGCGACGACCGTCGCCGCGAGCGGCGCCGTCGTGAACAGGCCCAGCCGCTGGTGGATCTTGAGCATGTGCGTCCGGCGGTCGAGCCGCGCCTGCTCCTCGGGGCTGCCAGTCAGTTGTTGCGGCGAGAATCCGAGGTCCGAGAGGGACGGCGCCGGCAGCGTGCGCGCCACGAGTACGACGTCGAGCGCCTGCGCCCCTGCCGCGGCGACCGTCACCTTGACGGCTTTCGCCTCGAGGTCCTCTGCCGACACCGACACTTCGTACTCGCCGGCCGGCAGGTTCGGCACCGAGTACGCGCCGGCCGAATTCGTCGTCGTCGTGATCACCTGGCTGGTCGTCAGGTTCTTCACCACCACCGTCGCGTTGGCGACCGCCGCGCCGGACGGCCCCGTGACCGTTCCGGCGACGCTGCCGCCCTGCGCCTGCGCCCGCGCGGCCGGCACGTCGATCAGGCAGAGGACCGCCACGAGCACGGTCGAGATGGTCTTCCCCGGTCTCGAATGCATGAGCCTTCTCCGGTCAATCAGAGGTTGCCTTCGTTAATCCTAACCGAAACAGCGTCCGGCCGCCTCCTATTCGCTCGGGCCGCTCCTCGTCCGGACCTGGAGTAGGATGGGGCCGCGGGTGATGCGATGAAGAGACCGAAGGCGAGAGGGTTACTGGCGGTCGGAGTTGTTCCTCTCGCGCTCGTTGCCGGCAGTGGGGGACTCCCCGCCGACGCGAGAGCAGCAGGCGCGCGGGCGTGGTGCTTGGGACGGGGGACCCTGCCGCCGACCCGGAACGGTCGGGACCGGCCGTGGCCGTCGTGGTGAACAACCGCGCCTACCTGGTCGATTGCGGGCCTGGCGTCGTGCGTCGGAGCGCGGCCGCGGAGAAGAACGGTATCCCGGCCCTGAAGGCCAGGGAGCTGAACATCGTGTTCATCACCCACCTCCATTCCGACCACACGCTCGGACACCCGGACCTGGTCTTCTCGCCGTGGGTACTCGGACGGAGGGCCCCGTTCGAGGCGTACGGCCCCCAGGGGCTGAAGGCGATGACCGAGCACGTCGAAGCGGCTGTGCCTGGGCGGGGCGGCTCTTCCGAACGGCGCCCACGGTGTCTGATAGCGGGCGTTCCGTTGACGGCCGCAGCGGAGACCCCGTTTATGCGTCCTATGCGTCGCCTGCTCGTCGCCGGGCTGCTGAGTGCGAGTCTCGCGGCCCCGGCGCTCGCCCAGGAGCCGACGCCGCTCGCGTGGTCGCCGGCGAATCGTCATCTGGCCGACGTGGCGAGCACCGCGCTCGTCATCGGCCAGATCACCGCCGACACGGTCGTCAACCTACGCGCCGACGACAGACGGCACGCGCTCGGCTGCGAGGCCCTGCGCCTTGGGGTGGCGGTTGGTGTGGCGGAGATCACCTGCTCTTCGTCCATCGGACGCGGCCGGATGGCTCCGACCAGCGGAGCTTCGACAGCGAGCACACCACGCTCGCCGCGGCATCGTCCGGGTGGAACGTCTCGATCGGGCTGTTGTCGGTGACGTTCGGGACGGGCACGGCACCGAGCCCCGCGCTTGACCCGCTGGCACAGCGCCGAGCGCTTCTACCGCCGTCGTCAAGCTCGGGCGAAGGCGAAGACGGTCGCCGCAGGCTTGGCCGCCAGGATGGTCTCGAATCGTCGATCCCACGCTTCAAGCGCAACGCGCTTCTCGGGGTCGTGCGAGAACCGTTCATAGACGGCCGTCGCGCGGCTGCCTCGGTCCACATGGTTCAACACGTGACTGATCGTGTTGCGCGCGATGCCGGCCGCGGCCATGTGTGTGGCCGCGTCTGGCGCAGGTCGTGCCGGTGGAAGTCGAACGCGACCGCGCCGGCGTGCCGGAGTTCGGCCGCCGCTTTCTTCGCCCGCGCCGCGACCGAGCCGCCCGCGATCCCGGCAAACACCCACCCGTTCTCCTTCGGGCCGGTCGCCCGCCCATCTTCGAGGAGGGCCACCACGCGACCGGTGCGGTTCGCGGTTCTTCGAGTGCTCGGCGGGAATGGTCCACCACTTCGCGTCGAGGTCGACATCCCGCCAGCGCATCCGGAACACCTCGCCCGGTCGTTGTGCGGTCAGGATTAGCACCTGCAACCCCCGCGCGATCATCGGCGGGATCGCCGATCCGGTGCCCGGCTCACCGGCGCGTGTCAACGTCTTGCACGATTCGAGCGCCGTCCAGAGCGCGCGGAGTTCGTCGTCAGTCAGCACGCGATCGCGGCTGGTCTCGGTTTGCTTCGTGATGCGAGTCGCCGGGTTGCCCGTGTCGAGCCAGTCCTGCTCGATCGCGAAATTGAAGATCCGGTTGACCAGCGCCCACACCCGGTTGGCCATGATCGGCGCCGGCCGCTCGACGATCTTCGCGAGCAGGTCCCGCACGTCGCGCCGAGTGGTCTCCGCGAGTTTCCGATGCTGTACCCGGCCATGGCGCAGTCGGCGCGTGCCGCCGGGGCGGTCATCATCGAAGCAACGATTGGACCCGACGGGAAAGTCATAGACGCGAAGATCTTGCGCTCGATCCCGTTGCTCGATCAGGCCACGCTCGACGCGGTGCGGCAGTGGGAGTACACGCCGACTCTCCTGAACGGCGTGCCCGTGCCAGTCCTCGTGACAGTCACGGTCAACTTCACGCTCACGCGGTAGGAGGCATCTGCGCGCTGGTTGACCGAGGCTGGCCTCTCGACACCTTTGACGCCTGCGGGCCTAGGATCAACCCGGGCCCGCAGACCTTCTTCCACATAAACGACCGACACGCGACGTTCGGCCCCGATCCGGCGCCGTGGCCAGCCGCAGGAATCAGATACGGAGGTACGGCCCGGTCGACAGCCCACTCACAGACTTCAGCATCCTCGCCGCTCGCGGGCCGTCGTTGGCCGCCGATCCGTCTCTCCTACTTGGCCACCACCTGCATCGTGACCGGGATGCTCGTCCCGTTCGCGTTGATCACCGACACTGGGTAGGTTCCCGGCGTCAGATCGAGGACGATCTGAATGCAGACCTGCGCCTCGGGCGGACAGGGACTGAGAAACGCGGGCAACGCAAACCGAAGGGTAGACGTGTCGGACGCGGACACGTGAGCGAGATACCCCGACCCAATCTTGATGGTATTCTCGGTCCTGGTAAACCCCGTGCCGCTGAAGGTGACCGTGTCACCGACTGCAGGCGCGGACGGTTGGATTCGACGAACCGTCGGCGCCCGCGCGGCGCTAGGTTCCGCCGGCGAACACCTCGCACATCCGCACAACGCGCACACCGCCAGAAGCGCAATGCGGGTCCGCACTCTCATACGCGAAGCTCCTCTCAGGCCCTGATGATACGCTGTCGGCGTCCAGGGCTACCATCTTCAGAACCAGTTCATGTCGCGAGACGTCCAGGACAACATCGATTCGCCGGCCTTCGGCACGTTCTACAACTCGAGTCCGCGTCGCATCATCTTCACGTTCCTCGCGAACTGATGCCCGCCGATGCATCGCAGGTCGCGCGCGCCGGCGCGTTGTGTGCCCCCGGGCGCCCTCCCGGCGATCAGATCATGCGTCGGTGAATCAGCGGAGATTGCCGGTGGAGCGGGCGACCCACGAGAAGATGTCCCTCAGGAAGCGGACGTCGGGATGGTCGTGGAAAGCACCGACGCGCATCGACAGTCCCAGGATGAGGTTGACCTGCAGGCCCAGCACGAACTGGCAGCAGGCGACTGCGAGCACGTTCGGCGTTCGCAGGCTCAGCCACGCCAGGGCGAAGCCGAAGGCGGCCGCGAGCGCCACGAGCGGCAGGTAGGGCGCGTGCAGGCTGCCGAACAGGATCGCGACCACCAGCGACACGAGCAGCCGCTGTGACGGTGTACCTGTTGCGGCTGACTGACTCGGCCTTGGAGTAGGCATCAGGAGGCTCTTGAGCCTCGGCAGGCCGAAGCCTACAAGAACCAATGCCTGGATCACGACCGATATGACATAGGAGCGCGACCGGAGAGCCCACGCTTGCCAGTCGATCCGGGCTGTCCAGCCCGGTTTCCATATCGCGGCCAGCATCAGAATCGCGGCGGTCCCGGCGAGTGCCAGCCAGCCGAAACCTCGCGCGGCGGCGCCCAGGTTGTCGGTCCTTACAAAGAAAGTCCGCCAGGTTCCCAGCCCCCGATCCGGCAGCGGGTCCCGGTGCAGCCACACCGGTGAAAGGTAGACCAGGTAGATGATCTCCGTGCTGAACACGACGCGTGCGGCGGGCATGAAACCCGGCAGCGTGAGCAGCCAAAGGCCCAGCCACACAACAGCGAACTGCAGCCCCACCAGCGTCACAAGCTCTACGGCACTGAGCGTTCTGTCGAACGACGGTGATCGGCGACCGCTCGTGCCCAGGCCAGCGGCTTGCGTCGGCGTGCGAGCACCGGCATCCGGGGTTCGTTCGACGGCGGCGCGTTTGGAGGCACACGGCGCGAGACGCTGAGGCATCGGTAACTAGTAGCCGAACGGTTCATGCCTGTCAATGGAGGTCGGGGCGGCGTCACCACACGTGAAGGTTGAGCGACTATCGATTCGCGGGATAGTCCGAGAACTGCCCGCAGCGGTTCGACGCGTTTGCGAGGCCGGCCGAGTTTTCGGGAGGGATGCTGGTGCCGGGAATGGGGCTCGAACCCACACGGATCTTGCGGTTCCCAGGGTTTCAAGTTCCTCGCGCCGTGAAAGAAAGTGAAACCGGCTGTGCTCGAGCAGCGACCGCAGCAACTGCTGCTCGGATACACTCGTCCTGCGATTCCCGATCCGCTCCCTGCGTCGATCCACCTGTATTCGGTCGACAATCCACTACGACGCGAACGACCGGTTGCCACGGTCATAGCTCTTGTGCCGGACGCCGCGATCGGGTACTCGTACGTCATGTCTGTCATCCGTGCCGACCCGACCACGTGGCCCTGGGCGAAGACGGCCATTGGTTTCCGCCCCGAGTTCCTGGACTTCTCGCGCGGCATCCGCGTGGGGAATCTCGAGCCGCACGAGCGGATCACCCGGATCCTCAAGAGCGCGCTCGAAGCCCGGTACCGCCAGGAGTTCGTGACCGAGCGCTGGGGCCGGGGCGTGCACTGGCAGTGGATTGGCTTCCTGAACCGCGCCAACCGGACCGCCAAGCCGCAGTCGAGCGGCGTCAGTTTCGGCTGCTCGAAGTTCTTCGTTTCGATGGACACCGACGATCGGCGGTTCACGTGCGGCATGCAGGTCGAGCGGGGCTACGTCCGGGCGACCCCAGACGAGCGCCGGTTTCGACTCTGCTCTGATTGGGACTGGCACCGGCTCGTGGCCGGCCTCACGCCTCGTGGCGAGTTGTACCGGGAATTCAAGCGGCTCGCGGGCGAAGAGCAGTTCGAGGTGCGGGTGGGCAGTTGGTCGGACCCAAGCGTCTTCGGCGGGGCGGTATCACGGGGCAAAACGCACAGGGCGAGCGCGCGCGGACTTCCAGGCGCCCTGAGCCTGCGGGCGCTTCTCGAGCAGGCGTCGGCGACAGAGTGGTGCGGCGTGCAGGTGTACTTTCCGCTCACCGAGGACGATGTCAAGGCGATGAGCGGCCTCGATCTCGTCGAGGCGATGATGGCCGTCTTCGAGGAGGTCAGGCCGGCGATGAACCGGTGCATGCAAGTGCCGGTCTAGCGAAGCGGGTTCAGCGCCGCGTCGTCACTCACGGGTTTGGCTTGCTGCCGGGTGGGTGTAGGATCATTCGGCCATCCGGAAGGAGGACGACCGTGGCGGGTGTCCGCTGGGACGATGTCCGTTATCGCGGCGACGCGCTGGACGTCGAAGAGCTGACGCGCACGTACCGCCTCCACGACTACCTCAACACGTTCGAGGAGAATCGCCGGCAGGCGGATCGCGGAATCCGTGAAAAGTTAATCAAGCACGGTATCCGCTTGAGCCAGCGGATCTCGCCGCGGATCTACAGGCTGTTCTTCGAGGTCTGCACCTGCTTCGGCACCGAGGCGCAGGCGGAAGTCTTCTGCCTTCCGGCCGCGGAGGTGAATGCCTTCGCGACGATCGACCTGCGCGAGGCGCGCGCGTACTCGCTGATCGGCGTGACGTCCAGCGCGCTCGAGCGCCTCGAGGATCTAGAGCTTCGGTTCATCCTCGGCCATGAACTCGGGCACATACTCTGCGGCAACAACCGCCTGGACGGCCTGGTCTCCATGAGCAAGGACAACCCGGCCATCACGGTGCTGCCGGCCTTCGGCGAAAGCCTGTTCCTGCGCTGGCGCAAGAAAGCGGAGATCAGCTCCGACCGGGCCGGCCTGCTTGCCGCCGGCGACTTCCGGTCGTCAGCGACCGCGCTGTTGAAGGCGACCTTTGGCCTCAGCGAGAAGAACCTGAACCTCGACATCGAGGCCCTGGTCAGCCAGGTGGACGAGATCAAAGGCCACCCCGAGCTGATGGATGAGGCGTTCGCTTCGCACCCGCTGCTGCCCATTCGCCTCAAGGCGCTCGAGCTGTTCTCGCGTTCCGCGAAGGCCGGGCGCAATGGCCTCCGCGTGGAACCGCCGTGTCTCGAGGACGCGGAACTCGAAGACGCGGTCGACGAGATGATCCACCTCACGCGCCGCTACCCCTATCACAAGGTCGATCGCGCCATGATGCAGGTCGTCGCCCTCGGCGGGGCGCTCCTGCTCGGCGCCGACTCGGAGATCAACGACGACGAAGTGAAGATCCTGATCCAGATCCTGCACCGCTTCTTCACCGACGAGCCGGACGCCGAGATCGTGACCGATCCGGTCGAGGCCGCAGCCCGCCTGCCCGAGGCCATCGCGGTCCTGAACGTAGAAGGGGACGCGAACGCGAAGAACTTCGTCCTGTCGCGCCTCACCGACATTGCCCTGGCCGACGGGGCGCTAATGGACGCCGAGAGCGCGATCATCCTCGACCTCGCCCGCCAGCTCGGCCTGCCGAACCGCGTCGCGTATGGCCTCGTCGTCGGCGCGGCGCAGGCGGTGGGCTTCCGCAACGACGTCAAGCTGAACAAGATGTCCGAAGAAATCCGGCGAGGCTTGCAGGCGGGATTCCGCCGTGCCGACGGCCTGCGCCCGTCGGAACGCCACGAGCCCGGCGCCGATGTCGCGCCGCTCGGTCTCGTCTGGTGAGACCCGGCAGGAGACGGAGCCGACGAAAGGCCCGGATCGAGGCCGATACCCCGACCGCCTCAATGCCTGGCGCCCTGTTCCCTGACGATGACCACGGCGAACCCGCCAGGCACGCGCACCGGCGATATCACGTACGCCGAGTTGCCGCGCCGCGTCACGGTGCGGCCGGCAATCGTGCCAACGGTGGCCCCAAACACCACGTCGCTCAGGTAGTGGACATTCTCGTGGAGCCGCGATGCGGCCACATAAGACGCTACGACGAAGGCCGGGACCGCCCGCTTCCACCCGAGTTCTCGCGCAAGAACCGTCGCCGAGGCGAACGTCGCCGACGTGTGGCCGGACGGAAACGAGTCACGGCTGTGACTATCGGGCCGTTCCCGGCGCACCGTGTACTTCAGCCCCTCGGTGAGCGCGCCGTTCACGACCTGCGCGCGCAGCAGTTCTCCCCCGAGGCGCGCGAGCCGCCAGTGGCCGGTGGCACGCCCGAGCGCGTAGACCGCGAGCGCGCCACCCGCCTCGAACGCACCGTTCCCGATCGTCTTGCCAGGCTGGAACGCGTCGTGCACCCATCCGCGGGCCACGAGATGCCGGTTCACGTCGGAATCGATGGGGTAAACAGACAGGGCAAGGCCGCCGCCGATCCCGGCCAGTTCCAGGTTCTGGATCGATGGCAGGTGCGTAAAGTCGTGGCCGAGATCGCGCGCAACCGCTTTCAGGCCACTCTCAGGCTGTGCCGGGTCGGCAGCAGGCGCTGCGGCGCGGACCGGAACTTGGACTGCGGGCACGTCGGCCGGCGGCGAAGTGGCAATTGGCACCGACAGGCAGCACGCCAGGAGAAACCACACAACGCATGATCATACCGCAGGGCGAACGCTGCGGGCGGCCGGCGGCCAAAAGGGGAGCGGACAGTCAGGCATGGTAAGATCCCGCGGGCCGCGCGGCTGACGCTGAGGATGGATCCCGCCTCGTTGGCCGATCCGGTGAACGGTCGATGAAGAAATCGAGGAAACCGGCGACAGCCGTGCAGACGCCTGACGCCAGCCGCACGCGCACGCCCTCCTGGTGGACGCTGGGACTCGTTGTGGCCCTGGTGGGCGTGACCCTCCTCGTCTATGCCCCGGTCCGCCATTTCGACTTCGTCGAGATTGACGATCCCGTCTACGTCCGGGAGAACCCGCACGTTGCCGCCGGTCTCACGTGGGAGGGCGTCTCCTGGGCCTTCACGAGCGTGCATGCCGCCTACTGGCTCCCTCTCACGTGGGTGTCCTACATGGCGGATGTGGAGGTCTTCGGGGGCGTAAACGCCGGCGGTCACCATGTCACCAACCTGATCCTCCACATCACGAACACGCTGCTGCTCTTTGGCCTCCTTCGGCGGACGACCGGTTCACTGGGTCGGAGCGCATTCGTGGCCGCGCTCTTCGCCGTCCACCCGCTGCACGTGGAGTCGGTGGCCTGGATCACCGAGCGCAAGGATGTCCTGAGCACGCTGTTCTGGATGCTCACGATGTGGGCATACGTCTGGTATGTCCGGAAACCGGGATGGCGCCGCTACGCGTGCGTCGTCACGTGCATGGCTCTCGGCTTGATGGCCAAGCCGATGCTGGTGACCCTGCCGTTCGTCCTGCTGTTGCTGGATGTCTGGCCGCTGAACCGGGCGACGCTTTCGCGGGGTGCCCTCTGGTCGCAGTGGAAGCCGCTCGTGGTCGAGAAGCTGCCGCTGTTCCTCGTGACCATCGCCGCGAGCGTCATCGCGTTCCTGGCGCAGGAGGGCGGCGGGGCCGCAACCACGTTTGACGCGCTTCCCCTGGGGATGCGGCTCCAGAATGGGGCGGTGTCGTACGTCGCCTACCTCGGACAGATGTTCTGGCCGTCCGGGCTGGCGGTTTTCTATCCGCTCCCTCCGTCGATTCCTGCGTGGACCGTGGTGGGCGCGCTTCTCGTCCTCGCCCTGGTTACTGTCCTCGTCATTCGCGCCGCACGGCGCCATCCGTATCTCCTCGTCGGATGGTTCTGGTATCTGGGGACCATGATGCCCGTGATCGGCCTCGTCCAGGTGGGGCTGCAAGCCAGGGCCGATCGCTTCACGTATGTTCCCCTGATCGGAGTCTTTCTCATGGGGGCGTGGGGAGTGTGGGACCTTGCCGGACGGTCTCGCTCGGCCCGGACGGCGGTGACCGTGGCGGCGCTCGTGGTCGTTGCTGCGAGCGGCGTGCAGGCGCGAAGCCAGTTGGGCTACTGGCGGGATAGCGTCACATTGTGGACCCGGGCGGTCGAAGGCGCGCTCGGCTTGGACAACTTCCAGGCCCACGTGGCCCTGGGGCAGGTCCTCAGGGATCAGGGGCGGTTCGGCGAAGCCCTGGGTCACTATCAGGAGGCGATCCGGCTCCGCCCGACGTCGGCAGACGCGCAGCACAATCTCGGCCTGGTCCTGATGAAGTTGGGACGGTCCGATGAGGCGCTGAGCCATTTCATGGAGGCCGTTCGCGCAAAACCCGACATGGCCGAGGCACGGAGCGAACTCGGGCTGCTGCTGTCCCGGCAGGGGAGAGTCGACGAGGCAATCGCCGAGTACGCGGAGGCCGTGCGCCTCAATCCGGAGCTCCCCGAGGTGCACAACAACCTAGGTGTGCTGCTGGCCCAGCAGGCGCGGCTCGACGAGGCGCTTGTCCAGTTTGCGGCGGCCGTTCAGCAGAGGCCCGATTTTGAAACGGCGCGCGTCAATCTCGGTCTCGCTCTTGCGAAGACCGGCCGGCTCGACGAGGCCCTTCGGGAGTTCCAGGCTGTCCTGCTTCGCAACCCGCAGCATGCGCTGGCGCGCCAGGCGGTCGATCAGTTGTCGCGACACTGAACGCGCGCTCGGATTACACTGACATCGTGCGACCCGGGTGGCTGTCTGTCCTCATCGCTGGCGCCGTCATCCTGCTGCTGAGCCGGGTTCAGCCGACGGTGTTCGGACAGACGTACCGATCGGGCGTGGACCTGGTTGTCGTCCAGGCCACCGTCCACGACCACGAGGGGCGACTGGTGCCAGGACTCGGCCCTGAAGATTTCCATCTGTTCGAAGACGGAGTGGAGCAGCGGATCGTGCAGTTCTCCGGCGAACGGGTCCCGGTGAGTCTCGGCCTCGCGGTGGACGTGAGCGACAGCATGTACGGCGTCCGGATTGCCGAGGCGCGCCGCGCCATCGATCGGTTCGTGCTCGGGCTGCTCGACGAGGGCGACGAAGCGTTCCTGATGGTGTTCAACCACGCTCCGCTCATCAAGGTGCCATGGACACGGCCGCGCGCCCTGGCAGGACGCATTGACAGCGTCACACCATCCGGCGGCACCGCGATCTACGACGCGATCATCAAGGCTGCGTCGATGTTCGACAAGCGGCGGCATCAGCGCTGCGGTCTCGTTGTGATCTCCGATGGGGCCGATAACGCGAGCGACGCAAAGCTCCAGGACGCGCTTCGACGCCTGAATCAGACCGACGCATTCGTGTACGGGATCGCCATCGATGCCCCGGCCGGGCCCGCAATCAACCATGGCTTCTCGCCCGAGGCGCTGAACGAGATCTCCAGCCAGTCCGGCGGATACACCGAGGTGATCCACGACAGCTCGGAGCTCAGTGGCGCCGCGGAGCGAATCGCCAACGAGCTGAACCACCAGTACACGCTGGCGTACGCGCCCGGCCGCCCGCCGGATGGCCAGTATCACAGCATCCGCGTCAGGACCGGGGACCCGCAGCAGATCGTGAGGTCCCGCCGCGGGTACACGCACCTTCGAACGCGGTTTGGCAGTCCGTCACGCTGAGGCCGGGCCCGGCGTGCTCGACCTTCACGGGACCGCCGACAACGGTGCGCGCGAAGAGTCCAGGTAGGCGCGCCGTGGCATTGCCGTTGGCAGCCGCGTCGCCAGATCAGCCCGCCACCAGCTCCAGATGAGGCGCGAGCACGCCGTTCCGCAAGAGCGAGGCGGGACCTTCGAGCTGCGGCACCTGCTCGAACTGGCTGTCCCGCAGCAGAACCCGCACCCGCCCGATGACATCCCGATAGCTGCCCGCGTATCCCATCTCTTCGAGAGCCTTGCACAGGAAATAGGTCAGGGCGCCATGGTAGTCGCCATCGATGTACGCATCCGCGGAGACCTGGTCCGATCGGCACCCGGCAATCAGGATGGCCCCACGCCCGGCGGCGCGGGCGCCGAAGCGTCGGACGGCGAGTTCGACCCGACGTCGATGCGCGATATCGAGAGGAGGACAGAGGCAGCGGCTCCGGTAGGGGCGCCCGCTCCCCACCAGCTCGCGAAGGCCCGTGCCCGAATGGCAGCAGTCGAGAATGATCGTCAGGTTCACACCCGCCGGCAGATCCTTCACGATGGCGTACAGGTCGTCATCGGTGAACGGGTCATCCCAATCCAGGTCGTACGGACAGATGATCTCGTCGAGTCCATCGTCGAGCTCGTCTCCATGGCGATCGCGCACCTGAGAGCCGTGACCCGAATAGTGGAAGACCAGGACGTCGCCGGCCGCGGCACCATCGAGCAGCCAGTGGAGTCGGTTGACGATCGCGCCGGTCGTCGCTCGCGCGTCGGTCAGCAGCCGAAGGGCACCGTCGGCTCCGAACCCGAAGTGGGAGTGGAGAAGGTCGCCGACCTGCCGGACGTCGTTGATGCAGCCTCTCAGGGTGTTCTCCGGATCCGGGTAGTGGTTGAGACCGACGAGTAGTGCCTTCTTCGCCATAGCACCTCCTGTGTTGGTTCGGCGTCGAGCGATGGTCCGGCGGAACCATTCAGGGTGCAAGTGGTCTGCACCACGTTGCGTGCAAACGCGCGCCACCGGCGATCGTGTGCAACGCAGCACGGCCGCTGGCATGCGACCTGGTCCACCGACTGGCTGCGGGGCGAGAGGGCGGGGAGGCGACAGGTCGGGGCGAGTCTGCGTGACGGAACGCAGGACGCGGGGCACCGAAGGAGGGAAGGGGAGAGACCCAGCAGGGGCGCAAGCATCGTGCACCCCTGCCCGGTCGGGAGAGGCGAGCCGCGACTCGACTACCTGGGCGCCTGCAGGAAGCTCTGCGTCATTTCATCCCACTGCGATGAGGTCAGCAGGGACGGCCCCGGCGCGATGAGTTCGCCGCCGTCGGCCGCCGCCATCCCGAGTTGGTGCTCGAAGAACTGCGACAGACGGACGGCCTCGCGCGAGAACCACGCCCGCGACTCGACGCCATAGGGCAGTCGCGTATACGTGGCATCCTCGGGCTGCACCGTGTAGAGCCAGCCGCCCGCGTACGGATCGTTGTGCACCCTTGCGGGGTTCGTCACGACGCGCCGGTTGATGGCCACGACGCGTCCGGTGACGGGCGCCGGAATTGCCGCGCGTCGCTTCCCGCACTGGATGACCGCCGCCGGCTCGCCGACTCGGACCAGCCGCCCTGGTTCCGGCAGTATCACTTCGCAGATGCGTGCAAGTACGTGCTGCGCGAGGTCGTCGAGGCCGACGCGAAGCGTGCTCCCGTCAGCCGGCTGCAGCCAGGAGTGTCCGGGCGAGAAGTACACTCCGGTCCGCCACATCAAACCGTCGACGCGCGTGAGGCCCAGCGCGTGGCGCCGGACCCGCTCGATCAGGCGGACCACCGCGAGGCCGGCGAGGAAAATGACGGTGAGGACTGCCAGCACCACGAGCAGCACCGCGAACCGCGCGGCGAGGAACACGATGAAGATGCCGATGTTCTGGAGCGTCTCGAGAACGGCTTGCATGGCTCACTCCCTCTCCTGCGAAGGCGCTTACTTGTGACAGGTCGTGCAATCGTCGAAGTTGTGCGCGTCTCTTCCGTGGCAGGCTCCGCATGCCTGCCCCTTCAGCATCGCCGCATGCGTGATCGGCGCGCGCTTCACGCCCTTGGCCGCCTTCATGATCGGCGCAAGCCTGGGATGGCACACGGTGCAATCCGGCTTCGCCTGGAAGCTCACGTGATTGGCGTGGCTGAACGTCACCTTGCCCGGGCTGTCCCCCGATTGCGCCAGCGCAATGTCGGCCGGGAGCTTTGGCAGATTCTGCGCAGCGGCGACGCCAGAGACGAGGACGGCAATCGTCAACGCAAGGATCGGAACCCACAGCGGAGGATTACGCATGGCGTCCTCCGTCCTCCGTCAGGAAGAATCGCCGCGCCACCCGATCCCACTCAGTCGGCGACAGGCTCCGCGCCAGGCCGTCCACGAGATGGCCACCGTCGAGGTACACCTTGCCGAGCTCCATCGGCGCCATCTCGACGCCCAGACTCTCGCACACCGTGTCCATCCATCGGCGAGCGAGTGAGCCCGAGAGGAGGTTCTTCAGATTGCCAGCCAGCCTCGTGCTCTTGACCTTCAGCAACCAGCCGTCTCCGTACGGAGAGTCCTTGACGAGATCCGACGAGCCCGCCAGCCTGGCGTTGACGGCGACGACCTGGCCGTCCACCGGCGCCAGCATCGGGACCGCCGCGCCATTGGCATCCAGCGTGATCGCCGGCTCCCCCTGCACGAGTGACGTGCCAATCGCAGGCAGCTGGACGCGCCCCAGCGGTCCGACCAGCCTCTGCGCAAAATCGCTGATGCCTACCGTCACGGTGTCGCCTCCATCGAGGCGCACCCAGGTGTGGCCGGGATGGAAGAAGAGATTGGCGGGCACCTGGAAGTAGCCGGCCAGTTGATCGGCCCATCCAGGCACCGCCGCGCGCACCGCGACCGTCGCCCCGCGCTTCGGGCTCGCGAACTTCCAGAACAGCAGGAACAACGGCAGATACGACAGCGCGAGCACGTACTCGAGCGCCTTGATCCAGTAGATGGTGATGAGATCGTGACCCATCGAACTATGCCTCCACCCTAGTGCGCCTGTGGAAAGTCCGGGTGCTCGTGGAGCACCGGCATCCGATTGACGATCCAGCGAAACGTCATGACCCCGATCGTGATGATCGTGACCGATATCATGATTTCCATGAAGCCCGGCACGTACCGCTCGGAGGCATTGTAGTTGAACGCAATCACCGAGAGGTTCAGCCGGTTGACGACCACCCCGAGCACCGTCCAGCCGGCCACCCAGCGCGCCATCGTCGCATTCTGCCGGCGAACGGCGATCGCGAAGAGAAAGCACGGCGCGAGGACGAACCCGAGCATCTCGAACAGGAACCAGTAGCCATACGGCGTGGGCAGAAGGTCGAACCGGCCGCTGTCCACGAGGCCCTGGAGCTTCAGGAAGAAGTAGGCGAACAACACGATTGCCACGCCTCGCGCCAGGCCGAGCGTCAGCGCGTCGGCCTTGCCGTGGTCGTTCGGGTCGATCTGGGACTTGAACACCCGGTGCGACAACCCGCTCTCGACGATGACCATGCCCATGCCCGCGATGATGGCGGACACGAAGAAGAAGATCGGCACGTAGCCCGAGTACCACAGCGGATGCACTCGATGCGGCATCATCAGGAACAGCGCGCCGAGCGACGACTGGTGGAGCGTCGAGAGGCAGAGGCCCAGGATGGTCAGGCCGAGCGTCATGCGGACGGCCCACGCGCGCGCCTTCTTCAGGCCGAGCCACTCGAAGGCGGCCGGGCTGAATTCCAGCGCGAGCACGATCAGGTAAAGACACACGCACCAGCCGACCTCGAACATCACCGAGCCCGTGCCGAACGAGTAGACCATCGGGACCGGCAATTTCCACGGGCGGCCAAGGTCCACACACAGGCCGATGACCACGAACAGGTAGCCAAGAAACCCGGTGAGCACCGCCGGACGGACAATCGGGTGGTACTCCTCGAGGCCGAACACGTAGACGGCCGTCGCCAGCGTGAAGCCGCCGGCCGCGAGGGCGACGCCGCTCATCACGTCGAGGCCGATCCAGAGCCCCCACGGATTGACCTGCGTGAGGTGGCTCGATGCGCCGATGCCGAAGGCGAACCGATAGATCACGATCGGGACGCCGACGATGAGGATCAGGGCAAAGATCGCGTTACCGGGAGTCAGCATGGACTTCAGGTAGTCGCCGAACGACATCCCCATGAAGATCTTCTCGGTGATCCAGGACCGCATGTCGACGCCGCGATCCATCGTGGTGTCAGTCATGATGCGCCTCCTTCCCGGTCCAACTGG
>DASVIS010000188.1:0-8195 GCA_036381995.1 Vicinamibacterales bacterium | reverse complement strand
GTCGGCATGGCGATCGCGGTCGTGGCGACCTTCTTCGACAGCCGTATCACGTCGAACGCCTACGGCCTTCTGGTGGCCGCCGTGCTCGCCGGCGGAGCCATCGGTGCCGTGGTCGCGGCCCGGATCGCCATGACGGCGATGCCCCAGCTGGTCGCCGGCTTCCACAGCTTCGTCGGCCTGGCGGCGGTCCTGGTGGGCATCAACAGCTACGTGGAAACGGGCGGGATCGTCGACCACGCGGCGCGTACGGTCCACCTCGTGGAGGTGTTCCTTGGTGTCTTCATCGGTGCGGTGACCTTCACCGGGTCGCTCGTGGCGTTCGGGAAGCTCCAGGCGATCATCCGCAGCAGGCCGCTGCTGCTTCCGGGCCGGCACGTCCTGAACATCCTGCTGGTCGTGGGCACGGTGGTTCTGGGGTACCTGTTCTTCGGCGTGGAAGGCGACAAGGCGGCGATGCTGTCGCAGGGGATGCCGTGGCTGCTGGCGATGACGCTCGTGGCCTTCGTGCTCGGCTGGCACCTCGTCATGAGCATCGGCGGCGCGGACATGCCGGTGGTCGTGTCGCTGCTCAACAGCTACTCGGGATGGGCGGCCGCGGCAACCGGATTCCTGCTCGAGAACGACCTGCTGATCATCACCGGTGCGCTCGTCGGGTCGAGCGGCGCGATCCTGAGCTACATCATGTGCACGGCGATGAACCGTTCGCTGATGAACGTCGTCTTCGGCGGCTTCGGCGCCCACGAAGGCAAGATGGCCGCGTCCACCGCGGAGGCCGGCGAGGTCGTCGCGACCACGGTCGAGGAGGTCGCCGGCATGCTCGAGGACGCCAAGGAAGTGATCGTGATCCCCGGCTACGGCATGGCCGTGGCCAGGGCCCAGCATCCGATCAAGGAGATCTCGGACAAGCTTCGGGCCCGCGGCATCAAGGTGCGCTTCGCGATCCACCCGGTGGCGGGCCGGCTCCCCGGGCACATGAACGTGCTGCTCGCCGAGGCCAACGTGCCGTACGACATCGTGTTCGAGATGGACGAGATCAACGGGGACTTCTCCCACACCGACGTGGCGCTGGTGATTGGCGCCAACGACATCGTCAATCCCGGCGCGCTGGAGGATCCGGGCAGCCCGATCTACGGGATGCCGGTCCTGGAGACCTGGAAGGCCAGGACGACGGTTGTCCTGAAGCGCAGCATGGCGGCGGGATACGCCGGCGTCGAGAACCCGCTGTTCTACAAGGAGAACACGCGGATGCTGTTCGGCGACGCAAAGAAGAGCCTGGACGCGCTGCTGGCGCTGTTGAACTAGACGCCTCACGGGGGGCATCCTCACGGGTGCCCCGCGCTGGCGCCCAACCCGGCGGACCATTTGCCGATCGGCGTCCGATGATCGATGATAACCATGGCTGGGCCCGTGCGCGGGCCGGCCATGCATCGGGAATCGGGCGGCGACCGGCCGCAAGGAAGGCATCCATGTTCGATCCGCAACTGGCCCAGGCCGATCCGGAAGTTGCCGCGCTCGTCGCTGCCGAAGAGCGTCGGGAGTTCGACAAGATTCGACTCATCCCGTCTGAGAACTACGCGTCGCGGGCCGTGCTCCAGGCCACCGGCAGCATCTTCACCAACAAGTACTCCGAGGGCTACGCAGGCAAGCGGTACTACGAGGGGCAGCAGTGCGTCGATCCGCTCGAGCAGCTCGCCATCGCGCGGGCGAAAGCGCTCTTCGGCGCCGACCACGCCAACGTGCAGCCGTACTCGGGATCGCCGGCCAACCTCGCGGTCTACTTCGCGCTGCTCAAGCCTGGAGACACGGTGATGGGCATGGCGCTGCCGCACGGCGGCCACCTGACCCACGGCTGGCCCGTGTCGATCACCGGTTCGTACTTCCACAGCGTGCAGTACGGTGTGCAGCTCGACACGGGGCTGATCGACTACGGGCAGGTGCGCGAGCTGGCGGTCAAGGAACGGCCGAAGCTGATCATCGCCGGCGCGACCGCGTATCCGCGCATCATCGACTTCCCGGCGATGCGGGCGATTGCAGACGAGGTGGGCGCCCACCTGCTGGTGGACATGGCGCACATCGCGGGCCTGGTGGCTGGCGGCGCGCACCCCACCCCGATCCCGCACGCGCACGTGGTCTCGACGACCACGCACAAGTCGCTGCGCGGGCCGCGCGGGGCGATGCTCCTGTGCAAGGCGGAGATGGCCAAGGCGATCGACAAAGCCGTGTTCCCGGGTCTCCAGGGCGGGCCGCACAATCACACCACCGCCGGCATCGCCGTCGCGCTGCACGAGGCGGCGACCGACGCGTTCAAGACGTACGCGCATCAGATCGTGAAGAACGCGAGGGCGCTCGCCGAGGGCCTGGCTGGCTACGGATTCAAACTGGTGTCGGGCGGCACCGACACCCACCTGATCCTGATGGACGTGACGCCTCGCGGGATGACCGGCAAGGCCTACGCGAAGGCGCTGGACCGCGCCGGCCTCGAGTGCAACTACAACACCGTGCCCGGCGACCCGCGCAAGCCGTTCGACCCGAGCGGCCTCCGCCTCGGCACACCGGCCTGCACGTCGCGCGGCATGAAGGAACCGGAGATGGCGAAGGTCGCCTCCTGGTTCAACCGCGTGGCCGAGAACGTGACCAACGAAGCCGAACTCGACAAGATCGCCGGTGAAGTGCGCGATCTCTGCACGGGCTTTTCGTGCCCGGGGATTGCGATCTAGCGGCCTGCAGGCTGAAGACCGACCCCCGAAGCGCCTGCCCGCGTAGTTCTCACTCGTGATTCCGACACGGCCGCCGGGTGTCGGTCCCGGCAGGCCGTTCTCGCGCGCGTCGAGTATAATCGGCGCTCATGAATGGCAGCCGATCGCCAGCGCGCGTCGCCGCCGGGAGCGTCCTGGCGGGCGCCTGCCTGGTCGCCGTTGCGATGGCCGTCCCCCGCGGCGAGGGTTCGACTTTCCCCGCGCCGCGTTCCGTGCTGCAGTCGGTCCCACAGGCCCCGTCCCCGTCACGGGGCACCCTCCCGGTTGTCGCCGAACACCGGTACCGGATCGCCGCGAAGATTCGACCTCTGGTCCTCTTCTGGATCGGCAGGGACAACGTTGGCGGGGCCCGGATCCGCTGGCGGCGGGGAGACCAGGACGCCCGCGGCTACGACCTGCTGATTGGATCGGATCCGGCGCGAGCCCCACGGCACGTCAATCGCTGGGGCTTCATCCTCGAGGAGGCCCACCCCGGGGGAGCCACGGTTGTCGGGGTCATGAAGCAGAGCAACGAGGAGTCGCTGGACGAGGCCAAGTCGCACGTGGCGGGCGAGGCGAGGGGCGGCGTCGTGTTCAAGATGATTCAGGCGACGGTGGACCAGGCCAAATCGGTCGCGAACGTCACGATCGCCACCCTGCCACGGGACTACTCGTACCGCGAGCTCGGCCCGCTGATCGAGGTCCTCTCGAAAGAACCGGCTCCCCCGAAAGTCCGCACGACGCCCGTGCCGCCCGGCGGGCGGATCGGTCTGGTCACCGGGATCGCCGAACTGCTGCACGACGCGGTGGAGAGCGTGAAGCGCACGGGCAAGGCGCCCGGGAAGAAGAGCGTGGCCTACGCCTACTACGAGAAGCAGTACGACGTCACCCGCGCCTCGTCCGCGATCGAGACCAACGTCACCTACGGGGGTGTGGCCTATCCGAAGCTGCTGAAATCCGATTTCGACGTGCGGGCACGGGGGGAATCGTGGGTTGAGAGCTTCACGGTCATCTTCGGCATCGACGGGCGGATGGCCGAAGTGCCCGTGTTCGTGACGTACCAGCCGCGATGGTGGTTCAAGGTCGAAATGGTGCTCGACGAGCGCGAGGTGTTCTGAGCTGCGTGTTATGATTCCGGCGACATCCGGTCCCCTTTTTCCGCTCCCGGCGCGAGGCCTGTCATGACCGAGAAGAAGTCCTGGGGTTCGACCGTGCTCGGCTGGTTCATCGTCCAGGACGGCGCCCAGGCGTTATCCGAGGATGCGGCCTCCCCGACGCCGGATGCCTACGCGGCGCTGATCGCCGCCGCGCAGCCGTCTCCCGCGTTCTTCCAGCAGGAACCCCCGGCGCCGACCGACGGCCAGGTCGCGTTCGACGAAGTGTTCGACGCGGCCGGTATCGACGCACCGGAGCGCGAGCGCGTCGGCAAGGCCCGGCAGTTGCTCGACTCCCTGCCTGCCGAAACGCCGGTCGCCGTGAAGAAGCAAATCGTCGAAGCGTCGCTCAAGGCGTTTGGCGTGCCCATCGAGAACATCATCGAGACGGGCGTTGCCGAGATCCAGGCGCTCGAGGGCTACATCCGGAAGAACGCCGTTGACACGCAGCAGGTTCTCGAGGAATCGAATCGGCGGATCGCGCAGTTCGAGGACGAGGTCCGAAAGCTGAAGACCAGGATGGAGCAGCAACTCCAGCAGCAGCAGACGATTGCGGGGGCCTGCAACGCCAGGAAACTCGACATCCAGAAGGTGCTCGAGTTCTTCGGCCAGGAGGCGGTGGCGCGGGTGGTCCAGGCGTCGCCCCGGCTGCACGACCCGTCGGCGCCGGCCGCCGGCGCGTGACGAAGCGCCACCCTGGAACCCGCCGCAACGAGTTCCGTAGTACGTGGCAATCGGTTCGCGATTCTCGAAGGGGGCTGACGTGGCAGAAGTTGGATTCTTCAAGCGCCTCGGAAACCTGTGGAAGGGGTTTCTCTCGATCTGGATCTCCGACGTGGAGAAAGAGCACCCGGAGATCGCCTACGAGAACGCCATCAACTCGATGGTGGAGAAGTACTCCAAGCTGAAGGCCGCAACCGCCGCCATCATCCGGCGGCGCGAGGACACCAGCGAGCGGTTCCGGAGGGCGACCGGGGAACTGACGCAGACCGAGGCCGAACTGGGCGTCGCGATGGACACCAGCCAGGATGATGTCGCGCTGATCCTCCTGCAGAAGAAGAACCAGTTGACGGTGGAGATCGCGGATCTGAAGACGGAGATGGAGACCGCACAGCGCGACGCGGATTCCGCCAAGTCGTCGCTGATGAGCGTGCAGGCCGAGATCCGCAAGCTGCAGTCCGAGCGCGAATCCATGCTCGCCAAGATGCAGTCGGCGCAGGCGCGCATCAAGATCCAGGGGCAACTGGACGGCCTGTCGGTGGATGCCGAGGTGAAGGCGCTCGAAAACGTGCGCGAGCACATCAAGAACACGATCGCCGAGGCGAATCTTGGCAAGGAACTCTCGGAATCGTCGCTCGACGCGAAGCTGCAGGCCGTCCGCTCGCAGGTGGGCGAGGTCCAGGCCAAGCAGCAACTGGCTGAACTGAAGGCGAAGCGGGCGGCGGCGCAGGCCGCGCAGGGGACGAAGACGCTATGAAACTCACTCCTTTCGCCAAGTTGTTCATCACCGTGGTCGTCGTGGCCGTGCTCGGGTATGCCTTCTGGTACTACAGGGGCGCGGACCTCAGCAAGTGGGCGGTCGGTGACAAGCCGGCCACGCAGGTGGCCGACAAACCGGGCGTGAACGACTTCGACGCGCTGAAGAACGCGCCGCCCGATCCGGAGCGGGGCTTCGGTTCGACCGGCGTCACCGCGACGAGCCTCTCTTCTGGGGGCAAGATCGCGCGGACGCTCGTCGTCGGAATCAATACGTGGGCCGGGCACGCGCCCGGCGTCGTGTTCAACGGCGGCATGGATCCGAATGCCGCGTCGAACTACAAGAAGAAGTACGGTCTCGATGTGAAGTTCGTGCTGCTCGAGGACCCGGCCGCCAAGCTCGCGGCGTTCCGCAAGGGCGCCATCGACATCATGTGGGACACCGTGGACAACTGGGCGCGCGAGGCGTCGATCCTCGAGGAGAACGGGACCCAGGCGAAGTCGATCCTGATGCAGGACTGGTCGCGCGGCGGCGACGGCATCGTCTCGCTTGCGTCGATCAAGTCGATCGAGGACCTGAAGGGCCGCAAGGTCGCGTGCACGCAGTTCACGCCGTCGCACTTCCTGCTGCTGTACCTTCTGGCGCAGTCGGGTCTCTCGCCTGACGACCGGACGGCGCTCGAGAAGAACATCGTCTTCACCCAGGACGCCCCGGCGGCGGCCGCGATGTTCAAAGCCAGGCAGGTGGACGCGGCGGTGACCTGGGAGCCCGACCTCTCTGCGGCGGTGACGGCCCGGGGAGACGAGGCGCACGTCCTCGTCTCGACGATGGCCGCGACCAACATCATCGCCGATACGCTGGTCGCACGACAGCAGTTGGTGGACGAGGCGCCGGGCACCGTGCGCGACTTCGTGCAGGGCTGGTTCGAAGGGATCGAGATGATCAAGCGCGACCCGGCCTCCTCGTACGCGCTCGTCGGCCGCGCGCTCAAGCTGGACGCCGACACGGTGTCGGGCATGCTGTCGGGCCTGAAGCTGACCCCGTACGCCGACAACGCGCAGTTCTACGGCCTCAGCGGGGGCAAGCCCCACTACGAGACGCTGTTCGACACGGCGTTCGTGATCTGGCGCAAGAAGGGACTCGTGACGCGGCCGGTCTCGGGCAGGGACTGGGCGGACACGAGGTTCATCTCGTCGCTGGCCGCGGTGTACCCCGGGCAGAAGGTCGAAGAGCCCAGGCTGGCCGCCCGCCCCGCGAGCGCGCAGGACCGTGCGATCATCAACAAGCAGATTCAGATTCACTTCACGCCGGGCTCCGACGAGATCATGCCGGGCTCGTTCATCGTCCTCGACGCGCTTGGCGAGACGATGACGTCGTTCGGGAACACTTACTTGCGCGTGGAAGGGAACACCGACTCGACCGGGTCGCCAACAGGGAACATGACGCTGTCCGAGCGCCGGGCGCTGGCCGTGAAGAATTACGTGCTGAAGAACTTCCCGAACATCCAGGCCGTCCGCTTCCAGACGATTGGCCATGGCGCGGCCAACCCGGTCGCCGACAACACGACCGAAACCGGCCGGCAGTTGAATCGGCGGACGGATATCAAGGTGGTTCTCGTGTCGCAATAACACGCTATGTTCGACTGGTTCGCCCTCCGCACACCACTGCCGCGAGCCGCGTCGCTGCCGCTCGGGTTCGTCGCGCCGACGGTCGTGCTCGCGGCCTGGTGCCTGGTGTCTTACGGCCATCTCGCGCCGCCCGACTTCCTGCCCTCGCCGACCGAGGTCGTGCGGGGGACGCTGCAGCTGTTCATCCAGTACGATCTTGGCACGGCGATCTGGGTCTCGACCCGGCGCATCCTGATCGCCTTCGTGCTCGCCTCGGCGGTGGCGCTGCCGCTCGGGGTCCTGATGGGCGCGTTCGAACCGGTCAACCGGATCTTCGAGCCGATCATGTCGCCGCTGCGGTACATGCCGATTTCGGCGTTCATCCCGCTGCTGATCCTGTGGTTCGGCATCTACGAATCGCAGAAGATCGCGTTCCTCTTCCTCGGCGTCTTCGTGTACCTGCTGCCGGTCGTCGTCACGGCAATCCGGGCGGTGCCCGAGGAGTTCGTGCAGACCGCGCTCACGCTCGGGGCCTCGCGGTGGCAGGCGGTGCGTACCGTGCTGCTGCCGGCCGCCCTGCCCGAGATTTTCGATTCGTTCCGGGTGATGAACGCCATTTCCTGGACGTACGTGATCCTCGCGGAAGCGGTGAACCCGGAGCACGGCCTCGGCTACATGGTGGAGCTGGCCCGTACTCACCAGAAAGCCTCGTGGTCGTTTGCCGGCCTGCTGGTGATTGGCGGCATCGGCCTCCTGACCGACGCCCTGATCCGCGCGTGCTCGGCCTTGCTGTTCCGGTGGAGGGAGAAGGCCGCATGAGCGAGGCCGTTCCCAAGCTCCAGATCAAGGACTTGGGCATCACCTACGTGGGACAGGACGGCCGGCGCACCGAGGCGGTGGCTGACGTCTCGCTCGAGATCGGCGACAAGCCAGGCATCGGCGAGGTCGTGGTGTTCCTCGGGCCGTCGGGATGCGGGAAGTCCACAATCCTCAAGGCGGTCGCCGGGCTGCTTCGGCCGACGACGGGCGAAATCCTGCTGGAGGGGAAGAGGATCGAGTCGGTGGGTCGTGACCGCGGCATGGTGTTCCAGTCCTACACGTCGTTCGGCTGGCTGACGGTGCGCGAAAACGTCGAGTACGGCCTCAGGCTGCAAGGCGTTCCGAGGGCCGAACGACACGAGAGGTCGACGCGATACCTGAAGGCGGTTGGCCTCGACGAGGT
>DASVIS010000187.1:0-28286 GCA_036381995.1 Vicinamibacterales bacterium | reverse complement strand
GGATCCTGCGCGCCCTGATGCTGAGGGATGAGAACGAATCGCTGGTGGGTTTTGTCGATCGGATGAATCGCCTGCGCCGCGCCGTGCAGCAGAACAAGGTTCGGTCCGAGACAACGGGCGTGCCCGTTCGGATCAAGGGCTTCGACGTGGTGACGCTCTACGGCGAATCGTTCGGAAACAACCAGTCCCGGAACGTGCTGGCGAAGGTCGGGGGCACCGACCCGGCACTCGCGGGCCAGGCGGTCGTGATTGGCGCGCACCTGGATCACCTGGGCTTCAGGAGCGGACTGGTGCATCCGGGCGCGGACGACAACGCGTCCGGCTCGGCGGTCGTCCTCGAAACGGCGCGGATATTCGCCGCCGCCGGCATCCGGCCCCGGCGCACCGTAATCTTCGCCCTGTGGTGCGGAGAAGAGAACGGCCATCACGGGTCCCGTCGCTTCACGTCCGCGCCGCCCGATGGCCTGACGATGGAGCGAGTGATCGCGTACATCAACATGGACATGGTGGGCCTGGGCACCATGGTCGACGTGAACGGGGCGCGCGATTTCCCGATCGTCTTCAAGGTGATGATGCGCGACCAGTTGCCCGAAGTGACGCGCGCGGTCAGGCCCGAGGTGAGCGGCCCTGGCGGCAGCGACTACGCGTCGTTCCTTGCCCACGGGATCGACTCGGTGTCGCTGAACACGAGCGGCGGCAATGGCCACCCCGACTATCACGACTCGACAGATGTGCCGCAGAAACTCCAGCCGGAACTCCTCGGGACGGTCGGCCAGTTCGTGCTGCAGGCTGCGTTCAATCTCGCAAACGAGACCGGGACACGGCTGCCAGTTCCCGGTCGGCGCGAGGCGTGTGACGCGCTCCGCTTCGTCGTGCCCGACATCGCCGGCCAGTCGCCGGAACGCTGGCGGACGCTGACGGCCCGGACACCTGGCGAGCTGCAGGCCGTCGTGGTGAACGCCATTCGCGAGTTCAGAAAGGGACGGGACGTCGAACCGGCCGGCCGATCGAGCGAGTCTCCGGCACGCGTGTTCGTCGGCGTCAAGGCCACAGCGGTCGCCGGCCATCTGGCATTGCTGGATGCTGCGAATGCCGCGCTCGACGTCGCCCGACTGGACCTGGAGGGAGACGACGGGATATGGGTGCAGGGCGGGTTGACCGGCGCCGGGAAGGTGGCGATGAAGGCGGTGGAGCAGATGGGCATCACGCCGAATCTCGTGCGGCCAACGGCCGCATTGCTGGCCGATGTCCTCGAGTCCACGTCCAGACCCGTGCTGGTGAGCGGCATGACGGCGGCCAATGAGGCCATGGCGAGGCAGGTGATGGCGAAGGCCGGCGCGTTTGCGTTGGAGTGCGCGGCCGACCATGTGTCATCGTGCGCGGAACGCTTGCAAGGACTACACTCGGCGCTCGGCGGCGGCGCAAACCTGCTCGTGTCGATGCACGTCGATCCCGCCGCGGCCGTGCAGGCTCATCGTGCGCTCTACCTCGAGCTGGCAAGGAAGGGGTGGAGCAAGGACGACATATTTGCGATCGCGGGCCTGACGCCCGACGGCACGGCCGGCGGCAACCTGGCGCGATTCACCACGAAATGAGTCCACCGCGACCCTGTGCGAGCCCCGTGGTTGCATGGTCGGAAGCGCGAGGCTTCGGCCCCGCGGTGGATGGGGATAGGACGACTGACATGATCGAGCCCAAGGGCTTCTCCTCGATTCGCCGCGTCGTGCGATCGCCGGAACGATGGGACGGCCTTTTGTGAGAGTCTAGCGGGCCCGTGGACACCCAACCCCTCGTCACGTCCGTGAATGCCGACGGCGACGGCCTCGCCACGATCGACGGCCGGACCGTGGCGATTCCGGCGACGATTCCGGGCGAGCGAGTGGCGGTTCGCCTGCACCGGGCACGGGACGGCTCGATGTCCGGCGAGGTGACGAGCATCCTCGTGGCCTCGCCGCACCGCGTCACGCCCCCCTGCCGCCATTTCGGGGTGTGCGGAGGCTGCGCCTGGCAGCACATCGAGTACGAAGAGCAACTGCGGCTCAAGCAGAGAAGAGTGCAGGAGCTGCTTCTCCACCACCACATTCAGGTTCGGCCGACGCTCGGCACGCCCAGCCCTGACGGCGGTACGCCCTGGGGATATCGCGACAAGGTTCACTTCGTATTCGGCCCTGGCGCGCGGGGACAATCGCTGGTGATGGGACATCATCCTCGCGCGTCGCGGTCAGTCCTCCCCGTGCAGGAGTGCCCGGTCCATGCGGAGGCAGGCAACCGGTTCGCGTTCGGGCTTCGCGATGCGCTCGCGCGGGCACACATCAGCGGTTCCAAGCCCGACGGCGAGGACGGCATCGCCCGCCACGTCGTCGTTCGCCTGTCGGAAGGCACCGGAGAACTGCTTGCGACGCTCGTCGTGACCGAGAACGTGAAGGCGCTGCGCCGGGTCACCGCGGACGTGGAGGCGCGAGTGGCGCCGGCCGAACCCGGGGCCCGACCGCCGCGCGTCGGCTTTCACCTGAATGTCCACGATCGGCCGGGCCCGTTCCTCTTCGGCCGCGAGACTCGCCGGCTGTTCGGCCTGGCCGGGGTGCGGGAACAGGTGGCGGGCGTCTCGTACCTCGTGTCGCCCACCGCGTTCTTCCAGACCAACGTCCGGGCGGCGGACGTGCTCGTCCGCGAAGTGCTGGACGCGCTGTCGGACTCACGGCTCCGCTGCATCCTCGACCTGTACGCCGGAGTCGGCCTGTTCGCACTGCCGCTCGCGAAGGCGGGGCGGGCGGTCACCGCCGTCGAAGAGAACCGCGACGCCGTGGCCAGCGCTGCAACGGCACTTCGGGTGAACAGGATTCCCGAGGAGGCGTGCCGCTTGATTGCCTCACGCGTCGAAGCGGCGATGGATCGGTTGGGAAGTGCCGGGCCCTCGCGCGAGGGTCGCGGCGTGAAGAGGTCGGCCGAGCACGCGTGGGACGCCGTCGTTCTCGACCCTCCACGACAGGGTTGTCCGCCGCGAGTGCTGGACTGGATCCTCCGCACGCTCCGTCCCGCCCGCATCGTCTACGTATCGTGCAATCCGGAGGCGCTGGCCCGCGATCTGGCGTACGTCCCCGGAACCGGCTACGATTTCGAGCGCGTCCAGCCCGTTGACATGTTCCCACACACCGCGCATATCGAGACGGTGGTGGTGCTCGCCAGGATAGCAGGCAGCAGGCAGTGAACCGGCCGGTCGTCGTGTCCTGTTCGACGCTTCTTCACAAGCGAGGTTCCATGAGCACCATGTTCCACCGCGGTCTGCCGCTGGTTGCCCTGGCGGCCGCGGTGATCGTCACAGGCGTCGCGATCGAGGCCCAGAAGCCCGTTGTGCCGTCCGCTCCGCCGGCGGCGGCCAGGGTGGCCGGGGCGTCGAGAGTGGCGATCGGCTTCGACCGGTATCACTCCCCGCAGGAGGCCAACGCGGCGCTCCTCGCCATCAACAAGAGCAATCCCTCGCAGACGGCGCTGCACCGGATCGCCACCAGTCCCGGTGGCGTGGATCTCACCGTCCTCGAGATTGGCCCCGAGGCAGGCAAGAAGGTCCGCAGGATGCCGGCCGTCTTCGTCGTCGCCAACATGGAGGGCGTGCTGCCGTTGACGACCGAGGCGGCGCTCTCGCTTGCCGACCGGTTGCTGACCGACGCCAATGCCACGAAGAACCTCACGTGGTTCATCCTGCCGAACGGCAATCCGGACGCGGCCGTCCGCTACTTCCGCAAGCCGCTGCTCGCCGACGAGCGGAACGCCAGCAAGTGGAACGACGACATGGACGACCAGACGGACGAGGACGGGCCGGACGATCTGGACGGCAACGGCGTCATCACCGAGATGCGCGTGAAGGATCCCGCGGGCGAGTGGATCCCGGTGGACGGCGAGCCGCGCCTGATGCGCAAGGCCGATCCCGCCAAGGGCGAGAAGGGTGTCTACAAGCTCTACACCGAGGGGATCGACAATGACGGCGACGGCGAGTACAACGAGGATCCCCCGGGCGGTACGAACATCAGCATCACCTTCCCGCACCTCTTCCACTCCTGGACGGCCACCGGCGGACGCTGGCCCGGCAGCGAGCCCGAGACATTCGGCATCATGAAGTTCGCGATCGATCACCCGGAGATCGCCATGACGTTCGCCTTTGGTGCCACGAACATGTGCCTGCAGCCGCCGGCGGGCGGGCGCCAGGGGAGCTTCGACGCCAGCGCGGTCAAGATCCCGGAGGCCATGGCGTCCCGCGTCGGCGCCGATCCGAGCCGCACCTACACGATGAAGGAGATCATCGAGCTGGTTCAGCCGCTCGCGCCGCCGGGATTCGAAATCACCGAAGGGATGGTCGCGTCGTTCCTCGGGTTGGGAGCCGTGGTCAACCCGGTCGAGGAGGATCTCAAGTTCTACAAGGAGCTGTCGGAGAAGTACAAGGAGTTCCTCAAGACGAACAAGCTCGACGCCAGGCGTCTCGACCCGCCGCAGCCCAGGGACGGATCGTTCGAGCTGTGGTCCTACTACCACCTCGGTGTTCCTGTCTTCACCATGGACCTCTGGACGCTGCCCGACGTGAAGGCGGACGACAAGGAGAAGACCGGCATCACGCCCGAGTCCCTCGAGACGATGACGCCCGAGGCCTTCGTCGCCCTCGGCGAGACGAAGATCACCGCGTTCCTGAAGGAAGTGGGGGCGCCCGACAGCATCAAGCCGGCGATGCTGCTCGAGGGCGTCAAGGCCGGCAAGATGACGCCAAAGCAGATGGCCGGCATGCTCAAGCAGATGCCGAAGCCGAAGGACGCGGCCGGCGCCGACCCGAAGCAGAAGGCCCTGCTGGCGTTCAGTGACAAGGATCTGCAGGGCAAGGGCTACGTCAACTGGACCGCGTTCAGGCACCCGGCGCTCGGCAATGTCGAGATCGGCGGCATGGTGCCGTTCACCGACACGACGCCTCCCGCGTCGATGGCGAAGACGCTGCTCGACGGTCAGGTACCGTGGGTGCTGAAGCTCGCGGAGAGGCTGCCGAGGCTGAAGATCCTCGAGTGCGAGGCGAAGGCGAGGGGCGCCGGCGTTTACGCGCTCACGCTGTGGGTCGAGAATGCCGGCTACCTGCCGTTCCCGACGGCCATGGGCCGGAAGAACCGGCACGTGCCGCCGGGCATCGTGACGCTGGTCACGAAGACAGCCGCGAAGGACGTGACGTTCCTGTCCGGCCGGGCCCGAACCACGATCAATGAGATCGATGGCGGCCGGAGCGTGAAGCTCGAATGGGTCGTGCAGGTGCCGCCCACAGTGACCGGGATTGACGTGACGGTGGAGTCGGCGAACGCGTGGAGTGACGCCGGGCGGATCAACCTGGGGACGACGCAGGGAGGTGCGAAATGAGAGCGCAGCACTGGGTTGGCACAATCACGCTTGCGGCCCTCGCCGCGACCTCCTCGCTGGTCCTCATGGCGACCCCCGCGCAAGCCCCGACGAAGCAGGCGCAGGCGGAGAAACCCGCCGCCGCCCCGCAGCCGGTCGCCGTTCCGCTCCGCTTCGATCACTATTACACCTACGAGCAGGTCGGCGAGGCGCTGCGCGCGCTTCACGCCGCCTACCCGGAGTTGACGAGCATCGACGTCGTCGGCAAGAGCGAGGAGGGGCGCGAAATCCTGGCGATGACGGTGAACAACCCGAAAACGGGTGCCGCGCTCGACAAGCCCGGCGTCTACGTGGACGGCAACATCCACGGCAACGAGATCCAGGCGGGCGAGGTGTGTCTTGGGGTGCTGAACCGGCTGCTGACCGGATACGGCCAGAACGAGCAGATCACGAAGCTGGTGGATCGCAACGCGTACTACGTGATCCCGTCCGTCAACGTCGATGGCCGATACCACTTCTTCCACGACCCGAACGACCCCAACTCCAGCCGCAGCATCCGAATCCCGAAAGACGATGACCGCGACGGTCTGGTCGACGAGGACGGTGCCGACGACCTCGACGGCGACGGGAATATCTGCACGATGCGCCGCAAGGATCCGTTCGGGCAGTACAAGACCGATCCCGAGGACCCGCGGCTGATGGTGCGCATCAAGCCCGGTGAGAAGGGCGAGTGGACGATCCTGGGCGAGGAAGGGATCGACAACGACGGCGACGGGAAGGTGAACGAGGACGGGGAGGGGTATGTCGATGGCAACCGGAACTGGGGCGTGAACTGGGCGCCGCCCTACGTGCAATCCGGGTCCGGCGACTATCCGTTCGAGGCGTCGGGCCTGCGAGCCATCGCGAAGTTCGTGATGGACCGCCCGAACATCATCGTCGTCTTCGCGTTCCACAACAACGGCGGGATGTATCTGCGCGGGCCGAGCGTCAAGGCCGAGGAGCCACTGAACCCGTCGGATGTGGGCGTCTACGACATCCTCGGGAAGAACATCGAGAAGATCGTGCCGGGGTATCGCTACCTGGTGTCGTGGAAGGATCTGTACGCGACCTACGGCGACTTCACCGATTTCACCGACAACGTGGTCGGGTCCTATGGGTTCGTCGGCGAGCTGTTCATCAGCGAGTCGGAGACGTACAGGCCCCCGCCAAAGCCCGGGGCGGCCGTCGCGCCGCCAGCCGACATCATGAGTGCGATGGGCGGCAACAACGATCAGGAACGGGAGCGCCTGAAGTTCAACGACAACGTCGCGCAGGGCGATCTGTACAAACCCTGGAAGCCGTTCAAGCACCCGCAGTTCGGCGACATCGAAATCGGTGGCTGGGTGAAGATGAGCTCGCGGCTGCCACACCCGTTCATGCTGAACGACCTCGTGTACCGAAACGCGTCGGCCGTGCTGTTCGCCGCGGCGCAAACGCCGGTGATCTCCCTCGACGTCCTGCCGCCGGAGAAGGTCGGTGCGGACCTCTACAAGGTGCGGGTCCGCGTGGTCAATGGGGGCTCGATTCCCTCGCTCACGTACAATGCCGTCCAGCGGAAGATCCACCCGCAGGACATGTTGAAGGTCTCGGGACCGGGCGTGAAGGTCGTCGCAGGCGGCCGCGTGAGCGGCATGGCGATCGAAACGGTCGCCTACAAGGCCAACCGGCCGGACCTCCAGTTCCTGCAGGTGCCCGGGGACAGCAAGGTCGAGTTCCAGTTCCTGGTCTCCGGTCAGGGCGAGGTGACCGTCGCGTATCGGTCGCTGAAGGCGGGGAAGACCGCGAAAACGGTGACCTTGCCGTAGGCGATGGGCGCCGGGGCCAGATCTCGAACGTGCGTGTAACCTCGACGGGCCCAGGATTCAAGGTCCAGCAGCATGGCCAACGAATCAGTCACCGGCCAGTCCGGCCTCACGCGGCAGGCAGCGGCTTACGGCCTGGGCGTGATGACGCTGCTCAACTTCGTCAACTACATCGACCGCTACGTTCTGCCGGCGGTCGCGCCCCGCATCAAGGAGGCGCTGTCGCTCACCGACACCGAGCTGGGTTTTCTCGGCAGCGCGTTCCTGTTCTCGTATTTCCTGACGTCGCCGATCTTCGGCTGGCTCGGCGACCGGCTGTCGCGGACCAGGGTGATGGCGATCGGGGTAGCGATCTGGAGCCTGGCCACGGCCAGCGGAGGTCTCGCCCGCAATCTCCTGCAGATGATCTTCGCGCGCGGGGCGGTCGGCGTCGGCGAAGCTTCGTATGCTGCCATCTCGCCGGCGCTGATCTCCGACTACTACCCGCCAGAGCGGCGCGGCCGCGTGTTCGCCATCTTCTACCTGGCCATCCCGGTCGGAAGCGCGGTCGGGTATCTCCTGGGTGGTGCGATCGAGCAGCATTTCGGTTGGCGCGCGGCGTTCTTCGCCGTCGGACTTCCAGGGCTCCTGCTCGCGCTGTTGACGCTCACGGCGTCCGATCCGCCGCGCGGGATCAACGACCCGGCGCCCGCCGCGCCGGAAGAGCGGGGAAGCTACGCCCACACGCTCCTCCAACTGGCGCGCAACCGCGACTACGTGATGGCCGTCCTCGGCTATTCCGCCTATACGTTCGCCGTGGGCGGGATGTCGTTCTGGGTGCCACTCTATCTGAACCGCGAGCGCGCCATGCCGCTGGCCCAGGCGAATTACGTGCTGGGAGCGGTGACGGTGGTGGCTGGCATCGGCGGGACGTTTCTTGGCGGCTACCTGGCGGACCTGCTCGCGCCCCGGATCCGCCAGGCGCACCTCTATGTGTCCGGTGTTTCGATGGTGCTCGCGATCCCGTTTGCGTTGGCCGCGTTCACCGCGCGTGAACCTACGGCATTCATCGCGTCGCTGTTCGTGGCCGAGTTCATGGTCTTCCTGAGCACGGGACCGATCAACGTCGTGCTCGTGACCGTCGTGCCCGTCGCCATCCGCGCAACGGCAATGGCCGTCAGCATCTTCGTGATCCACCTGTTCGGCGACGCCGCGTCGCCGCTGGTGATCGGCGCGCTGTCGGACCAGGTCGGCCTTTCGAACGCCGTCCTAATCGTGCCCGCGGTGGTCGCGCTGTCCGCAGTGATCTGGCTGGTCGCGGCCTGGAAGCCGGCGCATCGGTAGAGCAGGGGTCGGAGCGAGAAGAGCCGCTCCGCCCCCTGCGTCCTGCGCCCTAGCCTCGTCGTGCCGACAGCGCCAGGAACAACTCGTTCCCCTGCCGGTTCACCAGCAGCAGCGCCGGGCGGCTCGCGTCCGCCTTCACGGCATCCTGGAACTGCGACAGGTTGTTGACCGGCTTGTGATTGACCTCGACGATCACGTCGCCCGAACGAATCCCCGCATCCGATGCCGCGCTCGCCGGCGCCACATCCTCCACCACGAGACCCCGCTTCGCCCGCACGCCGAGCTGGTCGGCCACATCCGGTGTCAGCGGCGACACGGTCATGCCGTAGCGACCGCCGCTCGCCCCGCCCTGACGATCGTTGGACGCCATCCGCTTGCCTTCCAGCTCGCCCAGCACGATCTGTCTGGCCTCTTCGCGCCCGTTCCGCATGATCGTGATCGTCGCCTTGCTGCCGGGTTGCGTGCTCGCCACGCGGTTGCGCAGCGCGTTGCTGTCTGACACGGGCTCGCCGTTGAACGTCAGGATGACATCGCCGCGTTCGACACCGGCCTTCTGCGCCGGGCTGTTGTCCTCGACGCCGCTGACCAGAGCGCCGTGCACGTCGCTCAGGCCCAGGCTCTTGGCCAGCTCGGAGTTGACGCCCTGCACGGTGACGCCCATCTTCGCGCGCCGCACGGCGCCCGTCTTGATCAGCTGCTGCATGACGTTCTGGGCCATGTCGGCAGGAATGGCGAAGCCGATGCCGATGCTGCCGCCCGACGGCGACAGGATCTGTGAGTTGATCCCAACCAGTTCACCGCGCGTATCCACGAGGGCACCGCCGGAGTTCCCCTGGTTGATCGGTGCGTCGGTCTGGAGGAAGTCCTCGAAGCTGCCGTCCGACATTCCCGTGGCCCGGCCCTTCGCGCTGATGATGCCCATCGTCACGGTCTGGCCCACGCCCAGCGGGTTGCCGATTGCCAGCACCACATCTCCCACGCGAACCTTGCGCGCGTCACCCAGCGGCAGACTGTGCAGCCCGTTCGCCTCGATCTTCAGGACGGCAAGGTCGGACGGCTGATCGGAGCCAATGACCTTGGCGACGAACGAACGCCCGTCGGTCAAGTCGACACGAATCTGGCTGGCGCCGTCCACGACGTGATCGTTGGTCAGGATGTACCCGTCGGGGCTGACGATGACGCCCGACCCGAGGGCGCCTTCCTGATGCGGCTGCGGCCGCAGGCGCCGCCCCTGCTGGCCGAAGAACTGCTGGAGCAGTTGGCTGTCGTCGCCGAACGGGCTGGCCGTCTGGCGGACGGCGCGTTCGGCTCGGACGGTCACGACCGCCGGCGCCACCTGGCTGACCAGGTCGGCGTACGAATCCTGCCCGCGCGGGCCAGCCGCCCGGTCGAGCTGCTGCGGATCCGGTGCGGGTGCGGCGGCCGTCGCCGCCGGCGTCCCCGCTGCGGCGTCGATGGCCGACCCCGACAGGTTCCAGCCGATCAGGACGCCGGCCATCAGAACGACGACAGCCAGCGCGCCCAGCCTCGTACCCTTCGGGAGCATCTGTCGAAATCTCTTTCTGTCCATGTTTCATCCTCGAAAGCAGGACCGGGCCGCACGGCAAGTCCGCCCCGGTGTTGGTTCACGTCTCTATTGAGTAAGACGAGGATGGGCATTACACGGCTGTGTCCGGGGAATTACATCGGTGTAAGGAAGGCGGTGGAATCGGCCCTATGGCCGCGGAGCGGCCGGCAGGTAGATCGTGAACCGGGCGCCGTGGTCGGGTGAGGAGACGACCTCGGCGCGGCCCTTGTGGGCTTGGACGATGGCGCGGACCAGGCTCAGCCCCAGGCCGAGGCCGCGCTCGGACCGGCTGCGGTCGCCGCGGTAGAGCCGGTCCCAGATGCGAGGCAGGTCATCGGCCGGGATCCCGGGCCCATTGTCCTCGACGTCGATGGCGACGTCCGTCCCGGCGGTCCGCGCCCGTATCGTCACCTCGCCTCCACCCGGCGTGTACTTCACGGCATTGTCGAGCAGGTTTGCCATTACCTGGCGAAGTCGGTTGCGATCGGCGAAGACCGTCAGGCCGCCGGGGGAGTCCAGCCGCAGGCCGACGGCCTTGTCTTCCGCGACGTCGGCGTACAACTCGCGCACGTCACGGAAAACGTCGTCGACATCCACGGGCGCGACCGACAGGCGCATCGCACCGGTCTCGGCCTCGGAGATGTCCATCAGCGTGTCGAGCATCTCCGACACGCGCTCGGATTCCTCCAGACAGTCGGCCAGCGCCTCGCGATACCGCTGGGGATCGTCCGTCCCCGCCTCGAGCGCGCGCTCCGCAATCCCGCGGAGTCGTGTCATGGGTGTTCGGAGATCGTGCGCGACGTTGTCGAGCGACCCGCGCATCCCGCCGATGAGCGCGACGATCCGATCCAGCATCCCATTGAACAGCGCGCCAAGCTGATCGAGCGGATCGCGCGAGCCGCGCACCGGCACGCGCGCCTCGAAGCGGCCGGTCTGCAGGATCGTCTGGACGACGCCTGCCAGTTGTCGCAGCGGCTGCATGGTGGATCGGGTGAGCAGGGCCCCGCCAACCACGCCGACGAACACCACGACGGCGACGGCGACAGCCAGCACGGTTCGGAAGCGGGCGAGCAGCTCGTTGCGCGTGTCGTTGCTCTTGCCCACCTGCACGCGCGTGCCGTCAGGCAGGAAGGCCGACGCCACCTCGATCACCTCGGCGGTGCCGCGCCGCGGAATGACCGCCCACAGCTCGCCTCCCTGGTTCCTGGGCCGATCGAGCTCCGACAGGTCGAACTCCGCCCACTCGCCAGGCAGGTTGTAGAAGACCACTTCTTCGCCGCCGCTCGATACGCGCACGAGGACCCGCTCGCGCCGGCCCGCCGCCTGGTCGTTCCGAATGGCGGTGTCGAGCGCGCGCAGCCCGCCCTGCTGGTACTGCCCCGCATAGGCGACCAGGGTTGACCGGATCAGGTCGTGGTCCCGCTGCTTGAGCGACGAGGCCAGCAGGAAATACGTGAGCACGACGATGGCGAGCGAGCTGCCGACGAACAGCACGGCGTACCAGGTGGCCAGCCGCGCGCCAAGCGTGTAGGCCGGGCTTTCACGCCACCTGGAGGACATATCCGATCCCTCGCACGGTCTGAATCCGCTTCACCTCGAAGTCGCGGTCCACCTTCTCGCGGAGCCGGAACACCAGCACGTCGACGATGTTGGTGCGCGGGTCGAAGCTGTAGTTCCAGACGTGCTCCATGATCATCGTCTTCGAGACGACACGGCCGGCGTTGCGCATCAGGTATTCGAGCAGCGCGAACTCGCGCGGCCGCAGGTCGAGCGGACGGCCGGCGCGCTCGACCTTGCGCGTCACGAGATCCATCGTGATGTCGCCGGCGATGAGGCGTGTCGGCTCGGTCACGCCCTGCGAGCGCCGAATCAACGCCTGGATGCGTGCGAGCAACTCGGAAAAGGCAAACGGCTTGGTGAGGTAATCGTCACCGCCTGTCTGGAGTCCCTTGACGCGATCGTCCACCGACCGTTTCGCGCTGAGGATCAGCACCGGAACCGCGACGCGGCGGCGGCGGAGTTCCTCGAGGACCGAGAGCCCGTCACGGCCCGGCAGCATGAGGTCGAGCACGGCGGCGTCGTACGGCTCGGTGAGCGCGAGCTGCAGGCCCCGGTTGCCGTCTTCGGCGGCGTCCACCGCATAGCCGGCCTCCTGCAGCCCTTTGACCAAAAACGACGCAATCGTCGAATCGTCCTCGACCACCAGCAGTCGCATGCGCCAATATTACGATAGAAACCACCGCGCCCTCCTTCCGCGTCGTTGGTGCGCTCCGTCGTGAACCATGGATCACGTATCATGCGGCGATGCCAATCGAGCGTGTCGAGAGCCTCGACGATCCACGGCTGGCCGACTACCGTCTCGTGTCCGACCCCGAGCTGCTCCGTCACGGGCAGATCTTCATCGCGGAAGGCCGCCTGGTCGTTCGGACGCTGCTGTCGCAGTCGCCCTTGCGAACGCGATCGGTGCTGCTGACCGAGAACGCCTGGCGTGGACTGGCCGACGTCATCGAGCCGCGCCTGGCGGACACGCTCGTCTTCGTCGTGCCGGCGGGGACGATCGAAGCGCTCACCGGGTTCAACATCCACCGGGGGTGTCTGGCCGTTGGCGAACGCCCTGAACGAACGACGGTCGGCCGCCTGCTCGCGAGCCTCCCTGCCGCGCGCAGGCTGGTGGTGCTCGAACAGATCGGGAACGCGGATAACATGGGCGGAATCTTCCGGAACGCGGCTGCGTTCGGTGCCGACGCGGTCGTGCTCGGGCCTGGCTGCTGCGACCCCCTCTACCGGAAGGCTATCCGCGTCTCCATGGGCGCGGCGCTACGGGTGCCGTTCAGCCATGCAGACGACCTGATCGCGGGGCTCGGTGCGCTCGGCGCGGGGGGATTCACGATCGCCGGGCTCACTCCCGCCACCGAGGCAGAGGATCTCGGCCGCTACGCCTCTGCGGTTCCGCCCGGCACCAGGCTTGCCGTCCTCGCCGGGTCCGAAGGCACGGGCCTGACCCCGGGCGCCCTCGCCAGCGCCGACGCCATCCTCCGCATCCCGATGGCGCCCGGCAACGATTCGCTCAACGTCGCCACGGCCACGGGGATCGCGCTGCACAGACTGTTCACAGACAGGTCGCGGGTCTGAAAACCCGCGCCACCCGGTCGCCGTCGGCTGTCCATTTCCGCCGGTTGAGGTATCATGGCGGAAGGGGCTTGGCTCACACCTTTCAACGGAGATGTTTATGCTGATCAGCAAGGAACTGAACGCCTCGTTCAACGAGGAAATCGGCCTCGAGCTGTTCGCCTCGAACCAGTATCTGAACATGGCAGCCTTCCTCGATGGGCTGCCGCTCAAGAAGCTCGGCGCGATGTTCGCCAAACAGGCGGACGAGGAGCGGGGTCACGCGCTGAAGTTCGTCAAGTACCTCACCGACGTCGGCGGGACGGTCAAGATCCCCGCTATCGACGCGCCCAAGGCGACCTTCAAGTCGGTCGAGGAAGTGATCCAGAAGTCGCTCGACTGGGAAACCGAGGTCACCAATCGCATCAACGCGATGATGACGATGGCGATCGCGCAGAGAGACTACGCGGCGCAGGACTTCCTGCGGTGGTTCGTCACCGAGCAGATCGAAGAAATGTCGACGATGGACAACCTGTTGAAGGTCGTCAAAGCGGCCGGCGAGCGGTCGCTGATCATGGTCGAAGCCTACCTGATCCACCAGGGATAGCGGGACGCGCGCGTCAACCTACCAGCGGATCCACGGCCGCCCCTGCGGCATGAACGGCCACGGCATCGCGGCCAGGATCGCCACCAGGGCCAGGCCGTACCAGATCAGCGCACGCCTGTCGTCCGGGGCGGCGCCGCGCCCCGGACGGCCGATGTGCGCGAAGACCACCGCCAGGATCATCGCAGCCGGGTGCTCGACGGTCCAGAATCGCCAGGCGCCGTTCTTCATCGCGCCGCCCATGTTCTGCATGGCCAGCGTGGTGATCGGGCTGAGCGCGAAATAGAGCAGCAGGCCGAACAGCATCTGGATGTCGATCGCCATGGAGAAGACAAGGCCCGGCAGCGTCGATGCGCGGCCGCCGCTGGCCCGTCGCGCCGGCAGCGCGCTCGCGACCGCCCACACCCCAAGCAGGATGACCAGCCACCGCATGAACGAGTGAATCGTCAGGACAGCAGGATACATACGGATATTGTAGCGGACCGCCGTACACGTCCCGCTGCCTGCAGCAGCAGGGCCGCGAAGGTCGGCGAGCGAGTGCCCGTCGTGCGCTACACTTGGTCGAATGGACCTGCGGTCTCTGCTCCTGCCCCAGCCCCGCCGTCGGCTCCCGCACGCCCGCGCCTGGAACGTCGGCGCCCGGACCGTCCACCTTGCCGCGACGGGCACGCTGCTTGGCGGGCACGTCTTCGGCGTCCCGGCGGACGCTCTGCTTCCATGGTTGTGGGTGGCGATTGCGAGCGGATCGGTGATGCTCGCCGTCGAGCTCTACACGTCATTCGACTGGCTGACGCAGCTTGGGGGATTGGCGGTCGTGCTGAAGCTCGTTGTGCTGGCCGTGATTCCCTTCGCGTGGTCCGCGCGCGTGCCCATGCTGTTCCTCGTCGTCGTCATCGCCGGCGTGGGCTCCCACATGCCTGGGAAATACCGGCACTACTCGCTGCTCTACGGGCGTTCGATGAAGGAGACGAGGTAGCCGGATGGTGAAGATCCTCGAAGGCCTGATGGACCGTTACAAGGCGCACGTGCCGGACGTCGGTGCCATCCTCGCGGCGATGGTGCGCGAGGGGCTCATCGCGAGCGCCTCGGACATCGAGAACGACCACATCGCATTCCGCACGCTTGGTGTGCGCCCCCTCGGTATCGCCTCGCTCGAAAAAGTCTTCCTGCACTACGGCTACGAGCGCCGCGACCGTTACGATTTCCCGGCCAAGAAGGTGACCGCGCACTGGTACGCGCCGCCGAAGCCGGTGTTCCCCCGGATCTTCATCAGCGAGCTGCGCGTCCACGAGCTGTCGTCCGAAGCCCAGACGATCATCCGGTCGTCCACCGAGCCGGTGAAGACCGATCCGGTTGACGCGCTGGACCTGAACTCGGCGGACGCGGTCGTCGCGTTCCTGCATGCGCCACTGTGGCGCACGCCGACGTGGGCCGATTACCAGCGCCTCCAGCAGGAGAGTGAGTTCGCGGCCTGGGTGATCTTCAACCGCTACTATCTGAATCACTTCACGATCTCGATCCACAACCTGCCCGAACGCGCGAACACGCTCGACGCATTCAACCGGTTCCTCGAGTCGAACGGATTCACGCTGAACGATTCGGGCGGCAAGGCCAAAGTGAGCGCCGACGGCAAGCTGCTCCAGAGCAGCACGGTGGCGGCCATGGTGGACGCGACGTTCGACGACGGGCACGGAGGGACCGAGGTGCACCGCATTCCGGGCTCGTACGTCGAGTTTGCGGAGCGCCGCGTGCTCGACGCGTTTGCGCACCTGCCGGCCAGCCAGATCCGTCGCGAGCACCGCCGCGAAGGGTTCGAAGCGGCCAGCGCCGACCGCATCTTCGAGAGCACCTACACGGCCCAGGCCACCCGCCGGTCGGAGTTGGTGTCGAGGCCACAGCCGCGGGATGCGTTCAGATCCCCTCGGTTCTCCCAGCCGCCCACCTTCATGCGGCTGCCGTATCGTACCGAGTTGACCGGAGTGGATGTCGCGCTCGTCGGCATCCCGTTCGACGGCGGCACCTCGTATCGTCCCGGCACGCGCCTCGGCCCGCGCGAGATCCGCGCGCAGTCGTCGCTGATTCGCCCCTTCAGCCACTTCCAGCAGGTCGCGCCGTTCGATCGCCTCACGGTCGTCGATGCCGGCGACGTCGACGTGTCCCCCGTGAGCCTCGAGGTCGCCCACAAGGCTGTCGAGGCGCATATCGCGGGTATCGTCGCGGCCGGCGCGATCCCGCTCGCCATCGGGGGTGATCACAGCATCTCGCTACCCGTCCTGCGCGCGCTGGCCCGCGTGCACGGCCCACTGGGCCTCGTGCAGTTCGACTCGCACATCGACACGTGGGACGGGGATTTCGGGTCGAAGCTGTTCCACGGCTCGCCGTTCTACTACGCGGTCACCGAAGGCCTGGTCGATCCGCGCCGGTTCGTGCAGGTCGGAATCCGCGGCCCGATGTATGGCCCCGATGATTTCGTCTTCCAGCGTGAGAACCGCATCACGGTGCTCGACATCGACGAGGTGTTCCGCATCGGTCTCGACGGCGTCCTGGCGCGGATCCGATCGGTGATCGGCTCAGGCCACGTCTACGTCACGTTCGACATCGACGCGGTGGACCCTGCCTTCGCGCCCGGCACCGGCACGCCGGAAGTGGGCGGCCTGACCAGCCACGAGGCGCAACTGCTCCTGCGCGGGCTTGCCGGCCTGTCCATCGCCGGCGGAGACATCGTGGAGGTGTCGCCTCCCTTCGACGGCCCCGGCCAGATCACGTCGCTGCTGGCCGCGAACCTGCTGTTCGAACTCCTGTGCGTCATCGCGCGAGCGCACTGACGGGCGGACGACTCTACTTCTGCAGCGTGTCGTACAGCGCGGCCGCGGGGCGGGCGAACGCCCCTTCGTCCGACACGGTCACCGCCAGTATCTTGACCCGCTCGTTCATCGGCAGCGTCAGCGTCGTGGCGCCCGCCGGGATGTCGATGGCATAGGCATAGAGATACGAGTAGGCATAGGCGTCGTTCGAGCCGTCGCTCGCGTGGCGGTGCGAGGCGAACCAGGCCACCGGCGTTCGTTTCACGAACCCGGGCGTCAGCCCGGCATATTCCGTCACCGTGCGCATCCGCGGTGGTGTGCCGGGCGCAGGCGCCGGCTGGCCCTGACGCGGCGGTGCCGGTTCTTCGCGCGACTTCCAGATCCTGTTGTCCCACTGCCCGATGTAGCCGCTCCAGTCCTGGATCGTCAGATCGATCGGCGTCGCGCCCACGCGGAAGGTGGCCATCTGATCGCCGTCAGCCGCGGCGAGGAGATAGACGCGCGTGAACGTGCCGGCCGGAAGCTGGATCGTCTGGCCGCGCGCCCCGATCGCATTGAAGCGGTTTGCGGGCCCGAGCGCGAACGTGATCCCCGCGTAGGGCAGCGTGGCGGGCAGCATCTCCGCCGGCAGGCTGCGGCCAGCCGAGTCGAAGCGTCCGCCAGACACGGAGCGATCCGTACTTGCCACGGCCTGGTCGAACGTCAGCTTCACCGCCTGGTGCGAGGGCGGCGCGACGCTGGCCGGTGCAGCGCCCAGCCTGACCGCGAAGCTTCGCACCTGATACGGCGTGAAGTCGGTGACCAGATCGCCCTTCACCACGGAGGCGTCGCCCACCGGGCTCTCGACGCCGTTCACCTCGCGGGCCGCGGCGAGCGGCGCGGCAAACGTGAACCGCACGCCCTTCGCCGGCTTCCCGTCCAGTTCGACAACGCGAACGATGACCTCGTCCGATTGCTCGGCCTTCTTGACGGCCAGGACGCGAACGCGGCTGTTGCTGACGCCGAACAGGCCGAACGTCTTGCCGAGCGCGCCCGCGTGCTTTGCCGTTGCGAACGCGAGCAGGGGCGCGTTCAGGCGCTGTGCCTGCCAGTCCGTCTGGCCCCGCCGCCAGTCGCCGGCGTGGCTGGCGAGACCGTAGATGAACTGGTGATGGCCGAGGTCCTGCGACGACTGATCGTCGTAGCCGCCGCGGATGCCGGGCGTACGCACCAGCGTGAGGCGCAGCGTGTTGTCGGTCGGCTTGTCCGACGCGATCTTCGAATCGGAGAGCACGGTCACGCCGTAGGTGCCGGCCTTGTCCGTCAAGTCGAACCACTGGTGCGATGCGACCTCGAATTGCCGCTCCTGGTTCGTGGGCCGCGCGATGGTGCCGATGTCCCAGTTGTACGTGGCGTTCGGGTTCGACGCGGTCAGCGGGAAGACGGCCTTGAGATGGGATTCCTTCGTCATCCAGTCCAGCGCGGTCGCGAACTCTACGCGGTTGCCGGCGTCGCCGGCCGAGAGCCGGATCGTCTGGACGAACGTCGAGCCTTCCGTCTCCCGGGCGATTTCGAGCGCCACGCGAACGGGGCCGTCCTCGGCGATGCGGACCTTTGCCGGTCCGTGCACATAAGCGCGCGGCGCCCGCATCTGGTCCTCCCAGTCCATGTTCCACGCCGGCCAGTTGCGTGGGTTGTCGGTCTTGATCTCGAGTCGCGCCGGCGCAGAGAGCAGTTCCTTGTTCAGCGTCTTGTCGAAGAGGCTGCCGATGTCGCCGTTCTGGTCGATCGCGACGCGGTAGCGGGCATTCTCGAGGCCGGTGTCGCTCACGCTCAGCGGGGGTGTGGCACCCTTCTTCGCTCCGGGCTTCGCCGTCGTCCTGGCCTTGCCCGGCACGGCAGCGGGCGCGGGTGCATCGGACGGCTTCACGTCGAACACCGCGAAGCCGACGGATGGGACCCTGGCGAGGAAAATGACCTTGCCCGACGCGATGATCTGCGCGGGCACGTCCTTCCCGTCCGGCCCGGTCACGCGGACGGCCGCCGGCGCGCCGACCGGGAACTCAATCGACGCTTCCACCACGTCCTCGCGCGAGATGTTCAGCGGGTTGAAGACGACAATCGGCGTGCCGGCCGACTGCGTGTTCAGGCTCGACGCTACGGCCTCGGTCGCGCTCGTCAGCACGCCCGCGAACTGGTTCATCGCGAGGTTCTGATCGTTCCACGCGTACTCGTAGGCCTTGGGGATGCTGGTGCCGGGGATGATGTCGTGGAATTGCGCGCCCATCACGAGCGTCCACGCGTCGTTGAGGCGCGTCATCGGATACGTCCGCCCGCCCAGCCATGCGGCCGCGACCGACGCCTTCTCCGCGGCGTCCGCCAGCAGTTCGTTGTGGCGGTTCCACCGCTTCACGTACGCCTCCGAGGTGATCGAACCTGCCGAGTGGTTGATCAGCTCGAGATCGCCCGTGTATCGCGGCAGGCGCGCCCACTGATCCGGCTTGATGTTGAGGAACATCTCCTCGGCCGTGCCCTGGACGACCTGGACCGGGCCGTCGCCCACCTGCACCTCTGGCGAGGGCTGCGCGGACGCTTGCTGCGCGGCGGCGCCCCGTGGCGCGAACGGGTTCGGCAGGGCGGTGCGTCCCTTCGTCAGGATCGCTTCCATCAGCCTCACCGACGCCTCCGTGGGCGTCCCGCCCGTGTCGCCCGTGCCGTAGTACATGTAGTCGGTGAACAGGCCCGTGACCTGGCCGTTCAGCGCGATGCGCGCGGGCCAGTCGACGAGCGGACGCGCCGGCTGCTGACCGGCGGCCGGCGCCGGCGGTGGCGGCGGCGTCTTGGTGATGTCGTAGGTCACCGACTGGCTGTAGCTGCCGGGGTTCAGCGCGGCCACGATGCTGTGGCCGTCGGGGCCCTCCCAGACGCCGACGTTGAACGGGATGCCGTCGGGGGTCTTCTCGGGTGAACCGGGTCCGCCCACTCTCGCCGCCGGCTGCCAGCTCGCCGACAGCTTCTGCGTCGAGAAGTACTTGATGCCCGCGTGATTCAGGATGCTGGGCAGCGAGGCCGGGAAACCGAAGCAGTCGGGCAGCATGTATTCCGCGCTGGTCTTGCCGAACTCGCGCTTGAAGTACTGCGTGCCGTACAGCACCTGGCGAATGACCGATTCGGCGGAAGGCGAGTTGACGTCGTTCTCCTCCATCGACGAGCCCGACGGGAACCACCGCCCGGCGGCGATGTACTTCTTCACCTTCTCGTAGTCGGCCGGGTAGTACTCCTTGATCATCCGGTACCGGTTTGCGCCGCTGAAATTGAAGATGTAGTGCGGGTACTTCTCGAACAGCGCGAAGTTGTCGCGGATGGTCTTCGGCAGGTACTCGCGGATGGTCGTCGGATAGTCCCATCGCCACTCGGTATCGAGGTGCGCATACGGGACGACGTAGAGGGTGGCACCTTTCGTGAGGTCCGGGGGCGGCGCCGGCGGCTGCTGCGCCTGCTGCGGCTGCTGCCCCTGCAGGCTTCCCACCGTCATCACGAACCACAGGGCGCCGATGACCAGCAGATGTCGTCCACGACGATTCATGACAGCTCCTTGTCCGGATCAGATCGATTCTGTCTGTTCGTGCAGAAGGCGGCAGAGTGCCGTCGGGTCCTGCTCCCGTTCCACCTGGTTTCTGAACTTCTCGTGCATCAGCCGTCGCGCCAGCGACGCCAGCACCCGCATGTGAGTGGTCGCCTGGTCGGTGTCGCGGATGGCGAGCAGGATGAGCGTGCGCACGGGCTGATCGTCGGGCGAGCCCCAGCTCACCCCGGCCCGCAGTTTCACGATGGCCATCGAGTTGGCGCCCACTGCGTCGGTCTTACCGTGCGGGATGGCAAAGCCGTGCCCGAACCCCGTCGACGAGGTCGCCTCGCGCTGCCACACCGCTTCTTCGACATCGCGCGGGCGATCCGTCCGCCCGGCCGCGTACAGCAGATCGACCGCCGACTTGATCGCCTCTTCCTTCGTGCGGCAGTCCGCGTTCACTCGCACAAGCCCGGGCTCGGTCAGCGGCAGCGGTCGCCAGTGGTCCCGTTGGTCGAGCAACCGCGCCACGTCGCGCGCCGTGGACGCCTTCATCGCCTGCTCCACCAGCGCGCGGCAGCGGGCGGCCGATAAACCGGTCAGCAACGCCTTGGTGGACGCAATCTCCGGCGTCGCCAGACTGATCTCATCCAGCCCGAGCCCGACCAGCACCGGCAGATATCGCGGCTGCCCGCCCATCTCGCCGCACAACCCAACCCAGCGCCCGCACGCATGGACGTCCGACACGATGTGGTCGAGCAGACGGAGGAACGAGGGTTCGAGCGGGTTGGCGAGCGCGGTCAGCCGCGCGTTGGCGCGATCGGCTGCGAGGAAGTACTGGAGCAAGTCGTTGGTGCCGACGCTGAAGAAGTCGAGCGCCTCGCTGAGCGGCCCGATGATGAACGCGGCCGACGGCACCTCGATCATCGCGCCCAGTGGCATCCCGGGGTCGAACGCCACACCCTCTGTCGCCAGCCGCGACTGCTCGTCCGCGATGATGCCTCGTACCCACGTCACTTCGTCGAGGCACGACACCATCGGGATCATCACCTGCAGCCGCCCGAACGCCGTCGCGCGGATGAGTGCGCGGACCTGTGAGCGGAACAGCCCCTCGAACTCCGGGTAGATTCGCACCGCGCGGTACCCGAGGAACGGATTGTCTTCCTTCGGCATCGCGAGGTAGGGGAGCGGCTTGTCGCCGCCGATATCCAGCGTCCGCACGATGACCGCCCGCCCGCGGGCATCCACGACCGCGCGGCGGTACTGCTCGAACTGTTCGTCCTCGGACGGTGCGTCCTTGCGGGCGAGGAAGAGCATCTCGGTCCTGAACAGGCCGATCCCCTCCGCGCCGCCGGCGACGGCCTGCGACACCTCACCGGCCGATCCGACGTTTGCCGCCACCTCGATTCGATGTCCGTCCTCGGTCGTCGCCGGGCGTTCGATGAAGCGGTGCACCCGCACGCGACGCTGTTCGAGCCGAAGGCGTTCCATGTCGTAGTACCGGCGCGCACCGTCGGTGAGCGCCGTCACGACGATTCCGAGATCGGCGTCCACCACGACGTCCTGTCCATCGAGCGCGGCGGCGTCCAGCCCTTCGACGCCAACCACCGTCGGGATCCCGCCCGCCCGCGCGAGAATCACCGTGTGAGACGTGGTGCCGCCGTGCGCCAGCACCAGTCCCTTGAGCCACTGACGATCGAGCGCGAGAAACTGCCCGGGCGTCAGGGTCTCCGCCACGCAGACGGAATCACCGGAGAGTCCGATCTCGTCCCGGGGCAGCGCCTTCCCGTACAGTTGGTGCAGCAGCGCCCGGCAGACGTCACGAATGTCGAGCGCACGCTCGCGCAGCACCGCGCTTCCGGTGGCGGCGAGCATTCCGGTGAACTGCGCCTCGGCTTCGGCGACCGCGCCTGCCGCGGTGCACCCGCGGGCGCGGATGGCGTGGACGATAGTCCGGCTGAACTCCGGGTCGCGGGCCACCGACCGATGCGCCCGCAGCACGTCTGCCTCGACGCCATCGTCGTTCGCGTCGAGCCGCCCGTCGTAGTGGCTGAGCAGCCGGCCAAGAGCTTCCTCGACCCGTTGGACTTCCGCCTCGACGTCGTCGACCCCGGTGAGCGGGATCGAGTCCGGCACCGTGAATCCGCCGACGGCGAAGGCGCGGCCCAGGCCGATTCCGCCCACGACCGCCGTGCCCGGGTTGACCACCGCATTCGCCTGTCGCAGCACGGGTGGCAGACGCACGTCTTCCGGCCGCCGCTCGGACACGACCGGCACATCGTCGGCGCGTGGAAGGGTCTGCTCGATGAAGACCTTCAGCGATTCGGCCGCCCAGGCGGCATCCCGACCGACCGTCTCGATGCGGCAGGGATCGCCGTGACGGATGTCGAGACCGACGATGCCGAGGACGCTCTTGGCGTTGGCGGACTGGCCGGTGCGATCGTTCGTGAGCGAGACGTCGGCGGTGAAACGCCGCGCGAGGTGCTCCAGCGCGCTGGCCGGGCGAGCGTGCATGCCGCTCGCCAGCGGGCAGGTGAACCGGTAGGCAGAAGCCATGATCAGAGCCTGCCGAATACCGCCTCGGGGTTCCTCATGACCAGTTGCACAGGCACTTCCACCTTGCGGATGCGATCGAACCGCTCGGGCCGTTCGAGTGCGATGTCAGCGGCGATGAGGGCGACGTCCGCCGCGTCCACGTCGGCCTGCGACAGCTCGTTTTCGATCCCCATCGCGCCCTGCGTCTCGACCTTGATCGTGTGGCCGAGCTTCCTCGCGGTCTTCTCGATCTGCTCCGCGGCCATGTATGTGTGCGCAATCCCGGTCGGGCAGGCAGTGACAGCGACGATTTTCATGTCTTCTCCGTCAGCCGCTTCACGGTGTTGATCGTCAGCGCCGTGACGACGCTGCCGGCAACGATTGCGAGCAGATAGACGAGGCGGTTGTCCACCACCGGCAGCACGATCGGGCCGCCGTGGGGAGCATGATCGCCCACCGCGCCCAGCATGGCAATCGACGCGGCGACCATCGAGCCCAGCATGATCGACGGGATGACCCGCACCGGGTCGCCCGCGGCGAACGGGATGGCGCCTTCCGTGATCCCCACCATGCCCATGCCCAGCGCCGCGATCCCCGACTCCCTCTGCTCGTCGGTCCAGAGGTGGCGCCCGAGGAATGTGGCCAGCGCAAGGCCGAGCGGCGGCGTGCAGATCGCCGCCGCGCATGCGCCCATCACCGCGTAGTTCCCCTCCTTGATCATCGCGGCGCCGAAGAAGAACGCCGCCTTGTTCACCGGCCCGCCCATGTCGAACGCGATCATCGCGCCCAGGATCATCGCGAGCACGACCGCGTTCCCGCCGCTCATCGACTGCAGCCAGCCGCCGAGAAACGTCATGAAGTCCGCGATCGGCACGCCCACGACCTTCAGCATCACCGTGCCGACCACGAGGCCCGACACAATCGGGATGATCAGGATGGGCATGACCGGCCGGACGTACTTGCTCACCGGCAGTTTCTTCAGCAGGTTCACCACGTGCCCGGCCAGCAGGCCGACGAGCAGCGCGCCGAGGAAGCCGGCGTTCGTCGTGCCCGCCAGGTAGCCGCCGATCAGCCCAGGCACCAGGCCCGGCTTTCCCGCCATGCCGTACGCGATGAACCCGGCGAGCACCGGCAGCGCCATCTTGAATGCCGCGTCGCCGATGTCGAGCACCATCTTGAGCGTCGGCGCCTTCGAGAAATCAGGCCCGCCCGTGGACGTCATCGATCCCGGGTAGAGCATCGTCAGGAGCGCGATGGCGGTGGCGATGAGGATGCCGCCGCACGCGATCATCGGAATGACGTACGACACACCGGTCAGGAGATACTGCTTGTGCTGCCGCAACACCTGCTTCATCGTGTTCCCCTCGGTCGGACGGGGGGCGCATCCGGCGCCGCGATTTGACCACATAATTCGCTACGATAGTAGTCTGCTGGACGGAGGCCCTTGATGGCGACTGTTGCTGAACTCATGGCCCGCACGCTGGCCGAGGCGGGCGTTACCCGGATGTACGGCCTGCCCGGCGGCGAGATCCTGGATTTCATCGATGCGGCGCGGCGCGCCGGCATCCAGTTCATCCTCACGCGGGACGAGACGACGGCGTCGTTCATCGCCGACGCCGAGGGCTTCCTGACCGGGCGTCCCGCCGTCTGCGTGTCCACGCTGGGTCCGGGCGCGATCAACATGACGCTCGGCGTCGCCAACGCGTGGCTCGATCGGTCGCCGGTGATCGCCGTGACCGCCTCGATGGCGACGGCCAGCGCGCCGTACGCGACGCACCAGCAGATCGACCTGAACGCCGTCTACCGGCCATTCACGAAGGCGGCGCTCACGCTCGACGGCCGCGACACGCTGGCGGCGATGCGCGAGGCGTGCCGGCTGTCGGTCGCGCCGAGGATGGGACCGGTGCACGTCGCGCTCCCGAGCGATGTCGCCCGCATGGACGACCCGGTGACCGAGGCGGGCCCCTGGTCGCTCGCGCCCGCACCGCCGGACGCGCCAGCTTCGCGGGCGCTCGACGAAGTCATCGGGGCGATCCGGGCCGCGCGGCGGCCCGTGCTGCTGCTCGGCCTGGACCTCGATCCCCGGGCTCACCGCGACGCCGTCCGCACGCTGGTGGACCGGCTCGACGTCCCGGTGTTCGCCACGCCGAAGGTCAAGGGCCTGCTGCCCGAGGATCACCCGCGCTTCCTTGGTGTCTGCGGCGGCGTGGCCGGCGACGCGGCCATTCTCGACTTCTTCAACCGGGCCGACGTCCTCCTGGGCGTCGGCTACGACCCGGTGGAATCGGACAAGCTGTGGCACCGGACGAACCCGATCGTGTCGCTCGGACCGATCTCTATCGCCGCCGGCAGCTATCGGCCGCTGCTCGAGGTGACGGGCGATCTGATCCGGACTATCGAGGCCATCGTGGCGCACTCGCCGGGACCGTTCGAGTGGACGGAGGACGAGCTTTCCGGATTCCGGCGCGAGCTCGAGGGCCGGCTGCGACCGCAGGCGATCCCGGTTCGGGGCCTGTCGCCCTGGGAGGTGACGCGCTGCCTTCGCGACGCCTGCCCCCGCGAGACCATCGCGACCACCGACGTCGGCTCCGTCAAGTTCATCGTCTCGCAGGCGTGGCGGAGCTACGAGCCGCTGACGTTTCTCGAGTCGAACGGCCTCTCGTCGATGGGCTACGGCCTGCCGGCCGCAATCGCGGCAAAGCTCCAGTTCCCGGGCCGGCCCGTCGTCTGCACGGTCGGTGACGGCGGGCTGGGCATGCGGATGGCCGACATCGAGACGTGCGTCCGCCTCCGGCTCCCAATCGTCATCGTCGTGTTCAACGATGACGGGCTGAGCCTGATCCAGGTGGTGCAGCGGAAGAAGGGGTACGCGGACTACGGCGTCGGATACGGCCACGTAGACTTCGCGGCGGCGGCCGTCGCGCTCGGCGCGCGGGGCTGCGCCATCCGCACGCTGGAGGGACTCGCTGATGCCATGAAGGACGCGCTCGGCGCGGACGGGCCGACCGTGATCGATGTGGCGATCGACCCGTCGGAGTACCATATTCAGACGGCAAAGGTGGGCAGCCCTGCCCCAGGAAACATCCATCACGGGGAGACAGCGTGAACGAGTCGTACGTCGGGAAGATCGCAGGGGAACTGAAGGTCGCGCCTCGCCAGGTGGCGGCCACCGCGGCACTGCTCGCCGAAGGGGCAACGGTGCCCTTCATCGCGAGATATCGCAAGGAGGCGACGGAAAGCCTGGACGAGGTCGCGATCACCGCGATCCGCGACCGCATGTCGCAACTGGCCGAGCTCGACGATCGGCGCGCCGCCATCATCCAGTCTCTGCAGGAGCGTGAGCTGCTGACCGGCGAGCTGGCGGCCGCCGTGGCCGCGGCCGAGACGATGACCGCGCTCGAGGATGTCTACGCGCCGTATCGCCCGAAGCGGCGCACGCGCGCGACCATCGCGAAGGAGGCCGGCCTCGAGCCGCTCGCCGATGCCATCTTCCAGGACCAGGCGACCGTCAACCCGATCGAGCGGGCGGACGCGTTCGTCAACGTGGACAAGAACGTGCCGGACGTCGAGGCCGCCCTTGCCGGCGCGCGCGACATCCTCGCCGAGCGGTTCAGCGACGATGCGACGGCGCGCGCGGCGCTCAGGCAGCTGTACTGGGCGCAGGGCGCGGTGAGGTCGGTGGCGGTGCCGGGCAAGGAGGCCGAGGGCGCGAAGTTCAAGGACTACTTCGACTGGACCGAGCCCGTCTCGAACATCCCAAGCCATCGCATGCTGGCGATTCGCCGTGGCGAGGCCGAGGGATTCCTGCGCGTGCGCATCGCGCCGCCGGAAGAGGGCGCGCCGGCCATCCTCGAGCCGTTGTTCGTGACGGCGCCGGGCACACCGGGCGGCGAGCAGGTGCGCCTGGCGGCCCACGACAGCTGCAAACGCCTGCTCGGCCCGGCAATCGAGGGCGAGATCCGGTTCGAGTCGAAGAAGAAGGCCGACACCGAGGCGATCCGTGTCTTCGCCGACAACCTGCGCCAACTCCTGCTGGCCCCGCCGCTCGGCCAGAAGACGGTCCTGGCGATCGACCCCGGCTTTCGCACCGGCTGCAAGGTGGTGTGCCTCGACCCGCAGGGCAAGCTCCTCCACCACGACGTCATCTACCCGACAACCTCGTCCCCCGCACAGATCAAGCAGGCGGGTGACACCGTGAAGGCGCTGGCGCATAGCTTCAACGTGGAGGCCATTGCGATTGGCAACGGCACGGCCGGCCGCGAGACAGAGCAGTTCGTCCGCAGCCTCGGACTGCCGTCCTCGATCATCGTGGCCATCGTGAACGAAAGCGGCGCCTCCATCTACTCGGCGAGCGACGTGGCGCGCGAAGAGTTCCCGGACCAGGATGTCACCGTGCGCGGCGCGGTCAGCATCGGCCGGCGGCTGGTGGATCCGCTGTCCGAGCTGGTGAAGCTCGACCCGAAGTCGATTGGTGTCGGCCAGTATCAACACGACGTCGATCAGCCCTCCCTCAAGAACGGCCTGGACGACGTGGTGGTGTCGTGCGTGAACGGCGTCGGGGTCGAGCTGAACACGGCGAGCAAGCAGTTGCTCAGCTACGTATCGGGCCTCGGGCCGTCGCTGGCTGGGAAGATCGTCGCGCATCGCAACGAGAGGGGCGCGTATCGATCGCGGCAGGACCTGCTGCGCGTGCCGCGACTCGGCCCGAAGGCGTTCGAGCAGTGCGCGGGCTTCCTCCGCATTCGCGGCGGCGATCACCCACTCGACGCGAGCGCGGTGCACCCGGAGAGCTACGGCATCGTCGACCGGATGGCGGGCGATCTCGGCTGCGAGGTGGGCGACCTGCTGCGCGACGCCTCGCTGCGCGCGCGCATCGTGCCGGAGAAATACGTGACCGACACGGTGGGGCTGCCGACGCTCACCGACATCCTCGCGGAGCTGGCCAGGCCGGGGCGCGACCCGCGCCAGGAGTTCGAGGCATTCAGCTTCAAGGAAGGGGTCGAGAAGATCGAGGACCTCGAGCCGGGGATGAAGCTGCCGGGGATCGTCACCAATGTGACCGCGTTCGGCGCGTTCGTGGACATCGGCGTGCATCAGGACGGCCTCGTGCACGTCAGCCAGATGGCGGACCGCTTCGTGAAGGACCCGGCGGAGGTGGCGAAGGTCCAGCAGAAGGTGACCGTCACCGTGCTGGACGTGGACATCCCGCGCAGGCGCATCGCGCTCTCGATGCGCACCAACGCGCAGCCCGCGCAGCCGCGCGAAGCTCGCAACTCGCCGTCCGCCCCGCGCACGGCGTTCGCACAGCCATGTCCCGCGTCGCCCGCCCCACAGCCACCGAAGCCGCGTCCATCGAGCAGCGCCTTCGGCAACGCCTTTGCAGACGCGTTCAGCAAGCGGGAGCGACACTAATCCTGCGCCCCTTGCGGCGTCGCAAACCTTCGACCCGGCCTGATGGACCGTGGTATGCTGCGCGCGCCGAACTGCAGAGGCTCGGCGGAGCTAACCGCATGACAACATCAGATTGGTCCAAACGAGTCGGGTCGGGCCCGGGACCGGCCGCCGGCCGCGTCACCGGTGTCCTGGTAGTGCT
>DASVIS010000186.1:0-21107 GCA_036381995.1 Vicinamibacterales bacterium | reverse complement strand
ATGCTCGGCAGCTTCAAGCGATCGCGCAGCAGGCGCGTGGTCGCGACTTCGACCGCGCGCGCGAAATCGCTGGCGGGCATGCGGTCGCGGAATCCCGACAACTCCTGCTTGGCTTCGACCCGGAGCGCCGTCAGCACGTCGGGTGGCGTCGCGTCACGCGCCGACGCCAGCATCTCGTCGTCGATCGCCCGGAGTCGTTCGAGAAACGCCGCACGCGCCTCGCCCCGGAGGCTGCGGCTCGCGGCGCGCGCCGTGCCCAGTTCCCCGATGATCCTCTCGACGGTTCGCTCGAGTTCGCCCGGCAGTGATCCACCGGCCAGCCGATCGGTGAGCCGGGTCACGACGCGGTCGAGGTGCGCGCGAACCGACTGCGAGGGCTTCGCACGCGGCTCCTGGCGGGCAGGCTCACCCGGCTCCACGTGCTGCAGGGCTCCCACCCCCGCCGCGCCAACGCCGACTGCCCGGCGCCATTCGTCGAAGGCATCGAGCACGTCCGCCTCGCAAAACTCCACCCGCAGCGGACGACGGCTCGGCCCTTTCGCGTCGCGGCGTTCAACCGTGCGATCGATCCCGCGGAGCGCGACCTTGAGGGGAACGCCCTTCGCCGCCCAGCCCGCGACCAGCTCGAAGGCCGGGCCAACCACGCGCACGAGGTGACCGGCGTTCTTCCGGCAGAGATGCGCTTCGATCTCGCGGCAGTAGGAGTCGTTGTCCACTATCTGGGGGTCCCCTGGTTCCGGTGCCAGATCATTCGGAGCCCGTGCAGCGTCAGGTCGTGATCCACGGCGTCGATCGCGGGGGTTTCTGGCGCGATCATCTCGGCAAGTCCGCCCGTCGCAATGCAGGTCACGGGGTCTCCAAGCTCCCGCCGCATCCGCTGGACGACTCCCTCCACGAGGCCGATGTAGCCGTAGAAGAGCCCGGACTGCATCGACGCCACGGTCGTCCGCCCGATGACGGAGTCCGGGCGCTGCACATCCACCCTGGGCAACCTCGCCGCGCGCTGAAACAACGCATCGGCCGAGATATTGACTCCCGGGGAGATCACACCGCCCAGATACTCGCCTCGCCGCGAGATCGCATCGAATGTGGTGGCCGTTCCGAAGTCCACGACGATCAGCCCGCGCCCTTCGGCGCGGCCGTAACGCTCGTAGGCGGCCACGCCGTTCACGATCCGATCCGGGCCGACCTCCGACGGGTGGCCGTACAGGTTCGGCATCCCCGTGTCGATGGTCCCGTCCACCACCAGCGGCTCACGGCCGACGTATCGCCTGGCCATCTCCACGGTCGGACGTGTCAGCGTCGGGACCACCGACGCCATGACGGCCCCGTCCACCTCACGGGGTGTCAAATGCCCGTGCTGGAACAGCTGCAGCAACCACATCCCCATTTCGTCAGCGGTCCGCTGCCGCTGCGTCGAGAGACGCCAGCTGTGCAGCAACTGATCGTCGTTGAACACGCCGACGACAATGTTGGTGTTGCCGATGTCAAGGGCGAGCAGCATAGAAATCCTCGATCTCCCAGCGGACCTGACCGGCGATCACGCGGAGAATTGTCCCGCCGGCCTTCACCAGCAGCGCCCCGTCCCGGTCCACGCCGGCGGTCGTCGCCTCGATCCACCCGGTCGGCGAGACGACCTCCACCCGGGTTCCGACGCTCGACGGAGACAGCACCCGCCACCGGTCGAGGATCGCCTCGAACCCGCCGGCCGACAACTGCCGCAGCCGTTCCGCCAGGCACGCCAGCGACTCGGCGAACACCGCGCCGCGATCCACGGCCCGCCCGGCCTCCGCCTCGATCGACGTGGCGCGGTCCGCGATGTCCGGCGGATACGCCGCAGTCAGCACGTTGACGCCGAATCCGAGAATGACGTGCCGCAGTTCGCCGCCCGCCATGGTCCCTTCCGCGAGGATCCCGCACACCTTGCGCGGCCCGATCACGAGGTCGTTCGGCCACTTGATGGTCACCGGCAGCCCGGTTGCGGCACCGAGCGCGTCAGCGAGCGCAACGCCGGCGGTCAGCGTGATCCACGACGCCGCCGACAGGGGACTTGCCGCCGCCGTACCGAACACCTCGACCGGCCTCAGCACCACCGACACGTACAGGCCCACGCCGGGCGGCGAATGCCAGGTACGACCCATTCTGCCCCGTCCGCTCTCCTGGCAATCCGCCGCAACGACCGTTCCGTGATCCGCGCCGGCCGACGCGGCGCGGGCTGCCAGATCGTTGGTGGACGAGACCGAGTCGTACCAGACGACCCGGGAGGCCAGCCTGCCGAGGCGGCCCGCCAGCCGGGCCAGCGCTTCCGCCAGGTCGCGCGGCAGGTCGCGCGAGAGCGGTGGCATCCCGCTCACGGGCTACGCTCCCATCTCCCGGAGCGTGTGCTGGATCTGCCGCAACTGCACGTCGAGGGCCTGGCGCCGGGTCCTCGTGTCGTCGACCAGCTTGGCAGGCGCCCGCGACACGAAGCTCTCGTTCGCCAGCTTCGCGTCGATGCTGGCGGCCTCCCGCTCGGTGTCCGCCAGCTTCTTTTGGAGCTTCTCGAGTTCGGCGCCGCGGTCCGCCTGCGGCATCTGAATGTGTACGCGCAGGTCGTTGCAGACCCGCGTCACGATCTCCGCGCCGTCAGCCGGTGCGGCCGCCGCACCACCGAAGGTCAGCGACGTCAGTCCAGCCAGCGCCAGAACGTAGCCCTTCTGCTCGCTGAGGATCCGCACCTGATCCGCCCCCGCACCCTCGATCGTCGCACTGATCCGCTCCGAGGGCTTCACCGTCCGTTCGGCCCGCGCGGTTCGGATCGTCGTGACGATCGCCTGCAGCAGCTCGATCTCGCCCACCACGCTCTCGTCCACCCAGTCGGCCCGCGGCTCCGGGTAGGCCGCACGCGTGATGGTCCGGCCGTCTTCGGCCCGGCGTGGCAGGTGCTGCCACAGTTCCTCGGTGACGAACGGGATGATCGGGTGCAGCAACCGAAGCACCCGGTCGTGCACCTCGACCAGCACCGCGCGCGCCACCTCGCGCTCGGAGCCATCGGCCTGCAGGTGCTGCTTCACCATCTCGATGTACCAGTCGGCGTACTCGTGCCAGAAGAAGTGGTAGAGCCGATCGGCGGCCACGTCGAAACGATAGGTGGTGAACGCCTCGTTCACCTCACCGGTCACCACATTGAGTCGATGGAGAATCCACCGGTGCACGAGGTTCAACGACTTCGCCTCCGGCACGTCGGCGCGCCTCTCATCCTCTCCGAGGTTCATCAACGCAAACCTGGACGCGTTCCAGATCTTGTTGATGAACTGCCGGTAGCCGGTCATCCGCCCTTCGGAGAGCGGGATGTCCATCCCCGGCGCGGCCATGGCGGTCAGCGTGAACCGCAGCGCGTCGGCCCCGATCTCGTCCATCACTTCGAGCGGATCGACGACGTTGCCCTTGGACTTGGACATCTTCTGGCCGCGCTCGTCGCGCACGAGCCCCGTGATGTACACGTCGCGGAACGGGATCTCGCCGGTGAACTTGACGCCGGCCATGATCATCCGCGCGATCCAGAAGAAGATGATGTCGAACGCCGTCAGCATCAGGTCGGTCGGGTAGTAGTGGAGGAAATCCTCCGTCTTGTCCGGCCAGCCCATCGTGCTGAACGGCCACAGCTGGGAGCTGAACCAGGTGTCGAGGACGTCCTTGTCCTGCGCCAGCGCGCCGCCGCACTCGCATCGCTCGGGCGTCTGCTCGGCAACGACCATCTTGCCGCAGGCTTCGCAATACCACGCCGGGATACGGTGGCCCCACCACAACTGCCGCGAGATGCACCAGTCGTGGATGTTGTACATCCACTCGTAGTACGTCTTCGTCCAGTTCTCGGGCAGGAACCGGACCTGCCCTTCCTCGACCACGCGGATGGCTTCTTTGGCCAACGGCGCAACCTTCACGAACCACTGCGTGGACACGAGCGGCTCGACGATGGTGCTGCACCGCTGACAGGTGCCAACCGCGTGCTGGTGATCCGATACCTTCTCGAGGAGCCCCTCTCGCTCGAGCTGCTCCACGATGCGCGCCCGCGCCTTGAACCGGTCGAGGCCTGCGTAGGCCCCCCCGGCCGCGGTGATCTTCCCGTCCTCGTCGATGACCGCGACCTCGGGCAGGTTGTGACGCTTCCCCATCTGGAAGTCGTTCGGGTCGTGCGCGGGCGTCACCTTCACCGCCCCGGTCCCGAAGGCCGGGTCGACGAACTCATCCGCGATGATCGTCAGGTCCCGCCCGATGATGGGCAGCCGAACCGTCTGGCCAATCCTGTCGCGGTAGCGCTCGTCATTCGGGTTCACCGCGATCGCGGTATCACCGAGCATCGTCTCGGGCCGGGTCGTGGCCACGGTCATGCTGTCGCCGCCGTGCGCACCCGGGTAGCGCACGTACCACAGCTTCCCGGTGGTGTCCTTGTGCACGACCTCGAGATCCGACAGCGCCGTGCGGCAGCGCGGGCACCAGTTCACGATATACGTGCCGCGGTAGATCAGTCCCTCGTGGAAGAGCGACACGAAGACCCGGCGAACCGCTCGCGACAGCTGTTCGTCCAGCGTGAACCGCTCTCGCGTCCAGTCCACCGACTCACCGAGCTTGCGCATCTGCCCGGTAATCGTGCCGTGGCTTTGCCGGACCCACTCCCAGACGCGAGCTTCGAACGCGTCGCGCCCCAAGTCGTGCCGGGTCTTCCCCTCCTGCGCCAACTGCTTCTCGACCACGTTCTGCGTGGCGATGCCGGCGTGGTCCGTGCCCGGCAGCCACAGCACGTCGAAGCCCTGCATCCGCTTCCAGCGCGCGATGATGTCGGGCAGCGTGTGGTTGAGGGCGTGGCCCATGTGGAGCGAGCCGGTCACGTTCGGCGGCGGAATGACCATGCTGAAACGCGGCTTGCCCGAGGCCGGGTCGGCGCGGAACGCGCCAATCGACTCCCAGAACGCGTACCAGCGGGGATCGACCTCGGCATGTTCGAAGGCTTTGGAGAGTTCACGCATAGATCGATTGATCGTAATGGAAGAACGAGGAGGAATCTAGGAATCTCGGGATCTTGCGATCTCGCAGTCTGCAGGTCTACGGAGCGGCAAGTCGGAGGGGGCTAACGGACCGTGGCCTTGATGCGCTCGATTTCATCACGGATGAGACGTTCGGCGGTCGCGGACACCACCTGCGCCACATCATGGCGGAACGCCGAGTCGCCCAGGCGCTCGATCACCCGGCGGGCCACATCGTCGATGAACGACTGCGTGACTGCCGTACCCGGAAGTATCACCGCGACTGCCGATCGCACGTCGCCATCGTGCACGACGCCGGCGCCATGCTCCCGCTCGGCGAGGAGGAGCGAGGCGAACGCGTCCGACACCGGCAACGCCACCGCCGACGCAGCGGCCTCGAGGTCGTCGCCAGGCGAAGACGACGCGCCCAGTTCGGGGCCCGGCCCGAAGACTTCCAGCCCGGGCCGTTCCGGATCCAGCCCGCCGTCGGCATCTCGATCGGTCGGCGGCGCCGCCGGCGTCACCAGAGGCCAGCCGTGCGTGGACCTGACCGCCAGGGTCGACGGCTCGCCAGCTTCCGATCGAGGCGGCGTCGCGCCGTCCCGCCCCGGCTGCGCGCCGGTCAGGTTCGCGAAGGCCGCATCGAGACGATCGAAATAGTCGTCCAGTGAACCATCCGCTTGCGGTGCCGGATTCTGCTGGCGGTCCAGCGACTCCACGTCCAGGCGAAGATCATCCTCCGCCGCATCCTCGTCGACCTTGGTCGGGCTGGACTCCGGACTGGCGACATGGACGGCAGTCGCGGCGTCCGGCTCCGACGGGGCCACTGTCACCGGCACGGCCGGCTCCACGATGGCTGGGGGTGCCATAAGTGCCGCCGGCGACGGTGTCACGCCCCTCAGCAGCTCCTTCACGCGACCAATCAGCATCTGAGGCTCGAACGGCTTGGCCAGGACGCCGTTGCACCGGGCCGACCGGGCCCGTTCATCGTCCACCGGCTCGAAGGCGCCCGTGAGGAGCAGCACCGGGATGTGTGCGAGCGCCGGGTCGTTCTTGATGAACGTCGCGACCTCGTAGCCGTCACGCTTCGGCATCCCGACATCGGCCAGCACGATGTCGGGCCGGTCGGCCAGGATGCGGTCGACCGCCTGCTGACCGTCACCCACGGCCGTCACCGTGACGTCTTCGTCGGCGAACGTCAGCTCGATCACGCGCTGGATCGTGACACTGTCGTCTGCGAGCAGGAGTTTGTACGGCATCCAGTCCCCACTGAGGCCCCCCGGCCTCGGAAGGCCACACGTCCTTCTATCGGCGGCAACGGATCCGAACTACAGCCGATTGAATGGGTTGCGCCGCCCAGGCCTCAGATCTCCGCCTGCGTGCGGACGTTCTGCTCGATGAACTCCACGATGTCCTTCATCGCGCTGCCCGGCCGGAAAATGCCCTTGATGCCGATCGACTCGAGCCTGGGCACGTCGAGGTCCGGGATGATGCCTCCGACGACCACCAGCACGTCGTCGAGGCCGTGTTGACGCACCAACTCCATGACCCGGGGGCAGATCTTCGTGTGAGCCCCAGACAGGATCGAGAGGCCGATGACGTCCGCGTCCTCCTGAAGCGCCGCGGCGACCACCTGCTCCGGTGTCTGCCGGAGACCCGTGTAGATCACCTCCATGCCGGCGTCGCGCAGGGCGCGCGCGATAACCTTGGCTCCCCTATCGTGACCGTCGAGTCCCGGCTTGGCGATAACGACTCGAATCTTGTGCATAGGTTCCTGTCGAACGTTGCCGCCGCCGAATGCCTGCCATCCAGTGGCGCCTACACGACCGGCACTTCTTCGTATTCGCCCCAGACATCGCGCAGTGCGTCGCACATCTCACCAACGGTGGCGTACGCGCGGACGGCTTCGAGGATCGGCTCCATGGTGTTGCCCGACCCGCCGCCCACGTCGCGCAGCGCGTCGAGCGCGCGCCTCACGCGGTCGTTGTCCCGCTCGCGGCGCACCGTCTCGAGCTTGGCCAGCTGGCGCTCGGAAGCCGCCTCGTCGATATAGAGAGTCGGCACCGGTTCCTCCGACTCGGCGATGAAGTCGTTGACCCCGACAATGATCTTGTCGCGCCGTTCTATCGCCTGCTGCAGCAGGTAGGCGCTCTCCGCGACTTCCTTCTGCGGGTAGCCCTGCTCGATCGCCGCCACCATCCCGCCCATGTCGTCGATGGTCCGGAAGACGCCGAGCGCCTCGCGCTCCATGTCCGAGGTGAGTTTCTCGACGAAGTACGACCCGCCGAGCGGGTCGGCCACGTTGGCCACGCCGCTTTCGTGGGCGATGATCTGCTGCGTTCGCAGTGCGATGGTGACAGCCTCGCTCGTCGGAAGCGCCAGCGCCTCGTCCAGTGAGTTGGTATGGAGCGACTGGGTGCCGCCGAGCACCGCGCTGAGCGCCTGGAGCGCGGTGCGGACGACGTTGTTGTACGGCTGCTGCGCGGTCAGCGAGACGCCGGCCGTCTGCGAGTGGAAGCGGAGTTTCAGCGACCGCTCGTCCCTGGCGTAGAAGCGCTCCTGCATCACGCGGGCCCAGATCCGGCGAGCCGCCCGGTACTTGGCGATCTCCTCGAAGAAGTCGCTGTGCGCGTTGAAGAAGAAGGAGATGCGCGGGACGAACTCGTCAACGTCCAGGCCGGCGTCGACGCCGTACTGGACGTACTCGATGCCGTCGCGAAGCGTGAAGGCCAGTTCCTGGAGCGCCGTCGCCCCGGCCTCGCGAATGTGATACCCGCTCACCGAGATCGTGTTCCAGCGCGGCACTTCGCGGGCGCAGTAGGAGAACACGTCCGTGATGAGACGCATCGACGGCCTCGGCGGGTAGATGTACTCCTTCTGCGCGATGAACTCCTTGAGGATGTCGTTCTGGATCGTGCCGGAGATCCTCCGCCAGTCGGCCCCCTGCCGCTCGGCGACGACCAGGTACATCGCGAAGATCATCGAGGCCGGCGAGTTGATCGTCATCGACGTGGTGATGTCGGCGAGCGAGATCCCCTCGAACAACGTCTCCATGTCGGCGAGCGACGCGATGGATACGCCACACTTCCCCACTTCTCCGAGAGACAGCGGGTGGTCCGGATCGCGCCCCATCAGCGTGGGCAGGTCGAACGCTACGCTGAGGCCGGTACCTCCGTTGCGGAGCAGTTCCTTGTAGCGGGCGTTGGTGTCCTCCGGCGTCCCGAACCCCGCAAACTGCCGCATCGTCCACAGCTTGCCGCGATAGCCGGTCGGGTGGATGCCGCGCGTGTAGGGAAAGCCGCCCGGGTCGTTGAGATCGCGAGCGTACTCGAGCCCGGCGACGTCCTGCGGCGTGTAGAGCCGCTCGACCGCCCGGCCCGAGATCGTGGTGAACTGCGCGGGCCGGACGGCCGCAGCGGCAGTCGGGCTGCCCTTCTCGGACGACCGTCTCCCGGCCGAAGGTGCTCCGCTGGCTGGTGGCATGGCTCCCATTATAGACGCCACCCGAACCGGCCACAGTACATCAGCACACTCATGTTCAGATGTTGAAAACTGCCACGGCTTGGCTTACCTTCAGGAACGTCTATAGACAAATCTCATGACTGCGGTACAATCGCGACTTCGTCGTTCTCGAGCGGTGTCCTAACACAAGGAGCACAGATGAAAAAATTCCTCGCGATTCTGTCCGTGATCGCCGTAGCCGCCTTTATGTCAGGCATCGCATCCGCCCAGGAGAAGGCGCCCGGAACCGTTATCCTCAAGGGCAACCCGATGGGTGGCGTGAAGTTCGATCATGCCAAGCACAGCAAGATGGAAGGCGTGAAGTGCGACACCTGCCATCACGCCTCGAAGCCTGAGCATCCGTCGAAGACCGCCCATGAGGCTTGCCAGGACTGCCACACCAAGGCGGCCACCGCGCCGATGAAGACCGCCACGCAGGGCGCGTTCCACAAAGGGATGGCGAAGGGCGGCACGTGCGTCGACTGCCACGTGAAGCAGAACGCCGCTGGCAAGAAGGCGCCGACCAAGTGCCCGGAATGCCACCAGAAAGCAAACGTCTAGCCTGAGGGGGCCCGGCCATTACCGGGCCCCGTTTGTTCCTGCCCGATCGGTGTTCCTCGCATTCAATCCCACGCCAAGATGGGCTGCGTCGACAGACGCGCCGCCGATGATCTCGCTCGTTCACTGGCGCCACACTCGACCGGCCTGCTGCCGTCCAGACGATTTCGTGGAACTTCTCCCGTCTGTGAACTCAATCTCACCAGGGCGCGGCGTTCGGCTGGCCAGGCGCGACGACCGAGAATGTCGGGAATATTCGAGGGAAGGGCAACGCCGCGAGGCGGGATGCCCCACCTGGAATATCTCGGCGAGTCTCTGACTCGAGATACTGACGGAGGGCAAACAGCATGGTGAAGATAGTCAGAGTGCTCGCGCTGGCAGGCGTGATTGCGGCACGGGCGCTGGTATTCGGGCAGGGTGGCGATGCGAACAGGATCATCGCGGACGCCCGGGAAGCGCTCGGTGGCGACAAGAAGCTCGACACGGTGAAGACCCTGACGATTGCCGGGCGATCACTCCGGACGAATCCTGCCGGGACGAGCACCGAGAGCGAGTTCGAGGTCGCCATCGAACTGCCTGACAAGTACATGCGGCGCGACGCGGTCGTGAACATGGGGAACATGAGCATCTACCGGACGTCCGGCTTCAACGGCGACGGCGTCATCAATGAGACGGACACGCCGCCGCAGCTGGCCGGGGGCGGGACCGTGGTCATGTTCCGCACCATCGGCCCCGGCGGCACCGTCATGACGACCGGAGGCACGCCGCCGACGCCCGAGCAGCAGGAAGCCATCCGCCGCGCGGCGCTCGTCGCCTCGAGGCAGGACTTCGCGCGCCTGACACTCGGTATGTTCGTCAAGCCGTTTGCCGCCTATCCGCTCACCATGACGTACGCCGGTCAGGCCGAATCGCCGGACGGCAAGGCTGACATCATCGAGATCAAGGGTGAAGGCGATTTCGCGGCCCGGTTGTTCGTCGATGCGACGACGCATCTTCCGTTGATGCTGAGCTGGATGGCCAGGGAACCGACGGTGATTCGTCGGACGGTTGGCCCTGGCGGCGAAGTCGTCAGGATTGGCGGCGCGCCGGGCCAGGCGTCCCGCGGAAACCTGACTCCCGAAGAGCGCGACAAGATGATGAAACAGCTGGACGCGCAGGCGAAGGACGCTGAAGCCAAGCGGAAGATGGTCGAGTACCGCCTCTTCTACGCCGACTATAGAACGGTCGACGGCGTCAAGCTCCCGCACAAGCTGCAACGGTCGGTCGATGGCAATCCGACCGAGGAGGTCACGTTCGACAAGGTCAAGGTGAACCCGAAGATCGACGAGAAGAAATTCACCGTCTCGAAATAGGCGGCCGATTGAGCCATGGAACGGCGTGGCGCTGGCCCGTTGGCGGGAGAGTCATCGTGTGGCGCAGGTGGTTCCCTCGAGTCGTCAGCCTCGTCGTCCTCGCCGTGACGACGGCATCGGCCGCCGGCGCGCAAACGCCGGCTCGTCGCGGCCGTCTGACCGTCGCGGTGATGGACCAGACCAATTCCGTGCTGCCCGACGCCGTCGTGACGCTGGCCGGCCAGGACGAACCCCTGGCCGCGATTCGCCTCGAGTCGCACGCGTCCGGCTTTGGAGTGGCCGTCTTCGAGAACGTCGAACCCGGCCGCTACACGATCCGGGCCGGGTTCCCCGGTTTCCAGACGGCCATCGTGCAAGACGTCCGCGTCCGGGCGGGCAACAACCGACGTACGATCACCCTCCAGCTGCAGAAGCACGATGAAGACGTCACGGTGAGCCGCGACCGCCAGGGCGCGGCGATTGACCCGCGCGGCTCGGCGTTCAGTACCGTCCTGACGCGTGAGCAGATCGAGGCCCTCCCCGACGATCCCGATGAGATGGAGCAGGCACTCAAGGCGATGGCGCCGCCCGGCGCGACGATCCGCGTGGACGGGTTCACTGGCGGAAGACTCCCGCCGAAGTCCCAGATTCGATCGATTCGCCTCCCGCGCATGGATATGTTCGCCGCGCAGAACCACGGCGGCATGAGCGGCGCGCTCTTCATCGACATCATGACCATGCCGGGCGCCGGCCCGCTGCGAGGCAGCGTCGATTTCAACTTCCTCGACGATGCGCTCGATGCGCGCAACCCGATGACGCCGACCAAGGGCGACGAGCAGTTGAGGCAATACGGCTTATCGCTGTCCGGGACCATCAGGCCGAACAAGACGTCGTACACGCTGTCGGCTGGCGCCGCGTCACAGTTCTTCTCGTCGAACCTCTTCGCGGTCCTGCCTGGCGGCGTCACGCGCGCGGAAGCCCTGCGCCAGCCGCAGGATCGGTGGAATGTCACGGCGCGCATCGATCACGCGATCAACAAGGACCACGCGATCCGGCTGAGTTTCGACCGCACCCACCTCGACCAGCGCGATCTGGGCGTCGGCGACTACAACCTGCCCGAGCGGGGCTATGCCAGCACGTCGGCCACCAACACGCTCCGCTTCTCGGAGAACGGGCCGCTCGGCCGCCGGTTCTTCACCGAGTCGCGCCTGCAGGTTCGTTGGACGGACACGTCCCTGCGATCCAACATGGAGGCCGTGACCACTCGCGTGAACGACGCGTTCACCACGGGCGGTGCGCAGATGCGCGGCGGCCGACAGGACGTCACGTTCGAGCTGGCGTCGGACCTCGACTACGTGCGCGGAAACCACTCGTGGCGGACGGGAGTCCTGCTGGAAGGCGGCCGCTACACGTCGGACGACATCTCGAACTACCTGGGCACCTACACGTTCGCAAGCCTCGCCGATTACCAGGCCGGGCGGCCGGCCGGCTACACGCGCCGGATCGGCGACCCGAACGTGCGGTACTCCCAGGTGCAAGCGGGCCTGTACGTGCAGGATGACTGGCGCATCCTCCGGAGCCTGTTGATCTCGGCTGGCGTCCGGTATGGCTACGAAGCGCACGTCGGTGATGCCTCGAATCTCTCGCCGCGCGTGAGTGCTGCCTGGTCGCCGTACCGGAACGGCAGCCTCACGATTCGCGGAAGCTACGGGTATTTCTACGACTGGATCGCGGGCGACATCTACAAGCAAACGCTACTCGTGGATGGATACCGCCAGCGCGAGTTGAACATCCGCAATCCGTCGTATCCGGATCCCGGCCTCAGCGGGCCGGCGCCTCCCACGAATCGGTACCTGTGGTCGAACGACGTCGTGCTGCCGACCGCCCATCGGGTCAGCGCGGGTGTGGATCGCGTGCTGACACCGAACTCGCGGCTCAACATCACGTATAACCTCGGGTTCGGCACAAGCCTGCTGCGGCCCCGCAATCTGAACATCCCGGTTGGCGGGGTGCGGCCCGATCCGACCTTCGCGAACGTCGTGGCGCTCGTGTCCGATGCCGACTCGCGCCAGCACTCGCTGAACATCGGCTGGAATTTCAACAAGCTGAGCTGGCACCGGCTGTTCATGCTCGCGAACTACACGCTGTCGACCAGCCGATCGGATACGAGCGGCGCCTTCTCACTCCTCGCGAGCGGCGACAACCTCGGGGCCGAATGGGGACCGACCGGCGGCGACGCGCGGCACCGGTTCGGCGGGTCGTTCAGCATGCAGCCGGTCACGAACCTCACGGTGGCCGTCAACGCAAGCTACCGTTCCGGAACGCCCTATAACGTCACGACGGGCCGCGACGACAACGGCGACGGTGTCTTCAACGACCGGCCCTCCGGCACGTCGCGCAATTCGGCGAGGGGCGCGGCCACGTTCGACCTGGGCGGGCGGGTGGCCTATGCGTGGGGATTCGGTCCGGCGCGCACCGGAGGCGGGGTCGGAAGCACACAGGTCGTGATCGTCAGCGGGACCGGTGGAGGGCTGACACCAGGGTTCGGTGGCGGCGCCAGCGATCGAAGGTACCGGCTGGAGTTCTACCTCGCGGGCCAGAATCTCCTGAACCGCGCGAACTACTCGAGCTATAGCGGCGTGCTCACCTCTCCCCTCTTCGGCCGGCCCACCAGCGCAGGCAATGCACGGCGGGTGCAGATCGGCGTACGGTTTGGATTCTGAGCAACCCACCGAGGGGCCCTTTCCTCGTGGGCGGCTTTCTGTTCAGCGTTCCACCAGCGTCACCGTCACCGTCAGGTCCCTGCCCAGACGAACTACGGTCGCCCTCACCGCCTGCCCGGGCCTGAGCCCGGCGAGCGCGGTCGAGAATGCCTGGAGGTTCGCGATTGGCTGGCCTTCGATCGCGGTGATGACGTCGCCTTCCTTGATGCCGGCCTTCTCGGCTGGCGAGCCGGCGACCAGACCGCCGACCCGCACGCCGGGCCCCTCGAACGCGAAGTCGGGCACGGTGCCGAAGCTGACGCGGCGCCCCGTTCCGGCCCCTTGGCCCGCCGAAGCCGCAGTAGGCGGCGAAGGCGGCCGGCCAGCCGAAGCCGCCGCAGGCGGCGAAGGCGGCGCGATCGTGTTCGTCAGCGGTTCCGCCCGCTCGGCCAGGTAGGTGATCCCCTCACGAACGAACGTGGCCACCTTCACGAGGCCGGGCCCGTCGATCCTGTCGACGGTGTCCGTCGGCCGGTGATAATCGGCGTGGGCGCTGGTGAAGATCTGCACGGCCGGCACGCCCTTCTGCACGAAGCTCGCCTGGTCGGACGCCTGCATCGCCTCTGGGATGTTCCGGCTCTCCACGCCGATCACGAAGCTGGCGCCACGGAAGATGTGCTGCCACTCCGACGCGGTTCCGGTTCCGATCACCGACAGCTTCTGATCGCCAAGACGCCCCACGGTGTCGAGATTGATGACCCCGATGATCTGGCGGACCGGGAAGCGGTCGGCGTGCTCGACGTAGTACTTCGAGCCCAGCAGGCCGGCTTCCTCGCCGGTGAACGCGACGAAGACGATCGTGCGCGACGGCTTCTCCGCGCCGGCCAGCGCGTGGGCGAGTTCGAGCATCACCGCCACGCCGCTGGCGTTGTCGTCGGCGCCCGGGTGCACCTTGCCCTCGTCGCCCTTGTGCACGTCGGGCCACCCGAGGCCGAGATGGTCGTAGTGGGCCGTCACCATCACGGACTGGTCCTTCCATTCCGGCCGGGTTCCTGGAATGACGCCGACCACGTTGGCGACGGTTCGCGCCTCGCGGCGTTCTCCGACGGGCATCGAGAACGACTGGAAGTAGCCCCCGTCACTCCCCGCCGGCGCAAGCCCGAAGGCCTTGAAGCGGTCGGCGATGTACCTCGCCGCCTCGTCGTGTCCCGGGCTGCCTGGGCCGCGGCCCTGGCGATCGGGATCCGCGAGATAGGCCACATGGTCGACGAGCGCCTTCTGCGAGAAGGTCGGCGGCAGCTCGGCGAGCGCCTTGCGGGTGTCGGCGGGGAGCGGCACGAGGCGCGGCAGCGCGACGCTCTGCGCCGACGCCGCGCCATCGAGGCGGGCCACCTCGGCCCGCACGTCCACCCGCAGCGGCGAATCCGATTCCTGCCACTGCCCCTTCAGCACGTTCACCGGTTCGCTGCCCTCGAAGCCGAGGTACGAGTACTTTCCGTAGTGCGGCAGCTTCCTCCCGAGGCCAGGAAACGCGTCCACCGGCTCGACCGCCAGGTAGCCGATGGCCTTGTCGACGTTCTGCGGATGGCGGGCGGTGAGCACGAGCGTATGTCCCGCGAGCGCCATCCGCTCGCCGTCCACTTCGATGGCGGACTCGCCGAGGGTCATGCTGCTGCCGGACTTGAAGAGCCGCGCCGCCCAGCGGTTGCGGCGCCCGGCAATCCAGACGGCCCGGTCGTTCGGCAGCGCGGCCACTTCCGTATCGAGCTTCATCTCGACCGCGTGGCTGCCGCTCTGCCACCCCTTGAACAGCTCGCGCCATGCCTGGAGTTCTGCGGCCGACGCCGCCGACGGCAGCACCGCCAATACGCGCGGCTCGCCGAAGATCTGGCCGATCGAGGGAGGAGTCTCGCGCGGATCGAGCTTGCGGAACACGTCGAAGCGCGGATCGACGTGTACCATCAACGGGGCGTCGGGCGTGGCGATCGAGAACACCTGCGCGGCCATTGCAAGGTGCACAACCTGGCGGACGACGCCCTTCGGGGTCTGGACCACCACCGGCACGTCCACGGCGAAGGGCTCGCCGGCCTGCGTCTGCCGGATCGTGCCCTCCACGACGAACCCGCTCCCGCCGCTGCCCGCATCCCGGCGAATCGCGTTCACGCTGACCGCCAGCACCGGCGCGCCCGCGCGTCCGATCCAGTCCTTGAAGAACCGGGTGAAGTCACGCCCGCTCACCGCCTCGATCGTCGTCTCGAAGTCGGTGAACGAGGCGCGCTTGCCCTTGAAGTCACGGTAGAACCTGGCGATCGCCTTGCGGAACACGTCGTCGCCGACCGAGAGGCGCAGCATGTGATAGGCCATCAGCGCCTTGCCGTATCCCACTGCCTCGGTGGATGCGCTCTCCCGTGACCGGAACGCGGTCAGCGGAAAATCGCGCCCTTCCTTCACGTAGTCCCGGTATTTCTGAAGCGTCGACCGCCGGTAGTCGTCGCCGGTGCCTCGCTGCTCCTGGATCAGATGGTCGGCCAGGTAGGCGGTCAGCCCCTCGCACCAGTTGCCCGATTCGTAGTCCACGAAGACCGAGTTGCCCCACCAGTTGTGCAGGATCTCGTGCGGGTAGGACGAGTTGATGATGAACGGGAAGCGGATGATCTCACGGCCGAGCAGCGTGAACGTCGGCATGCCGTAGCCGGTCTCCCAGAAGTTCTCGACCAGCGCGAACTTCCGATACGGATACGGCCCGATCAGTTGTCGATACATCTCCAGGTATTGCGCCGTCGCCGCCAGGTACTTCCCCGCCAGGGCATCGTCCCTCTCGTGCAGGTAGACGAGCGTCTCGACCGCGCCTGCCGTGTCGCGCCAGACCTGCATCGGGCCGCCGACGAGGTAGATCTCGTCCATCGCGCCGCCCGAATCCCACCGGGAGTGTCCCTGCTCGTCGCGCGACGTGCCGTTCCCCTGGGAGATGACGTGCCAGCCCGCCGGCTGCGTCACGTCCAGGTCGAATTCGAGCAGGTCGCGATTGAACGAGGGATACCAGAAGCTGCTGCCCGCCAGGTAGATGCCCTCGGCGCCGAGGATGCCCGCGGTCTCCCGGAATCCCCGCGTGTACTCTTCCTTCTTGTCGGACAACCCGAAGTCGACCGCGCCCTCGTAGGACACCGACAGCGTCGCCTGGCCCGCGGCAAGGGTGACGCGGTAGCGCTTCGTCCGGACCTGCCGGCCCGTCCCGTCGCTGGATCCGTTGATGCCGAAGAACATGGCGTCGGCTCCCATCGGCACTTCGCGGACGGCCGGTTCACTGCGTGTGATGCGCAGCGCCGCGTTCATCACGAAGTCCACGACGCCGTCGCCTGGCCGCTCCGCAAGCTGCACGCGGTCGGTCACCACGAGCGTGTGCGCGACCGGGTCGACCGCGACCGCCATGACGTGCTTGACTCGGCCGTTGAGCGGTGCGGCCAGCGTCATGCCCGGGCTGACCAGAAACACGCACGCCGCGGCGGCGGTCAGCACGCCGGAATACGAACGTCGGTTGGTCGGAGGGAACATCCCGGAATTGTAGCGCACCGCCGGCTGCCGGCACGCTGTCCAAGCCCGCCTGCCGGCGGGAGATGCCCGCGCAGGCACGCCCGCCGCTGCGGTGTCGGCGGCCGCGGACAGAATGGCGACAGCCGACGGGCGTCGACAGGCGCCCGCGCGCAGCGAACCATGCGAGCAGCGCCGCTCGATCGCACGTAAAGGGCCCCGCAGGCGGAGGTACGCGGGAGGCCGGCCACGGCCCGTCCACCGACGCCGCCGACCTCGCCCGGCGATCCTCACGGCCGGAGGGGCGCTTTACCGGCGCTGTCGAGCGGTTCGCGAGCACGGGGGCCTGTCGACGGCCGGCGGCCGCGGACAGAATGGCGACAGCCGACGAGCGTCGAGCACTGCTGGCGCAGAAATGGCGGTTCAACGTTCGGGTGGTCCGCGAGGTCTAAGACAGGGAACGGACCACGCAGCAGGCGCCCGCGGCCCGTGCATTGGGCGCCTCGAAGGGATCCTCGATGTCAGCTCCAGCCAGCCTTGCCGCGGTGGTGCCCGCAGGCATCATTCGCCCGAAATCGGCTGAAGAACGTGGCGAAATGAACGCGTTGGGGTTCCTGGCCGCTGACGGCTCGGTTCAGCCGCCGGCCCTGCTTCCCGGGACCGGCTCGTCCGTGGCACCCATCGAAAAGCAGGCGATGAAGGCCCGAGACGTCCTCAACGAGGCCTACGACTACCCGCGCCCGTCGTCGTTCGCCCGGGGCATCCGGTTCGATCTCGGCGACAAGGCGATGCTGCTGATTTCCGGAACGGCGAGCATCGACGAAGCCGGGGTGACGGTACATGTCGGCGATTTCCGGGCGCAGTTGTGGCGTACCTACCGGAACATCACCGCGCTGCTCGCGTCGGAAGGCGCGACGTGGCAGGATATCGTGCGTACGACCTGCTACCTCCGGGATATCGAGCGCGACTACAAGGACTTCAACGAGGTCCGAACGGCGTTCTTCGGCTGGCTGGGGCTCGACCCGCTGCCCGCCAGCACCGGGATCCAGGCCCGCTTGTGCCGCGAAGACCTCCTGATCGAGATTGAAGCGATCGCCGTGTTCGCCAGAAAGCCGGGTTGAGCCATGGCAGCCGAGGATTGCGGGGCTGAAGCCTCGCGCCACAGCATCTGTGGGGATGCGCGCCTGGTCGTACGACAGGCGAGGCCCGCCGGCACCGTGGTCGATGTCCGCGGTGTTCGCATCGGCGGCCACGAGGTCGTGATCATCGCCGGCCCCTGTGCGGTCGAGAGCGAAGAGCAGCTCATCACCACCGCCAGGGCGGTCAAGGCGGCTGGCGCGTCGATCCTTCGCGGAGGCGCGTTCAAGCCGCGCACCTCTCCCTACAGCTTTCGCGGCCTCGGGCAGGAAGGGCTCAGGCTCCTCGCGCTCGCACGCGCCGACACGGGGCTGCCGGTCGTCACCGAAGTGATGGACGCGCGGCACTTGCCCGCCGTGGCGGCCTGTGCCGACATCCTCCAGGTCGGGTCGCGCAATATGCAGAACTTCACGTTGCTCGAGGAGGTCGGCCGGTGCCGGATGCCGGTACTCCTCAAGCGCGGCATGGGCGCCACGCTGGCGGAGTACCTGCAGGCTGCGGAGTACGTCATGGCCGCCGGCAACGAGCAGGTGATTCTCTGCGAGCGCGGCATCCGCACGTTCGAAACCTCCACGCGCAACACACTCGATCTCAACGCCGTGCCGATACTGCACCGGGAGACCCATCTGCCAGTGCTGGTGGACCCGAGCCACGGTACCGGTCAGGCCTGGATGGTGCCCATGATGGCGTGCGCCGCGGTGGCCGCCGGCGCCGACGGCCTGATGGTCGAGGTGCACTGCGACCCGGCTCGGGCGCTGAGCGATGGAGCCAACTCGCTCACCCCGGACGCTTTTGCGCGGATGGTCGAACAGGTGGCGGGCGTCGCGGCGGCGGTGGGCCGGCGCATACCATGAGAGCCTTCCTGGCATCGCTGGTCGTGCTGCTGGCCGCGGTCGCGCCGGTCGCCGGACAGCCGTCCGCTCGGACCCCGTTCGAGTCGACCGCAGCCGTCTCCGCGCGGAACAAGGTCGACGAGATCGTCTTCACCCGGCTGAAACACCTGGGCCTCCAGCCGGCCCGCCCCTGCTCGGACGCGGTGTTCCTCCGCAGGGCGTTCCTCGATGTGATCGGCACGCTGCCGACGGCCGAGGAAGCCCGCGCCTTCCTGGATGACCAGTCGCCGAACAAGCGGAGCGCCCTGATCGACCGGTTGCTCGAGCGGGACGAGTTCGCGGACTACTGGGCGATGAAGTGGGGCGATGTACTCCGCGTGAAGTCCGAGTTTCCCGTCAACCTCTGGCCGAACGCCGTGCAGGCGTACCACCACTGGGTGCGAACCAGTCTTCGGAACAACCTGCCATACGATCGCTTTGTTCGTGAACTGCTCACGGCGAGCGGCAGCAACTTCCGTGTGCCGCAAGTCAACTTCTACCGCGCCGTCCAGGGCCACCAGCCGAGAGCGATTGCCGCCTCGGTGGCCCTCGTCTTCATGGGCTCGCGCCTGGAGTCGTGGCCGGCAGAACGCCAGGACGCGATGGCCGCCTTCTTCTCGCAGATCGCCTACAAGTACACGGGCGAGTGGAAGGAAGAGATCGTCTTCTTCGACCCGGAGAAGGGCACGCGCGCCTCCGTCCTGCCCGACGGCACACGTGTCCGCCTGTCGCCGTCCGAGGACCCTCGTGAGGCGTTCGCCAACTGGCTCGTCTCGCCGAAGAACCCGTGGTTCGCCCGCGCCGCCGTCAATCGCGTCTGGTTCTGGCTGATGGGCCGCGGCATCGTCCACGAGGCCGACGACATGCGGCCGGACAACCCGCCGGCCAATCCCGAACTCCTCGCGTATCTCGAACGTGAGTTCCAGGCCTCGCGCTTCGACCTGAAGCACCTGTACCGCTCGATCCTGAACTCGACCACGTACCGGTTGTCGTCGCTTCCGGCCACGAGCAGCGCGGAGGCCGAGGCGAACTTCGCCCAGGCGCTGGTCCGGCCGCTCGACGCCGAGGTCCTGGTGGATGCCGTGTGCCAGGTCACCGGGACCACCGAGCAATACTCGAGCGCGATCCCCGAGCCGTATACGTACATTCCGCCCGACCAGCACTCGATCGCGTTGGCCGACGGCAGCATCAGGAGCGCGTTCCTCGAGACGTTCGGGCGACCGCCGAGAGATACCGGCTTGCTCTCCGAACGGAACAGCCGGCCGTCCGCATCGCAGCGCCTGTACCTGCTGAACTCGAGCGACATTCAGCGGAAGCTTCAGCAAGGTCCGAAGCTGCAGGCGCTGATCCAGGCCAAAGGCGATCTGAGCGAGATGGTGACCGGCATCTACCTGACGATCCTCTCGCGGTTCCCAACCGAGGACGAGATGAAGACCGCGACCACGTATGCCCAATCGGCAGGCGGAATTCGCCGCCTGGCTGCGCAGGATCTCGCCTGGGCCCTGCTCAACAGCGCGGAGTTTCGCTTCCGTCACTGACAGGACGCTGACACACGCATTTCAATTCTCAATTTTCGATTCTCAATTCTCAATTCCGACAGGCAGCCATGGCCATCACCAGGCGTGACGTGATTCGAGGCGGAGTGCTCGGCGCGGCCGGCCTGCTGCTGGCTCCCCGGTTCGCCGGCGGCCGCACCTTGGCGGCGCGGGCCGCGGCCCCGGCGCGGGCAAAGTCCGTGATCCAGGTCTGGCTGTGGGGCGGACCTTCCCATCTCGATACGTTCGATCCCAAGCCCTCCGCCGGTTACGACTATTGCGGGCCCCTCGACAAGCCGATCCCGACCAACGTCGACGGCATCGTCATCGGCGAGCTGCTGCCGCTGCTGGCGAAGCAGGCGGACAAGTACTCGCTCATTCGGAGCATGACGCACGGCCTCAACGCACACGAGACCGCCGCGTACTCGGTGCAGACCGGCCGCACGCCGGGTGACCGTCTCGTCTACCCGGGCATGGGTGCCGTGGTGTCTCTCCTCGAGGGGTACAACGCCAGCTATACAGGCCTGATCCCGCCCTACGTCGTGCTGACGGAACTGCAGGGACGATTCTCCGAGTCGGGCTTCCTCGGACCGCGCTACGCGCCGTTCGCGACCGGCGGTGACCCGGCGCAGAACCCGTTCGTCGTGCAGGGCGTCATCGCGCCGGGAATCTCCGACCAACGCCAGCGCGATCGCCGAAACCTGCTCCATCAACTGGACACGCTGGGCCACGCCCTCGAGGGGCATTCGTCACTCGAGGCGTTCGCGCAAGGCGAGGACCAGGCCTACGAGCTGATCCTCGGCGAATCCGGCAAGGTCTTCGACCTCTCACAGGAGAAAGACGAGGTGCGGGAGCGATACGGCCGCAACACGTTCGGGCAGTCGTGCCTGGCAGCGCGGCGCCTCGTTGAACGCGGCGTCCCCTACATCACCATCAACTC
>DASVIS010000185.1:0-7155 GCA_036381995.1 Vicinamibacterales bacterium | reverse complement strand
TCGCGGTGCCGGCCGGATCGCCGCGAGGTCCAATTCGGAACGGGAGAATGGCAGTCGTGATCGTGCCCAGCGACTTGCCGAATACGCCGTTCACCGGACCGCTTCCGGCAGAGTACAGGTCAGCTGACATTGCCTCGGACGCGGCGCGCAGCCGCTGCTGAATGTCGATAGCTGCCGCCCGGGCACGCGTCGCCGAGTGACTCGGGTCCACGACGGTCAGGAGGCCTGTCGTCAGCACGAGCGCGATGGCACCGGCGATCAGGAACTCCGCGAGGGTGAAGCCGTCACGTCGAATCAACTGGGCCTCCTGGCTCGCGCGCTGAGGATCCGCGTCATCTCAACCCACGAATGCCCGTCGCCCGGAGACGGGGCCGAGGGCACGCCGCGACGCAGGACGACTACCCGTAGCATCAGGACCGTCGGCGGCACGGTGTCGACATCCGCCTCGACGGACCATCTCCGGATGAACATCGCCTGCGGCGGGGGCGACGGTCCGCTGCCGATCCAGAAGCCCGCATCATCCAGGTAATCCACGAAGCCCGTCGTGTTGACGATCAGCGAGCCCGGTGGCGACGCCCCGAGTTCGTCGATCGGAACGCCGGCGATGTCGTATCCCCACGCCAACGACCGCAGGTATTCCAGTTTCTGCGCCGCCAGGTTTGACGCAAGCGTTGTCGCCCGCGACGACTCCGTGGCACGGGCGGCCACTATCAGCAACTGGGCGACAGCGAGGAACGCCCCCGTCAGCAGGCCGAGCGCCACCATCACTTCCAGCAGGGTGAATCCGGATCGGTAGTCGTGATCGCGGGCTCGTGCCATCGCGGGTGCCACTCACAGGATGTTGAAGAACACGCGGCGCGCCAGTGGTTGGGTTCTGCCGATCAGTGATGCAATCAGCGATCCGTTGGCGCCATCGTCGAGAACAGCTTGAATTCGGAGGGTGCCGGCGCAAACGCCCGCGCCGCGGCACGAGAACATGGCAGTTTCTTACGGTGCAGGGCGCTGGACCCGTGGCAGGAAGATCACTCGGGCCGCGAAAGCGGGAGGAACATCTGGAACGACGCGCCGCCTTCGTCGGACGCCGTCAGCGTCATGCGTCCGTTGTGAGTGACGACGATCTTCCTGACCAGCGCCAGCCCGAGGCCTGTCCCATGTCCCTTGGTGGTGAAGAAGGGCTGAAACACCTTTTCGCGGAGGGCCGGATCCACGCCGGGTCCGTTGTCCACGACGGTGACGCGCAGCGCGTTCTGCGACCGGTCCACCTGACCGTCCACCCGGATGCGGGGCGGCACGTGCACTTCGGCGCAGGCGTCGATCCCGTTCCGGAGCAGGTTGACGAACGCCTGATGGAGGAGGACCTCATCGCCGTCGACTGTCCCGAAATCTCCAGTCACCGTCGCCGTTCCGCCGCGCGCTTCCACTTCGGGGCCTATCTCTTCGACCGCTCGCTCCACCAGCCGTCGAACCTCCACCGGCACGAGCGTCAACTGGACCGGGCGGGCGAAACTCAGGAAGTTGTTGACGACACGGCCGAGCGCGTCGGTTTCGTCCCGAATCCCTTGCACGTAGGCCGCGTACTGGGTGGACACCTGCGACGGGTCGATCAAGCGCCCGTACCCGTGGATCGTGGCCAGGCCATTGCGGAACTCGTGCGCCAGGCCGGCAGTCAGTTCGCCAAGCCGCGCGAGGCTGTCCTTCAGCCGGAGCTGCTCCTCGAGAGCGACGACCGCCGTGAGGTCCGTGAACAGGCAGACGGCGCCCTGCAGCGATCCCTGCGCGTCGAAGAGAGGCGACACCGTGACCCCGAGGTGCATGTCGCGCCCGTCGCGCGCCCGAAGCGGAATCGAACGGCGGAGAATGGGGCGAGCGGTTGAGAGACACTCTTCCACGACCTCGGCGACCGGCGCCACGTCGGCGAGCAGGTCGCGGAGCCCGATCCCCGGCTCGACCACCGACCGGCGCAGCATCCTGCGGCCAGCGGGATTGAGCGTCCGGACTTCGCCGCGGAGGCCGACCACCAGGAGGCCCGACGCGAGGCTCGACACAATCTCGCTGTTCAGCCGCTCGGAGCTCTCGGCCCGGGCCGACATCACCCGCTCCTGCTCCCGCAGACTGCGGATCGAATCCTCGAGCGCAGTGGCCACGAACGCCCGCTCGGCGTTCCCCTCGCGAACCTGGCCCTTCATGTCCCGGACTGCGACGGCGAACCGCAGGAGCGAGAACACGAGCACGCCGACGAGCGCGGCCACCAGCGCCGTCAGGCCGATGAGCGCGTACGCGGATTGGGTCATCTCAGTCGCTCAGGCATCCTGTCATCGGTAGAACCCGAGGTACCAGTTGACGACGACGGTACCGACGAGACTTACGGGGATCGCGGCGATGCCCAGGAACGTGCCGAGGGGCAGCTTCGACTGCCAGTCCGCGCGCCGGGCCAGCATCAGCACGCCGGCCGTCAGCGAACCGATGACCGAGGCGCTCACCAGCGTGAGCAGCATCAGCTTCCACCCGAGGAACGCGCCGATCATCGCCAACATCTTCACATCGCCGAACCCCAGCCCCTCCTGGTGCCGCAGGCGCTCGTAGCCCCACGCAACGAGCCAGAGAATCCCGCCGCCCGCGAGGGCGCCGATGAGCGCGTCGCGCCAGCCTGGCTCCGCCACCAGGCTTGCGGCCAGGCCGGCCACGATGCCGGGGAGCGTGATCTCGTTGGGCAGGATCTGATGCTGCAAGTCGATGACCAGCAGCACGATCATCGCGCACCCGAACAGCAGCCGGATCGGGAGCAGCCACGAGAGGCCAAACGCCGCATACGTCGCCACGAACGCGGCGGCCGTCAGCATTTCAATCAGCGGGTACATCAGGCTGATGCGCGCGCCGCAGGTTCGGCAGCGGCCGCGCAGCGCCAGGTAGCTCACGACCGGGACATTCTCGTACCAGCCGATCTCACGCCCGCACGTCGTGCACCGCGAGGCGGGCCACACGATTGACAGTCCGCGTGGCAGGCGGTAGATGCAGACGTTGAGGAAGCTGCCGATGACCAGGCCGAAAAGGGCGGCTGCAAGGTAGGCCATCGAGGATCTCAACGGGCCGGCCGGTCCGCCTGCGACCCGACGGGCAGCGGGTTCAGCTGCGAGTCGGCGCCAACGGTCACCGCACCGGTCACCGGATTCAGCACGTACGCCACTCCGGTCGGGTCCAGCGGCACAGCCCGGAGCATTCGCGCTCGCACGAGGTCACCCCAGGACGCCGGATGCCGTCCCGCCCGCGCACGGAACTCCGCCCCGATCGCGGTCAACTGATCGATCGCGTCGAGGGCATCGAGCTGCGAGAGCCGCAGGCTGGCGTTGTTGCGCACCCAAGTGTTGTCAGCCGAATCGCGGAGCGATTGCCAGAGCACGCGCGAACTGCGCCGGTCGCCGCCCTGGGTGAGCGTCACGGCCGCCATCGACCGCAACCACCAGGGCGCGCCGGGAACGTCTCCGGCCTTCTTGAACCACTCTGCCGCCTGGCGGTAATCCCCCACCCACCAGTAGTAAACGAAGCCGATGTCCTGAAGGTACTGCCAGCGCGTCGGGTTGGCGCGGAACCCCTTCTCGAGCAGCGCCACCGCGAGGTCGGGCCGACCTGCGCCGCCGGGATAGTCCTCGCCGAGAAAGATCGATCCAAATCGATACGCGATGTTGAATCGCGGATCGAGCGACGTCGTGATGTCGAGCAGCGGGTACAGCAGATCGTAGCGCCTGGTCGAGGAAGTCGACAGCCGCGTGCCGCCGTAGTACTGCACGGCGCGCACCCAGTATACGTCGGCCAGGAGCGGCGAGAACGAGAGGGACATCCGTCGAAGGGCCTCGCCGGACCGGACATAGAGCACCGAGTCGCCCGGGGCCGGTTCGCCGTACACGCGGTCGCGCCAGACCTCGAGCCCGACGAAGGCCGCGACCAGCGTGGCCAGCGCCAGCCCGAACGCGAGCGGCCGGGCGCCCCGATGGGCCGTCACTTCAGGTCCCGCCTCGCGAAGATGTACGACCCCGCCGCCAGAAGGAACGCGATGTAGACGACCGCATAGCCGATCGTCATCAGCAGGTACCCCGGCGTCACCGCCTGCCCGTGCACGACCTTGGCGGTGATATCGAACGGCGCCAGGTTCGGCAGCAGGTAGTAGAGCGCGCGCAGCAGCCAGACGATCGGCGTCGACGTGACCACCGCGTCGAAGTGCTCGAGGTCCGCGTTGAAGTGGCCGATCACGTAGAAGCCGAAGGTCAGGGCCGCCGACAACATCGGGCTCGAGAAGGTCGAGAAGAAGAGCGCGATCGCCGTCACCAGCAGCAACTGGACGTAGATCAGCAGCAAGGCCTTCAGCAGCGCGGGGTCGGTGGCCGGGGCCTCCCACGCGGCGCGGAGATTCTCGGGCGAGGCCCACTGCATGTACCCGAGCAGCAGGTAGAGCACGACGGCCATCACCGATACGTTCACGAGCAGCGTGAAGGCCAGCCCGAGGTACTTGCCGAGAACCAGTTCCGGCCGGCGCACCGGCTTCGCAATCAGGCTGTAGACGCTCCGACGCTCCACCTCTTTCCAGACCAGGCCGATGCCGACGAACACGGCGATGAACAGGCCGAACAGGGACGTGGCCGCAAGGCCGAGGTCCTTGATGATCTTCACGTCCTGGCCGGCCGTCATCTGGCCGACCAGCACCGAGGCACCGACGAGCAGGACGCCAAACAGGAGCAGGTTGTAGAAGACCCGATCCCGGACCGACTCGCGGAACACGTTGAGGGCGATCGCGCCGAGCACCATGGATTTCAGGCCCCGACCTGTCGCTGGTGGCCGTGCCCGGTCACCTGGCGCATGAAAAAGTCCTCCAGCGTGTCGCGGAGCGGGTTGAGCGACATGACCGACGCGCCGGCCGCCACCAGGTCGGTGAGCACCCGCTCCGGCTGCGCCGTCGACGGCAATTCGAGCGCGTACCGCCCATCGGCGATCCGGGTGACCTTTGCCGCGATGGCTTGTATTCGAGAGAGGACTTCCCCGGTGACACGGTCCACCACGACTTCCCAGCCTCTGACGTCGAAGGCCAGAAGCTCGGTCAGCCTTCCCGCGGCGGCCAGACGCCCGCCCGCGAGGATGGCCACGCGGCTGCAGATCGCTTCGGCGTCGGCCAGGATGTGCGAGCTGAAGAAGACCGTCGCGCCGCGGTCGCGCAAGCCGAGGATCAGCTCGCGGACCATCCGGCGGCCGATCGGATCGAGGCCGGACATCGGCTCGTCGAGGAAGACCACGTCGGGCTCGTTGAGCAGCGCCTGCGCGAGGCCGACGCGCTGCAGCATGCCCTTCGAATACCGCCGAAGCGCGAAGCGCCGCTCCGCGCCGAGGCCCACCTGGTCGAGCAGGCGAGGCACTCGAACCGACCGGTCCTGCGAGGACAGCCCGAGCAGCCGGCCGAAGTAATCCAGCAGTTCTATGGCCGTCAGGTGATCGTAGAAGTACGGGTTCTCGGGAAGGAAGCCAATCCGGCGGCGAACCGAGATATCGCCGACCGGCCGGCCAAGGATCTCGGCGCGCCCGCTGGTCGGAAACACGAGCTGCAGCAGCAGCTTCAGCGTCGTCGTCTTGCCGGCGCCATTCGGGCCGAGAAATCCGAAGACCTCTCCCTGTTCGACGTGCAGCGTCAGGCGGTCGAGGGCGCGGTACGGCCGTTTGCGCCAGAAGCCGAGCGCGTAGTCCTTGGTCAGGTCCTCGGTGTCGATGGCGTGCACAGCGTGCGATTACTTGATCTTACCGGCCTTCTTCAGCTCGTACGCAATCGCCAGATCCAGGGTCTGCACGGTTGCACCCTCCAACTTCACGCCGTTGATGAAGAAGGTCGGGGTCGCGCGCACATTCAGCAGGTGGCCGAGCCCGACGTCGGCCTTCACCGACTCGATCACGCGCGGGTACTGCAGGTCGAAGTCCTGCACACCGGCGATCGTCTGCACCGCTTCCCGGACCGCGGCCGGGCTCAGCATGGCCTGGTGCGAATAGAAGTACTCCTCGAGCGCCTCACCCTTGTTGTGCTGCCTCGCCAGCCGAACCGCCACCGCTGCGTCGCAGACGGCTGTGTGGATCGACCGCAGCACGTTCGGGTTGCATTCGGACTGCAGGGGATAGTCCTTCGTGATGAACTTCACCGCGCCCGGGTACTGCGACTGGTACTTCGACAGGATCGGCCTGAGGTCGAAGAACGACTGTCCACACATCGGACACTGCATGTCGGTGAACTTGACGATGACGACCGCGGCGCCGTCCGAGGGGACGGGGACCGTGACCCGGGGCTGCGCTTCCCAGAACCGTTCGAACTCGCTGCGCTGGTCGGCCGTCGCCGGCTGCGCAGCCTGCTGGGCCGCCTTGGCCCGCAGCGACGCCTCGCTCGGGAAGAAGGCGACCGCCGACACGGCGCCGGCGAGGAAGACGATCACGACCGACAGGAGAGCCGGGCGTGCGACCAGCGCGCGCAGGTCGCTGAACAGGCGTCGTGGCAAAGTGGTCATGGGCGGCATTGAGCTCGAAAGGCCCGACACGATGAACAATCCGATCACCGCGGCGTACGTGGCCAGGCACAGCACGCAGACCGCTTTGAGCACGAAGAAGGCCGCGTAGGCCATGTAGAGAACCACGGCCAGGCCGATGGTCGCCGTCGCAAACAGGTAGGCAGGGATCGACTCGCGAACCGAGTCAGGCCCGGTCGCACCGAGAAATGCGAGCATCAGCACGAAGCCAAACCAGATCGCGCCGAACAGCGCGACCGGAACGCCCCGGACGCTGCCGTACCGGCTCAGATACGCCTGCTGGCAGCTCACCGTCTGGTTGATGTCGCAGAAACTGATGTAACCGGGCTGCACCAGCATCTGGTAGTGCACGTAGAGGGACGTGAGCGACACGGCCAGGCCAACCAGCGCCAGGACCCACACGAGGCGACGCGCGAGAGGAGACATCGGCAATTCGCTCCGGTGCCTATTATACGGGGGAAAGGGAGCGGCAGGGAGGGGCAATGGAAGGCGGAGATGTCGCAGGCAGCAGGCGAACCTGCGGGGCGACTACTGGATGGCAACCGCCGGGGCGGGCGGCGAACCGCTGTCCGGCATGTCCGTAAACAGCGTTGCACTGGATTGGAAGATG
>DASVIS010000184.1:0-15011 GCA_036381995.1 Vicinamibacterales bacterium | reverse complement strand
GTCGCAATCGTGCCCGAGAAGAGCTGGACGTCCTGAAGGACGAGGCTGAACAGCGCCCGCAGCCTGTCGAGGTCCATCTCGCGTATGTCCACGCCGTCCACCAGGATGCGCCCGCGGCTGACGTCGTAGAAACGCATCAGCAGGTTGATGAGCGTGGACTTTCCAGCGCCCGTGGCGCCGACCACGCCGACGCGCTGGCCCGGCTTCACCTCGAAGGAGACGTCCTTCAGCACGTAGTCGTCGCCGGTGTAGGCGAACCAGACGTGATCGAAGCGGAGGAGGCCTGGCTGGGCAGCGCCGACGCCCCGCCGCGCCGCAGCGTCCGGGGCCACTGCCGCGCCCTGCCGCGCCGCCGGGTCGTAGATCGTCGCAGGCGTGTCGAGCAGCTTGAAGATCCGTTCCGACGACGCCATGGCCGCCTGGAGGAGGTTGAACTTCTCCGAGATATCGCTGATGGGCCGGAAGAAGCGCTGCGAGTACTGGATGAAGGCGACCAGCGATCCGATCGTGAGAACGCCGGCCAGCGCCAGGCCGCCGCCGTACCAGATGATCAGCGCCGTCGCGAGCGCGCTCGTCACTTCGATCGCGGGGTAGAATACCGCGTAGTAGAAGATCGACTGGATGTTCGCGTCGCGATGCCCGCGATCGATCGCGTCGAAACGCGCGAAGTTCTCGGCCTCCCGCCGGAACAGCTGCACCGTCGCCATCCCGCCGATGTTCTCCTGCAGGAATGCGTTGATCCTCGCGATCCACAGCCGCACCGTCCGGTACGACTCGCGGACGTTTCGCCGGAACCACTGCGTGATGAAGACGATGAGCGGCAGCACGGAGAACGCCACCAGCGCCAGGCGCCAGTTCATGCCGAGCAGCACGACCATGATGCCGACCAGCGTGAAGACGTCGCCGAACACCGTCACGACGCCCGCGGCGAACAGGTCGTTCAGGACGTCCACATCGGACGTCACGCGGGTCATCAGGCGCCCGACCGGGTTCCGGTCGTAGTACTGGATATCGACGCGCTGCAGGTGCCCGTAGATCTGCATGCGCATGTCGAACATGATCCGTTGCCCGACGTACTGGAGGACGTAGGTCTGGAGATACTCGAAGACGAACGAGCCGAGCAGGATGGCGAGGAAACCCAGGGCGATCAGGTTCAGCCCCGACAGGTCGCGCTGCGCGATATAGCGGTCGATCGCCACTTTCATCAGGTAGGGCTGCGCCAGCTGAAGCGCCGAGCCGCCGATCAGGGCGCCGAGCGCAACGCCGACTTGCTGCCTGTACGGGCGCAGATAACCCAGCAGGCGCCGCATCAACCGCGCGTCGTAGGCCTTGCCGAGGACTTCTTCTTCCTGGCTCACGATGCCGCCAGCTCCTCTTCCAGCAGCTGCTTGCGGTACAGCTCGGCGTAGAAGCCGTCGAGACGCACCAGCTCCTCGTGCGTTCCGCGCTCGATCGTGCGTCCCTGCTCGAGGACCAGAATCAGGTCGGCGTGGCGCACGGTAGAGACTCGATGCGACACGATGATCGACGTGCGCTCGCGCATCACGCCCCTCAACCGCGCCAGGATCTCCTCCTCGGTGTAGGTGTCCACCGCCGACAGCGCGTCGTCGAGGACGAGGATGCGCGGGTCGGCCATCAGCGCCCGCGCAATCGCCGCCCGCTGCTTCTGCCCGCCCGACATCGTGATTCCCCGCTCCCCGACCATCGTCTCGAATCCGTTCGGGAAGCCGGCCACGTCCTTGTCCAGCCGCGCCACGCCGGCGGCCCATTCGATCCGTTCACGGTCCGCCGCCTTCGCGCCTCCCGCCGCGAACGCGATGTTGTCGGCGATCGACTCCGAGAACAGGAAGGCTTCCTGCGGCACGAACCCGATGGCCCGGCGAAGCTGCGCGAGCGACAGGTCGCGCACATCCACGCCGTCGATGAAGACCGTGCCCGGCGGCGGGTCGAACAACCGCGGAAGCAGACTGATCAGCGTGGATTTGCCGGAGCCCGTCGGGCCCACCAGGGCCACGGTCTGGCCTGCTCCGATCCGAACCGAGACGTGCTCGAGCACGGGGCCGTCGCCGTAGGAGAACGACAGATCGCGAAACTCGATGGCGCCCGACACCCGCGGCAGCACGACCAGCCGATCGGGGCTCGGGTCCGCGATGTCGGGTACCGCGTCCAGCACGTCGAGCATGCGCGTCCACGAGGCCAGACCGCGCTGGACCATGTTGGTCACCCACCCGAACGCGATCATGGGCCACGACAGCATGACCAGGTAGGCGTTGAACGCGACGAAACCGCCCACCGTCAGGCGGCCGGCAATCACCTCCCGGCTGCCGATCCACAGCACCAGGAGCGACCCGAAGCCCAGGAACAACGACATGGTCGGATAGAAGAACCCCTGGAGCCGCACGAGCCGACGGTTTCGCTCGAGATACTCGAGGTTGGCGCGTCCGAACCGCTCCATCTCCGCGGCTTCCTGCCGATAGGCGCGCACGACGCGCACGCCGGACAGGGCCTCCTGCGTCACCGCGCTCAGGTCCGACAACTGCGCCTGGATTCGCTCGAATCGCCGATGGATTGCCGCACCGAAGTAGCGAACGGCGATCGAGACGAACGGCAGCGGGATCAGGGCAACCAGCGTCAGGCGGAGATCGATCGAAACCATCAGCGCGATCGCCGCGACGAACAGGATGAGGGTGTTGGCCGAATACATGACGGCCGGCCCCACCGTCATCCGCACCGCGTTCAGGTCGTTGGTCGCCCGCGACATCAGGTCGCCGGTCCGGCGCGACTGGAAATACGACAGGGAGAACAACTGGAGACGCGCGAAGAAGTCGTTCCGCAGGTCGTACTCGATCTGCCGCGACACGCCGATGATGATCCGCCGCATCAGGTACCGGAACGTCGCGCCCGTCAGGGCAATGCCGAGGAGCGCTGCCGAGTAGATGAGGAGTTTACGGCGCGTGACCGCGGCGTACAGGTCGTCGACGGCGTGCTCGAGAACCCAGGGAGCGAGGAGCGACACCCCCGTCGTCACGGCCACGCAGGTGAGACCGATCGCGAACTGCCGCCGGTAACGGAGCAGGTAGGGGAGAAGTCGGCCGAGCGCCGCACGCATCGTTGGAAAGTATCACACCGAGCCCGCGGACGTGCCGACTTCGTGATGTAGAATCGCCGGATGCACGCGCTCTACCTCATCGTTCCCATTCTCTGCATCCTGGTCATCGCCTACCGGTACTACAGCGGGTTCATCGCCGCGCGGATCCTGGCTCTCGACGACACGCGCCCGACACCGGCGCACACCCGGTACGACGGCCACAACTACTACCCGACCTCGCGCTGGGTGCTCTTCGGTCATCACTTCGCGGCCATCACCGGCGCCGGTCCGCTCGTCGGCCCAGTGCTCGCGGCGCAGTTCGGCTACGCGCCCGGTCTCATCTGGCTCGTCGCAGGCGTCGTGCTCGCCGGCACCGTGCACGACATGATCATCCTGTGGGCGTCCACCCGTCGCGGCGGCCGGTCGCTGGCCGAGATCGCCCACGACGAGATCGGCACGCTCGCCGGCATCACCACCGGCGTCGCGGTCATCTTCATCGTCGTCATCGCCCTGGCCGGACTCGGCCTCGTCGTCGTGAACGCGCTCAGCGAGAGCGCCTGGGGGACGTTCACGATCGGGTCCACGATCCCGCTGGCGCTGTTCATGGGCTTCTACATGTATCGCTTCCGCAAGGGGCACATCGTGGAGGCCACCGTCATCGGCGTGATCGGCATGCTGTGCGCCGTGGCGTTCGGCAAGCCGCTGGCAGCGTCGAGCATCGGGTGGGTGTTCACGCTGTCGCAGAAGCAACTCGTGATCGCGATGGGCATCTACGGGTTCGTGGCCTCGGTCCTGCCGGTCTGGATGCTGCTCGCCCCGCGGGACTACCTGAGCTCGTTCATGAAGATCGGGACGATTGCGCTGCTCGTGACGGGCGTCATGATCGTCAACCCGGAACTCCACATGCCGGCCATCACGAAGTTCGCCTCCGGGGGCGGGCCGATCATCCCCGGCCCCCTGTTCCCCTTCGTCTTCATCACGATCGCGTGCGGCGCCATCTCCGGTTTCCACGGCCTGATCGGATCCGGGACGACGCCGAAGATGATCGACAAGGAATCCGACATCCGGCCCATTGGATACGGCGCGATGCTGATCGAGGGCCTGGTCGGCATCGTGGCGCTCCTGGCCGCGACCTCGCTCTACCCCGGAGACTACTTCGCGATCAACGTGTCGCCGCGGGTCTTCGCGACACTTGGAATCCCGACCGTGAACCTGCATGCGCTCGAGCAGGCGGTCGGCGAAACGGTGACCGGGCGGACCGGGGGGGCGGTGTCGCTGGCGGTCGGGATGGCGCAGATCTTCAGCGGCTTGCCGGGCATGAAGGGGCTGATGGACTACTGGTACCACTTCGCCATCATGTTCGAGGCGCTCTTCATCCTGACGACCATCGACGCCGGCACGCGCGTGGCGCGGTTCCTGGTGCAGGAGTTCTTCGGTCGCTTCTACAAGCCGTTCGCGCGCACCGACTGGATGCCCGGCACGATCATCTCGACGGGGCTCGTGGTGCTCGCGTGGGGCTACTTCATCTGGACTGGCAGCATCGGGACGATCTGGCCGATGTTCGGGATCAGCAACCAGTTGCTCGCGGTGGTCGCCCTCCTCATCGGGACGACGATCCTCATCAACATGGGCCGCGCGAAATACGTGTGGGTGACGGTGATCCCGCTGGTGTTCCTCTCCACGACGACGCTGACCGCCGGTTACCTCAGCGTGCGGGACAACTTCTGGCCGATGGCGGTCGGGGCGAACCCTGCCCTTCACTTGCAGGGCTATATGGACTCGGTTCTCACCGCGGTCATGATGTGCTGCGTCGTGATCATTCTGGTGACGTCCATCCGCCGTTGGATTGCCGTCGGCAGGGGTGGTCTATCCCCTACAGTCCCCCCATCGACCGTCCGATAAGCGGATCCAGGGGAGGAGTGCACCTGCCGCACGCCCTCGAAGGGACTGTCCATGCGCCTGACTATTCGATGCGTCCTGTGCCTGCTCGTCGCGTTGACCATCTTCAGCGCCTCGCCGGCGAACGCCCAATACCGGAGGTTCCGCGCCGAGAACCGTGCCACGGGCGAGACCTGGCACGTGGAGTTCGGCGTGGGCCTGTGGCAACCGCCACCCGATATCGTCGTCTCGAGCGAGTCGCTGCCGGGCATCCTCGGCAGTGATATCAGTGCGCAGGATGACCTCGGGCTGCAAAAGAAATGGCTGAAGGAGTACAGCCTCGTCCTCCGGCCGGCCAAGAAGCACAAGTTCCGCGTCGGCTACATCCCGATCGCGTACTCCGCCGATACCGTCCTGAAGCGGAAGATCATCTTCAACGGCCAGGCCTACGAGTTCGGCATTCCCATCAACTCGTCGATTCAGTGGAACACGTGGCGATTCGGGTACGAGTACGACTTCATCTACCGGGATCGCGGCTTCCTCGGCGTCATTCTCGAGGCGAAGTACACCGACGCCAGCGTCACGATCAAGAATCCGTTCACGACCGAATTCACGAAGGCAAGAGCGCCCATCCCGACGATTGGCGGGATCGCCAGGGTCTATCCGGTGGCCAACATCTCGCTGACCGGAGAGGTGACTGGCCTCAAGCTGCCGACGGGCGTGGATGCGCTGAAGGGCTACGACGGCAAGTACCTCGACATCAACATCTACGGCACGGTGAACTTCACCAACTACGTCGCCGTCCAGGGCGGCTACCGTTCGATCACCGTATCGTATCGAAAGGACAGCGATCGGGGCGACCTGGTCCTGCAGGGACCCTATGTGATGGCGGTCGTGAGGTACTGACGGGTCAGCGGACCGGGACCGCCTGGATCCACACGCCGAGATAGCGCAGGTCCCGGCTGGCTGCATCGACGTCGGCCGGCCGGTACCCGTGTTCCGTCTGCACGACAACGAACACCCCGCCGTTCGTCGGGTCCGCCGGCAACTCCACCACTCGTTCCTCACCTGGTTGCAGCGCCAACACATCCGCCTGCCCGCGACGCTGAAGCGTCACACGGTTGGCCACCGGGCAGTTGCGAAGCAGGAGCCTGACCACAGGGGCGGACGGCTGTCCCGTGAACGCCAGCGGCACCGGCACCCCACCCCGCACCCAGAGACCCGGTCCTTCCAGGTAGGCCTGCACACCGAACGAGAAAGCCGTCATCCCGTTGTAGCGGGCGGCGCGTGCCGCCCGCATCGGCGTGAGCCGGGCGCTGACCGGCACGACTGCCACGGGTTCGAGGGCGATGCGTGGCATCGACCGGCGCGCCAGCGCGTCCCCGGTAATCGTGACCGAGTTGACGCCGACGGGCAGGCGGAGCTCGTGCTCTCCGCCTCCTGAAGCCGGGTCGAACACCCATCGTTCGATTGGCTCGCGGCTTCGCCCGATGAGCAGCTCGATCGTGCCCTGGGCAGCCGTCGCGGCCGGGGGCGAGAGGCGGTACACGCCAGCCGGAACGTCGTCGAGCGTCATCAGTGGACCATCGGGAGCAGCCGGCCGACGCTCGGAAACGGCCAGCGCCAATCGCCCGGGGACCTGCTCCGCAGGCAGGCGACGGAGCGGCCGGGACTGGACGCCGATCGGACGCGTGCCGGGATCGTACGCCCGCAGCAAGGCGAGCTCCGATGTCGTTGGCGTCGCCCCACCCACGCCGCTCATCGCCCAACAGATGGACGCGGCGACCATGACGGCGGCCGCGAACGTGGCTGGCGTGGCGAGGGCCAGTCGTGCCCTCACGCTCACCCCCCCCGCGGGCACACGTCGCGCCACGACGCGCAGAACCAGCGCCGCCAGCGCCAGCGCCACCACCCAGACAGCGGAACTGGCGAGCGCAACGCCGGGCGTGTCGCGGAAGAAGCTCGGGAGCGCGCGCGGCAGGTCTACGACCGGCGTGGCCCATTCCAGCCAGCGGGCGAAGCCGTCCCGGACATTGAAGATCAGTGTCCCCGACTCCATCAGCGTCATCGTGCCCGTGACAAGGCCCGTCACCGTCAACGCCGCGATCGCCACCGCCCTTCCTGCCGCCTGCGCCCGCGACCACACGACGGCCGCCGGTACGCCAAGCATCAGCAGCACCGGCACCATGAACCGCGCCGGCGCGCTCCAGCCGCCCCACCACATGTGGAACGCAGCGACGAGCAGCAGGTACGACACGAGCAGCAGAACCATCTCCCCGGCAAACCGTCTCCGGAGGCGGAACAGCGGCACGAGCCCGGCCAGCGCGAGCGCGTAGACCGGCGCGTTCGGCAGCACGCCGAACTGCTGGTCGAACAGTAGCGCCGGAAGCCCGCGCGGGATGTTGGAGAGCTGCGACTGCGTGTAGTGGTTGTATGGCGCCGCCGGGCTGAACTCGCCGTAGATCGCGTAGAAGGAGCCGAACCAGGCCGCCGCACCGAGTGCCGGCAGGAGCAGCAGCGCCGCCAGCTTTGCGTAGGCCCGGTGACCGAGCAGCCGCAGGCCGAGGCATGCGCCGAGCACGGCTGCCACGCCGGCGTATCGCGTGTGCAGCCACGGGAGCAGGCCGAGCGCTCCTCCGAGCAGGATCCATCGCCACGTCGCCCACTCGGCGCCTTCGTTTCCGCCCGGGCCACACATGACGGAGCCTCCACTTCCGTGGGGCGGGGCTTCAGCCCCGCCAAATGACGCGCCGGCCTCGAACGACAGCAGCGCGGTGATCGCCGCCATGATCACGACGGCCCCTGTGGCATCCGGGTAGACGGTGAACGCGTGGAAGAAGAAGGGCGTGGACAGGGCGACACTCGCCCAGCCGAACCAGGCCGCGCCCGGGCTCCCCGTGAGGCGGTAGCCTGCGCGCCAGACCAGCCACGTGCCGAGCGCCGAGAGGAATGCGAGAAAGACCACCACTCCGGGATAGCCGGCGATGGCAAATGCCGGAAGGACCAGCGCCGGAAGTCCGGGCGCGTGAACGGAGTAGATCTGTCCGTTCGTGCCGCGTCGCAGGAAGTCGGGACGCAGTTCGCCCGGGAAGTACGCCCGGTAATCGCCCTGGCGATGGTTGTTTTCGATCTGGAGATCGCCGTCCCTCAGAAGGCTCTGCGTGATGACCAGGTAGTGCGGCTCGTCACCGCCGGGGATCACGTCCGACACCAGGCGTGCGCCCGCGCAGTAGATGACGAAGGCAAGACCGAGGGCGACGAGCGACCCGCGGCTCGGTTCGCGAACCCAGCGAACGACGGCGGCCCCCGACCAGGATGATGGCCACGCGGCCACGGCGAGCGCGAGAGCGGTCGCAATCCAGACCCACACGATCACGCGACCGGTCCAGATGAGCGCCGCTGAGGGCACGGTGAACGGCAGCCACGGCAGCACGAGGACCGCCGGGATCAACAACGGCAGGAGCGCGATTCGCTTCGCGCGCAGGAGACAAACGCCCAGCAGGGTCCCGACGATAATGGGGAACCACGGGGGCGGGAGGAGGCCAACACGTCGCGGCCATGCGGCACTGTCCGCGACGGCCAGAACTCCGCGCGACACCCACACGGCCAGCGCCAGGACACAGGCCGTACCGACAATCAGCAGCCGCCGCGGTCGCATGAACGCCGCATGCTATCATACGTCGCCATGCATCGTCGGGGTTTGCGCGAGGGGCTGATCGTCTTCGGAATGGCCGCGATCCTGACGGTGATCATGACCTACCCGCTCGCCTTCGGTCTCGGCAGGCTGGGCCGCCTGGAGACCGGTGACGGGCAGTTCAGCATCTGGAACGTGGCGTGGGTGGCGCACGCGCTCCTCACCAGCCCGTCCCACCTGTTCGACGCCAACATCTTCTATCCGCACACCGGCACTCTGCTGTACTCGGAGAGCAATCTCGGCGCAGGCTTTCTGGCGCTGCCGGCGTACGCGCTGACCGGCAACCCGTATTTCGCGCACAACATCGTCGTCCTGCTGGCATTCGCCTTCTCGGCCGTCGGCATGTACTACCTCGCGAGACATCTCACGGGCAGCCGCGCCTCGGCCGCCGTCGCTGCGGTGCTGTTCGCGTACTGCCCGTTCGTCTACGCGCGCACCGCACACATTCAGCTGCTCATGACGGCCACGCTGCCCTTCTCGATGCTCGCCTTTCACCGGGTCGTGGACAAACCCAGCCCGTGGCGGGCCATCACGCTCGGCCTGACGCTCGTGGCGACGACGCTCGCGTGTGGCTACTACGGCGTGTTCGTCGCGATGCTGGTCGGCAGTGCCAGCCTTTACTACCTCGTCACGCGCGGCTACTGGCGACGCCCCGCGTACGCCGTGGCGCTCGTTTCGGCAGCCGCGCTCGTGCTGGTGCTCACGTGGCCGCTGGTCCGCCCATACCTCGAATTGGGCTCCGACGGAGTGCCCTTCCGCACGTTGGACGACAGCCGGGGGTACTCGGCAAATGCCGGGGCGTACCTGGCGGCTGCCGGGTGGGGAAACGGCTGGCTGCTGCGCTTCGCCGGGCAGTTCAGCGAAGTCCTGTTCCCGGGGATCGTGACGCTCGTCTTCGCGGCCGTTGGCATCTGGACCGGAGCGCGAACCGTGTTCTCGGGGCCGGCGGCCCCGGCGGCCAACGGGACTCACGCGACGGCTCCCGACACGATCGTCTTCTACGCCGCGGTGGCCGCGCTGGCGTTCTGGCTCTCGTTCGGGCCGGACGCCGGCCTCTACGCGCTGCTCTACGGCCGTGTGCCGCTCTTCACGCTGATGCGCGCCCCGGCGCGCTTCGGTCTCGTTGTCACGTTTGCGCTCGTGGTGTTTGCCGCCATCGGGCTTGCGGCCGTGCTCCGCAATCGTCCGGCCGCGCCGCGCCTGGCCGCAGTGCTCGTGGTGGCCGCGCTCGCCGAGTTGTCGCCCGTCCCGCTCTACTACCGCGAGGCGACGCCGCCAGCGCCCGCGTACCGGACGCTGGCTTCGCTCCCGTTCGGCGCCGTCGCCGAGTTCCCGTTCTTCTATCGTCGAGTGGACTTCCACCGTCACACCTACTACATGCTCTACTCGTCGTTCCACTGGAAGCCGCTCGTCAACGGCTACAGTGATTTCATTCCGAGTGATTTCCAGGAGATGGTGATCCCGGTCAGCTCGTTTCCCACCCTCGACTCGTTCGGCATCCTGCGTCGCTATCAGACTCGCTACGTCGTGTTCCACCCGAACTTCTACGAGCACCGCGGGCTGAAGAAGGTGAGCGAACGAATCTGGCAATACCGGGAGTTCCTGCGGCCGATCGAGACCAGGGGCGACGCCTGGCTCTATGAAATCGTGGGCTGGCCGACGCACGAGCCGAGCTGATGTCACCCGCGCTGGCCCGACACCGAGTCGTACGCCCGCTGGCTGCCGTCGGCGGCTTCGCGCTGATCACCGTCCTGCTCACGTCGCCGCTCGCCTGGCGCGCTGCCGAGGCGGGCCCGGTGAATACCGGTGACGGGCAGTTCAGCATCTGGAACGTCTCGTGGGTGGCGAGAGCGCTCGTCGCCGATCCGCTGCATGTCTACGACGCCAACATCTTCGCGCCGCATCGCGGAACGCTTGCGTACAGCGAAGCCAACCTGCCCGCCGGCGTCCTTGCGGTGCCCGCCTGGTGGCTCTCGCGCAACCCGTATCTGGCGTACAACGCGGCCGTGTTCCTCTCGATTCTGCTCGCCGGGCTCGCGACCCTTGCGCTCGGGCGATGGCTCACCTCGAGCACGCCCGCCGCCGTTGTCTCGGCCATCGTGTTCGCGTTTGCGCCGTTCGTGATCGTGCGGTACGCGCACATCCAGTTGCTGATGACCGTGGGGCTTCCGCTCACGCTCCTGGCCATGCATCGCTTCGTGGAGCGGCCGGGCGCCTGGCGTGCGGTCGCCGTCTCGCTCGCCATCGCGCTGGCGGGGCTCGGGTGCGGTTACTACGGTTTCTTCGCGGCGCTCTCGGCCGGCCTGGGTTTCATCTACTACGGCATCCGTCGCCGCGCCTGGCGCGAGGCCAGGTACCCGGCACTCTGCGCCGTGGCGGCGGTCGGAGCCGGCCTGGCCATCCTGCCGTTCTTCGTGCCCTACCTGGGACTCCTCCAGCAGCACGACCCGTTCCGCACGCTCGGCGACGCCAGGCAGTACTCGGCCGACTGGCAGGCCTACCTGTCGTCCACGACACACCTGCACCGCGCTCTCCTCGGCCTCGCGGTGCCGTTCGATCACGCGAGGTATCCGGAACGAGTGCTGTTCCCGGGAGTCGTGGCGGTTGTTCTCGCGGGCGTGGCACTGGCAGGCAGTGTCGCGCGGGGTTTCCCTGGCCGGCCCGCCCTGAGCGCCGTCGAAGGGCCCGCCGTCGAAGGCGGACCCGGGTTGACAACCCGTGAACGGGAGGCCGTCGGCTTCTATGCCGTGCTCGCCGTGGTGGCCGGGTGGCTGTCGTTCGGGCCGGACGCCGGCCTCTACACGCTCGCCTACCGCACAATCCCGGCCTGGTCTCTCCTTCGCGCCCCCGCACGGTTCGGCATCCTCGCCGGCCTTGCGGTTGCCGTCCTGGCGGCCATCGGCCTGGCCGCGCTCCTGCGGCGAGCGAAGCGGCCTGCGCTGGTCGCCGCCGTCATTGGCGTCGTGGCGGTCGCCGAACTGTCGGCCGTTCCGTGGGACTTGCGCGACGGCGTGCCCGTTCCCCAGCCGTACCGACTTCTCGCCCGACTGCCGGCTGGCGCCGTCGCGGAGTTCCCGTTCTTCTTCCGGCCGGTCGACTTCCACCGTCACGCGCTCTACATGCTCTACTCCACCGCGCACTGGCATCCGCTGGTCAACGGGTACAGCGACTACGTGCCGGACGACTTCAAGCAGATGGTGATACCGGTCAGCTCGTTCCCGGCGTCGGAGGCCCTGGGGATCCTGCGCGCGCACGGCACGCGCTACGTGGTCTTCCACATGGAACTCTACGACTCACGCAGCCGCGAGAAGCTGCTGGGGCAGATCGAGCGCTATCGGGAGTACATCCGCCCGCTGGCACAGGAAGGGCAGGTCTGGCTGTACGAAATCGTCAAGGGCACGGCCGGTTAGTGCTTCGTCGGTGAAGTCGTCTTCCTGGGTGGCGCGGTCTTCTTCTTCGCGGCCGGCTGCGGCTTTTGCTTCGACGGTGTGGCTGTCTTCGTCGCGGCCTTCCGGCCCGCCCCGGCGTCGTCCGCGTACAGCCGGCGATAGTCGTCCGCGGTCCCGAGTATCTTCTTCACGTAGGTCTGCGTCTCCGGGAACGGGATGTCGTCGATGTACTCGTCGAGCTCGAGGCCGGACCGGTTCGAGTTCCATTCGACGACGTGGTTCTCGCCGGCGTTGTAACTGGCCAGCGCATGGTGTACCCCGCCAAACTGGCGGACCAGTTCCGCGAAGTAGGCCATTCCCAGCTGGATGTTGATCTCGGGCCTGGTGAGCGAGGCCGCCGAATAGCGCCGGATGCGAAGCTCCCGCGCATACCGCTTGCCGGTCGACGGGAGCAGCTGCATCAGTCCGACCGCGTTCGCGGACGACTTCACGCCCGCGTCGAAGGCCGACTCCTGGTTGATGAGCGCAGCCACCAGGTACGGGTCCAGGTGGTAAACGGGCGAGTACTTCCGGATGAGCGGCCAGTAATCGAGCGGGAAGATGACCTTCAGGACCTCCACGGGCAGCCGCGATCCTTCTTCCCCGATGTACTGGGGATACGCCCGCTTCATGGAGATGATGCCGCGGCGCAGGTCGCCCTGCTTGTTGTAGACCCATCCGAGCGTCGCATTCACGACCGGGTTGTCGTCCCACGTGCGCTGCGCGTAGAGCAGTTCGTCCCGCGCCTGATCGTACAGCTCCAGTGAGAGCAGGAGGCGAATCAGGTCGCCTGTCGGCGGTGGCATCACGACGGACGGCGGCGGCACGACATCCGATGGGCCCGTCATCAAACGGAGATCGGTGCCGTGCAACCGCTTGGACGCCAGGCGCCCGTAGTACGAGTTCAGATAGTCGGACGTCACGATGCGGTAGACGGCGGCGGCGCCCTGCTCGTCACCAAGTTGTTCACGGGAACGGGCGGACCAGTAGAGGTACGCGGGCCGGTAGTCCGACCGCGGAAATCCCGCCGCTGCGCTCTCGTAGAAGGTGATCGTCTCGTGATAGCGCCCGTGCTTGTAGGCCCACCAGCCCGCCTTCCATGCGGCGCGCTCGGCGTGCGCGCCCTGCGGGAACTTCGCGTAGAGTTCGCGAAAGGTTGCGTCCGCCTGATCGTCGTCGTCGGTCAGGATGTAGTGCGTGGCAAGGTTGTTGAGCGTCTCGTCCGCCCATGAGCTGTCGGGAAACGCCGTCACGAGCGCCCGCGCCTGGCGGACATACTCGTCGCGCTCGCCCAGCTCTCGCGTGGCCGTGAGATAGAAGAACTGCGCCTCGACCTTGCGGGATGCGTGGTCGACGAAAGGCGCCAGCTCCTCGCGCGCCTGGCGATACTGGCGCAGGTAGTGGTTACACTCGGCGGTCCGAAGCGCCACCAGTTCCGCGTCGTCACCGGCCGCCAGTGGCTCGAGTGCCTCGAACGCCTGTTTCGCTGGCTGGTATCGCTTGAAGCCGAAGAGCCGCAGGGCGCGTCCGAGGTCGAACTTGAAACGTGAGTTCGGCTCCTTCGGGGCCGAGATGTCCTCGAGGCCGTCGAGTTCGGTGGCGGCCACGGAAACCAGGTCACTGAGCGGAAACTCGTAGTAGAGCCGCGCAAACGACTCGGCGGCACGCACCCTGTCGCCGGCTGCCTCGTACTCTTTCCCGAGCGCGAGCAGGACGGCGTCGGGGGTGGCTGTCCGCCGGCGGGTAAGCTCGTCGTAGAGCCTCGCGGCTGCGGTGTGATCCCCCTGCGAGGCGGCCGCCTCGGCTTCGCGGACGATGGCCGCTTCGGCGATGAACCCGATGACTTGTGGGGAGGCGTGCAGTCTGGCAAATGCCGTCCGCGCCTCGGCCTCGCGGGAGAGGTTCAGCAGGCAGAGCCCGCTGTAGAACGTCGCGTAGGCGGCCAGCCCCGTCGTAGCCAGCGAAGGGGTACTCAGGAGCGGCAGCGCCTCGGAGTACTTCGCCTGCGCGAACTTCTGCATGCCGGCGGCAAGGTCGGCCACCGGCTTGGCGACGGGTACCGCGGGACGCCGTTCGGGAACGAGCCAGATCTGGGAGATGTCCGCCGGGAGGCGGGGACGCGCCGACGCCGTGAGAGCGGCGGGAACGGGGCGGGCCGCCGCTCCACTATCGCTGGCGCGCTGGCCCTCGATGCCCGCGGACTCCCCAAGTACCAACCCGACAATCAGCAACGCGCCGGCGCACCGGCGCAGGAATCGATCGCTCTGAATCACCCTCACGTGTGCCCCAGCAAACCCGGGTCGCCGCCGGCCAGCGTGCGAATCACTTCCTGATCGAAGCAGTCCACGCGTAGCCTGACCGCCTCCGGGATCTTCTCTTCATACAGGCGGCGTGCGCGCTCGACGTCCGACCCGAGCCGCTCGAGCAGGTTCCGCTCCGAGCGCCCCTCCTCCACCGCCGCCTCGTTGTACAACTTGATCTCCGAGATCAGCAACCGCGCGTACCGGCGAGCTGACTCTTCTTCGCGCCTCTCGTCGGCAAACGGCGAGACGTCGGATGGCCGGACCTCCGGCACCATCGGCTCCTGTTGCACACGGCCTGCCAGCCGTGAGGCGTGCGAAATCGTCAGCACTTCGAGGCAATGGCCCGCATGGCGTGCTAGGATCTCGGCAATCTCCGGCCAGTTGCTCGGCACGATCGCCATCCGGTCGACGGCACCATCAGCATACAGGATCGCGACGACCCGGCCGCCCACCGAAATCGGGATGGCCAGGCCGGCCCGGTCCGGCCGGGTGGCCAGCAGCGCCGACAGGCTGTCGCCCTCGAGGCCGAGCGGGGCTTCGGATGTCGAGACCGGCAGCCCGCTGGCTATGGCGAGCCCGAACATGGTGCCGGGTTCGACTGGCGCGTCGATTGCGGCGGG
>DASVIS010000183.1:0-38535 GCA_036381995.1 Vicinamibacterales bacterium | reverse complement strand
GGAGAAGACGACGGCGACGCGCTCGGATGGGAGTCGCGTGTCGATCGGGATGGCTTTCATCAGGCCCGCCAGGCCGGCCGATCCCGTGTGGTCGACGTTCAGGCCGGTCACCTCGCGGGCGACGGTGTTGGCCTCCACCAGGCGATCCTCGCTGACGACGAGCGGCCAACCGCCCGTCCTCAGCATCCCCTCGACCACCGCCGCCCAGTCGTAGGTCTCATCGTCCAGGATGCCGTGCGCGATGCTGCACGGCGTCTTCTCCCACGGCCGCATGAAGGCCGATCGATGCCCGCGCGCGTACCGCAGCTCGTCCTCGATGATCGCGGGGTAGTCCATCATCAACTCGGCCCGCTCGCGATCGGACGCCGGGCTGAATCCCTGCTCGGCCACGAGCGGTACGCGCTGGAGAATACGGTCGGCCACGGCGTCGTAGGCGCGTTTGAGCGGATACGCGCCCGCGGTCTGTACGGTGTAGAACCGCGGCACGCGGTCGATCGCGGTGGTCACCAATGCGTCGTGGAATCCCTCGATGACCGCGCTGGCGAGAGCGCCGCCGCCAACTTGGATGAACACCGCGTCAATTCGCCTCCCGCCCCACTGCTGACGGGTCGCGTGCCGAAACTCGGAGATCATCTCCCACGCCAGCGTCTTGCCGCCGTCGATCGTCAGGCCGTTGTCGCTTCCCTGGCAGCAGAACGGGATCGCGCCATCCGCGACCGCCGAGCGGAACGCGGCATAGCAGGGATCGCCAGGAATCCCGTCGATCCGGTCGCACGTGTGCACCGCCGCCGACACCTGGCCGAGCCGCGCGATCACCGGTGGGCTGGCCGATGGGGGCACGAATACGTCGAGCGGCCAGCCGGCGGCGCGCGCAATCACACCAGCGGCAAGCGCGGCATTGCCGCAGCTCGCGATCGCCAGCGGGGGCCGCCCCTCATCACCGTGGACACCCGCGCGAATCCTGGCTGACAATGCGGCCGTGTCCCTCGAAGCAAGCCCCGATGCGGCCGAACCGTGGCGCCGCTCGTCCACCAGCAGGTAGAGCATGAGGCCCATCAGGTGGCGGGCCTTGTGCGAACCCGCTACGTTTCCCGTCTCGTCCTTCACCCAGATTTCGCCGGTCGTGCAGCCGAGCCTTGCGGCCAGCCTGGGTGACGGTGCGAAGAGCGTTGCCTCGAACCCCCTTCCGTCCACGCGCGCCACCGCATCGTCCAGTTCGCGCACCAAGTACGTGAAGGCCTCGTCGCCAAGCCCGCACTCCATCGCGAGATCGTGCGCCGCCAGCAGCGCACGGTAGCGGATGAACGGGTTGGCAGCGTCGCCTTCCGGAAACGACGAGGACGCCAGGCCCGCGCGCTGAAGGACGTGATCGATGTCATCGCCCTCCCGCGCGTTCGGGCATCTGAACGGCAGCCCGTCCGACCCGACTCCCGGCAGTGTGGTGCCGCAGCCGGCGCAGACGAAGGTCAGCATGTCAGGCCCGTGCGCGCGTTGAACTCGTCGATCATGGCATCCCACGCGGGGAGGATGCCGTGCAGACCAGTCCAGAACGACGCCTGCCGCCGCGCGGTGAACTCCGCGACGGTCACGCCCTGCTGTTCAACCCAGGTGTAGTAACCCAGGTTGAAGATCCGCAATCGATCGACGGCTGACAGCTCGAGCAGATGATCGGTGGTGGCGCCGAGCAGGTGCTGTCCGAATACCTCGCCCGCGTGCACGCCGTCGAACCCGCCCGCGAAATACCGGGACAGCGCCTTCTGGCGCTCGCTGCCGTACATCTCCGCGCCATCGGTCGCCACCGTCAGCACGAGGTCGTCCGGGCCGAGGCCGTAGTACTTGGCCGTCTTGATCGCCGCCAGCACGTTGCAGATGCTCGACAACCCGAACGAGTCGAGCGCGGCCGCCAGGACCGGCGGCACACCGCGCCTCGTGACGAGATACTCGCGCCCGACCGGCGTGTTGAACAGCAGGCCCAGGGTATCGGTGGCGACGTCCGACACGGCCACCACGAGATCGGTGTTCATCACGTTGTGGATGAACGGCACGTGCTTGTCGCCGATTCCCTGGATGTTGTGTTCACCGAAGCCGTTGTAGAGCAGCGTCGGGCACTCGAGCGCCTCAACCGCGACGATGCGCGAGCCGAAGCGTTCCTTGAGGTAGTCGCCGGCGCCGAGCGTTCCGGCCGATCCGGTGGCGGACACGAACGCCTGCACCTTGCGCTTCCCCGCCGGATCCAGCGACTCGACGATCCGTTCCAGGGCGCGGCCGGTGCAGCTGTAGTGCGCCAGGTAGTTCCCGAACTCGCAGAATTGGTTGAAGATGATGTTCTGCGGGTCGCGCTCGAGCGCCGCACACGCGTCGTAGATCTCCTTGACGTTGCTCTCCGACCCTGGCGTGCGGATGATGTCGGCCGGGTCGTTCACCCAGGCCTCCAGCCATTGGAACCGCTCCTGGCTCATCCCTTCGGGGAGGATGGCGATGCCGTGGCAGTTCATGATCCGCGAGATCGCAACGCCGCCACGGCAGTAGTTGCCGGTGGACGGCCAGACCGCTTTGTGGGCGGTGGGATCGAACTGGCCGGTGATCACGCGCGGGGCGAGGCAGCCGTATGCGGCCAGCACCTTGTGCGCATGGATCATCGGGAAGCGATCGCCGAGCGCGACGACGATGGGCGCGGCGACGCCGGTCAGCGACGACGGCAGCACCAGGTGATCGGGCGTGGGCACGACGTGGCGACGGTCGCTGCCGTTGTACCAGTGCACGCGAAACAGGTTGAGCGGGTGCGGCGAGTCGGGATCGATCGTGGCCAACGACTCGTGGACGGCGGCCGGGATCTTCACAGGGTCGGCCAGTTGCGTGAACGTCGGGAGGCAAATGCCGGCCTCGCGGAAACGCGTCACGGAGTTCTCGTAGACGCTGCGGTCCACGATATCTTTCTCGATGCCCAGTCGTTTCATGAGTGCTGCATGCTCCCTTCCCCCCTACCATCTCGTCCAGAGTCGTGACGCCTGTTCGCGCGCTTCGGCCTCGATCGTCTCGACATCCCTGTCGGAGGGCGCCGAGGCTGTACGGGCCTCGAGTTGATCCCGGGTGAGGTTCAACCGATCTTCCACCAGGCGCCATCCTGCATCGAGGCGGCCGGCGTGTGATTCGGGTCGCTCGCCCGCCTCCGAGGACGTCTCGGCGAGGGCCTGGGCCTCGTCGCGCATGTTCGATTGAAAGCCATCGGTGCCGAGCGCGACCCTCGCGGCAGCGGTCAGGCAGCGCGGGTAGCCGACGCGGTTCTGGCGATTCGAGCGCGGGTTCTGGACGAACCAGCAGCCGGCGTCCGAGGCCTCCGTGACTTCCGCCGCCGAGAGGTGCACCCCGTGCGCGAGGATCGACCCGGCGGGCAATGCGTCGAGGGTGATCAACCGTTGCAGCGGCCCCGGGTAGCCGCGCCGGCGCGCATCCTCCACATCCTCCAGGTCCTCCGCCAGGTGAACGTGCAGCACCGTATTCAGCTCGCGGCACATCGAGCCCGCCCTCCGGATCGTCTCGTCCGAGACCGTGAACGAGGCATGCAGGCCGATGACACCGGAGATGCCCGGCCGGCGATTCGAGCGGATGAATCGACGGCATTCCTCCAGGCCGCGGCGCGCCTCTTCCGGGCCGCCGTTGCGCTCGGTCGCGCCGTAGCAAAGGACCGCAGAAACGCCGAGTTCCGCGCAGGCGTCGCCGAGCACATCGAGCGAGCCCTCGATGAAGCCGGGCGACTCGTGATGATCGACGAGCGCCGCCGTGCCCGCGCGCCGGGCGTGCGCCATGTAGTACCGGGCCGCGGCGCGCAGCGATGGCTCGTCGAGTGCGCGGTCGAGCCGCCACCAGATCCGCTCGAGGATCTGCAGGAAGTTCTGCGGCGGCTCGGCCGGCGCCGGCATGCCCAGGGGCGCGAGGCCGCTGTAGAGATGCGTGTGGGCGTTGACGAACATGTCTGCCTGCTGCCTTACCGCCTACTTCGTCTTCCTCCCCACACTCATCGCCCGCGCGGCGGGCGAGTCCTTCATCGGCAGCGAGTACCGGCGGATGCCGTCGAACGCCTCGAGCGCGCCGGCCACGGCGGCGGCCGTCGGCACCAGGCCGATCTCGCCGACGCCCTTGGCGCCGAACGGTCCCTCGGGCTCGGGGTCCTCGACCAGGATCACCTCGATCTCCGGCATGTCGCGCGCGCGGAGCACACCGATCTCCCGCAGCTTGAACGTCACCGGCATGCCGTCGAGACAGGCGAGTTCCTCGGTCAGGGCGTACCCGAGACCCATGTGAATCGAGCCTTCGATCTGTCCCTCGCAGAGCGCCGGATTGACCGCGCGACCCACGTCGTGCGCCGCGACGATCCTCGCCACCCGTCCGCGCTCGTCCAGGATGCAGAGCTGCGTGGCGTATCCGAACGCCGTGTGGGTCTTGATCTTCGGCACGTCGGCGCCAAGCTCCGTGGTGTCGTCGACGAGCACGTCGCCCGCGTACACGCGCCCGGCCAGATCCGGCAGGCGTAACCCGGCGTCGAGGTCGGCCCTGAGCTTCTGCGCCGCGCTCACGACCGCCCGGCCGCCGAAGAGCGTAGCGCGGGAACCGGTCGTCTGGCCGCAGGCGAGCTGATACGTGGAGTCGACCTTTGGCCGGAAGCAACCGGCCGGGAGCGCCGTCACCTCCGACGCGAACTGCACGAGCACCGTCAGGAGGCCCTGCCCCATCTCCGTGTATCCGTTGTACACGGACACCGTCCCGTCGGGTTCCACGACCAGCCGCGCCTTGCCCCACTCCTTCGCGCCGTTCCCGATGCCGGTGTTCTTCATGCCGCACGCGATGCCGACTGCGCGCCCTTCGGCGCGGGCCCGGTCGTAGTGCGGCTTCACCGCGGACAGCGTCTTCTTGATGCCGACCGACTTGTCGAGCACTTGTCCCGTCGAGAACGCGTCGCCGACCTCGACCGCATTGCGCCACCGGATTTCCCAACGGTCGACCCCGGCCTTCTTCGCCAGCAGATCCATGCAGCCTTCGATGGCGAAGTGCGCCTGGTTGGCCCCGAACCCCCGCATGGCGCCGCACGGCGGGTTGTTCGTGTAGGCGGCGATCGATTCGATGTCGATATTCGCGACGCGATAGGGCCCGCACGCGTGGCCGGCCGCGCGCTCCAGGACCTTGGCGCCGACGGAGGCATACGCTCCAGAATCGCCGAGCATGCGCGCCTTCACGGCAGTCAGCCGCCCCTCGGCATCACACCCGACCGAGTAGTCCATCCGAATCGGGTGGCGCTTGGGATGCAGGCGAATCGACTCTTCGCGGCTGAGCGTGAGCTTGACCGGGCGGCCGGTGACGTGCGCCAGCAGCGCGGTCTGCGCCTGGATGGACATGTCCTCCTTGCCGCCGAACGCGCCGCCGTTGGGCACCAGTTCGACGAACAGATCGTCTTCCGGCATGCCGAGAAACGCCGCCACCTGGTGCCGGTCGTCGAAGATACCCTGTCCCTGGGTATGGAGGTGCAGGCCACCGCCCTGGCGCGGTTCGGCGAGGGCGCTTTCGGGCTCGAGATACAGGTGTTCGATCCGCTGCGTCTGCCACGTCCCGTGGACCACGTGCGCGCTCGACGAGAGCGCCGCATCGGCATCGCCGCGCCGAATCGACGAGCGGGACAGCAGGTTCTCGTGCTTCGGGTTGACGCGTGGAGCGCCGGGCGCAATCGCCGCCAGCGGATCGAGAACTGCGGGCAGGGCTTCGTAGTCTACGTCCACCAGCGCGGCGGCGGCCCTGGCGGTGTGACGGTCGCTCGCGGCCACGGCCGCGACGACGTCGCCCACGCATCGCACTTCCTCGCCCTCGGCGACGAACCCGGGCCAGTCGTGCTCGATCAGGCCGTACCACCGCTCGCCCGGCACGTCGGCGGCCGTCACGACCGTCGCGACTCCCGGATACGCGAGGGCTCGCGAGGTGTCGATACGGCGAACGCGGGCGCGGGCGTGCCTCGACAGGACCACGGCGCCGTGCAACAGGCCCGGCCGGTCGAGGTCGTCCACGTAAGACCGTTCGCCAAGCGCAGACCGCACCGCATCGTAGCGGGCCAGCCGGGCGCCGACTCCCCCGTCACTGAGAGGCTCAGGGATCGGTTCGCCCCGGCGGCCGCGGGCCATCCACTCGATCGCGTCGACAATCTTCTTGTAGCCCGTGCACCGGCAGAGGTGCACGTCGATCGCGCGCGCGATATCGTCGCGGGACGGGTTCGGGTTCTGGTCGAGGAGGTACTTCGATCGCAGCACGATGCCGGGAATGCAGAAACCACACTGCACGCCGGCCGCCGCGGCAAAGGCGCGCGAGAACAGGCGGCGGTCCGCCTCGGAGAGCCCCTCCAGCGTCAGCACCGTTCGGCCGGCCGCCGACGCAGCCGTCATCGCGCACGTCACCTTCGCATGGCCGTCGATGAGCGCCAGGCAGCAGCCGCACTGTCCCTGGGGCGAGCACCCGTCCTTGAGCGACCGGATCCCGCACCGCTCCCGAAGCGTCTCGAGCAGCGACTCATCCGGCCGCGGCTCGACCCGCACCGTCGTTCCGTTCAGCGTGAACTCGACAGCCATCGCCAGGGTCACAGATCGCACGATTCCGGGATCGCACGACTGCAAAATCGCAAGATCGCACGATCGCAAGGTCTTCCTCCGTCAGTATAATCCTCTCGTCCATGCGTACTCTCCTTCGCCACGGCACGATCGTCAACGCAGACGGGCAGCGCCGCGCCGATGTCCTCATCGACGGCGACCGGATCGCCTCGATTGGGACCGGCTTCTCCGGCGGCGCCGACCGCGTCATCGATGCAACCGGGCGTCTGCTGCTGCCCGGCGGTGTGGATGTCCACACTCACCTCGACATGCCGCTCGGCGACATCCGGACGGCAGACGACTTTGCGAGCGGCACGACTGCGGCGGCGTGCGGCGGGACCACCACGGTCGTCGACTACGCCACGCAGGCAAAGGGCGGGTCGCTGCACGAGGCGCTCGACGCCTGGATGGCGCGGGCGGTCGGCCGCGCTGTCGTCGATTTCGGCTTCCACATGTGCATCTCGGACCTTTGCGACCAGGTCGAGGCCGAGATGGACGCGCTGGTGGCGGAGGGCGTGCCGACGTTCAAGCTGTTCATGGCGTATCCCGATCGCCTGATGCTGAACGACGGCGAGATCTTCAGGGTGCTGCGCCGCACGGCGGCCAACGGCGGCCTCGTCTGCCTCCACGCGGAGAACGGGCCCGTCATCGACGTGCTCGTCCGCGAGGCGCTGGCGGCGGGTCACACCGCGCCGCGGTTCCACGCCGTCACCCGGCCCCCACTCGTCGAAGAGGAAGCCGTCCACCGCGGGATCGTCCTCGCCAGGATGGCTGGCGCGCCGCTGTACATCGTCCACCTGTCGAGCGCGGGCGCACTCGAGGAGGTGTCGGCGGCACGGCAGCGCGGCGACGGTGTCCTGGCAGAGACCTGCCCGCAGTACCTGGTCCTGTCGGATGACGCCTACGAGGGCCCCGGCTTCGACGGGGCCAGGTTCGTGATGAGCCCGCCGCTTCGCGCCCGCGGCACGCAGGACGCGCTGTGGGCGGGACTGGCCTGCGGCGATCTCCAGGTCGTGGCGACCGACCATTGCCCGTTCCTGCTGAGCCAGAAGGCACGCGGGCGTGATGATTTCTCCCGGATTCCGAATGGCGCGCCGGGCATCGAACACCGGATGACCCTGCTGTTCGACGCCGGCGTGCGCGGCGGCCGGTTTTCGGTGGAGCGGTTCGTGGAGATGACCGCTGCCGCTCCCGCGCGCATCTTCGGCCTGTATCCACGGAAGGGCGTGATCGCAGAAGGGTCGGATGCCGATGTCCTCGTCTTCGACCCCTCCGGGTCGACCACGATCTCCGCGGCGACGCACCACATGCGGGTGGACTACAATCCTTACGAAGGGCGCACGCTCGCCGGCGCCGTCGACATGGTGCTGGCGCGGGGTGACCTGATCGTCCAGGGCGGCCGCTTCGTTGGAGCGGCCGGCCGCGGACGTTTTTTGGCGCGCGCCCCGTTCAAGCGGAAATCACTCCGGGAGTGATTTCCCGGGGAATGCGCTGGGAGATCAACTCCCGGAGTGTTATGCCTGTAGTGGGTCGCAGCCTTCCGCGCCGTGACGGGATGGACAAGGTCACCGGCGCGGCACAGTACATCGACGATCTCGTCTTTCCCGGCATGCTCCACGGCCGGACGATTCGATCGACGATCACCTGTGGGCGCATCCGGTCGGTGAATCTGCTGTTCGACCCGGCGGGCTTCACCGTGGTCGATCATCGCGACATCCCGGGCCGCAACGTCGTGGCGCTCATCGAGGACGACCAGCCGTGCCTGGCCGACCACGTCGTCCGTCACTTTGCCGAGCCGATCGTGCTGCTCGCGCACGAGGACCGCGAGCGGCTGCTCACGGCCGACGTGGACGTCGAGTACAAGGTGTCCGAGCCCGTTCTCGACCCGCTCCGCTCACCGAAGATCTTCAAGTCGATCGCGATTCGCAAGGGCAGCCTCGAGGTCGGCTTCGCCCGGGCCGACGAGATCCTCGAGGGCGAGTACCGCGTCGGCCACCAGGAGCACGTCTACATCGAAACCAACGGTGTGATTGCGGTGCCCTGGAACGGCGGCGGCGTGACTCTGTACGGGTCGCTGCAGTGCCCGTACTACGTCCAGAAGGCGCTCTGCGTGGTGCTCGACCTTCCGGCGGAGCAGATCCGCGTGGTGCAGGCCGAAACCGGCGGCGGGTTTGGCGGCAAGGAGGAGTACCCGTCCATCATCGCGGCGCACGCGTGCCTGCTCGCACTGAAGGCCGGACGGCCGGTCAAGATGGTCTACGACCGGGCCGAAGACATGCTGGCGACCACCAAGCGGCACCCGGGCGTCATCAGAACCCGCACCGGCGTGACGCGCGATGGCCGGCTGACGGCCATCGATGTCGACGTCGTGCTCGACGGCGGCGCCTACATGACGTTGAGCCCGGTGGTGCTGAGCCGGGGCGTCATCCACGCGACCGGCCCGTATCGCTGCGACAACGTTCGCGTGAACGGCCGCGTGGTGATGACGAACACGCCGCCAAACGGCGCGTTCCGGGGATTCGGGGCGCCGCAGACGCAATTTGCGGCCGAGGTCCACATGGAGCGGATCGCGGAGCGGATCGGGATGGACCCGGTGAAGCTGCGCGAGATCAACGCGCTCCGCGCCGGCGACACGACGGCGACCGGCCAGGTGCTGGGCCGGGACACCAGCGCGCTGAAGGTGTTGCGCGAAGCGGTCGAGCGCAGCGACTTCAAGCGCCGCCGGCGCGAACTGCGCGGCACCAACCGCGGCCTCGGCCTCGCGCTGTTCTTCCACGGCGCCGGTTTCACGGGCTCCGGCGAGGTGAGACTCGCCTCGAAGGCCGCTCTCGAACTGACCGCGCGCGGCGCCAGGGTCCTGGTGGCCAGCACGGAAATCGGCCAGGGCGCGCGCACGGTCCACGCCCAGATCGTGGCGGAGGCGCTCGGCCTGCCGTACGACGCCATCGAAGTAGCGCGTGCGGACACCGCCAACGTGCCGGATAGCGGCCCCACCGTGGCCTCGCGAACGTCGATGGTGGTCGGCGAACTGTTGCGACGATGTGCGCTCGACATGAAACGGAAGCTGGGGCGCCTGACTCCTGGTGAATACCTCCGCCGACACGGCCCGCTCGTCGTGACGAAGCAATACGAAGCGCCGACCACTGCGGTGTTCGACGAGGAGACGTACCGGGGCGACGCCTACGGCACCTACTCCTGGGCCTGCGATGTGGCCGAGGTCGAGTTCGATCCGGTCACGTACGAAGTCCGCCCGATTCACTTCACGGCGGTGCAGGAAATCGGAAAGGCATTGAACCCGACGCTGGCGGCCGGCCAGATCGAGGGCGGCACGGCGCAGGGCATCGGGTACGCGCTTCTCGAGGAGGTGGTGATGCGCGATGGCCACATGGCCAACGCGCAGCTCACCAACTACATCGTCCCCACCACGATGGATACGCCGAGGATCGACGTGGTGATCCTGGAGAATGCCTATCGTCACGGCCCGTTCGGCGCCAAGGGCGTGGGCGAGCTGCCGTTCGACGGCGCCGCGCCGGCGATCGCCAACGCGGTACGGCACCTGGGCTTCGATGTGCGCGTGCTGCCGCTGACGCCGGAGCGGGTGATGGCGGCGCCGAGGATCGCTGGGGCAGAGTGAGTAAGTAGTAGGCAGTAGGCAGTACGAGATCGGAGATTCCCACGTGCGATTCGTGCTGAACGGCAAACAGATCGACGTCCGGGCGCATGCGATGAAGCGTCTGCTCGACGTCCTGCGCGAGGATTGCGGCCTGACCGGCACCAAGGAAGGGTGCGGCGAGGGCGAGTGCGGCGCCTGCACGATCCTGCTCGACGGACAGGCCGTCAATGCCTGCCTCGTGCCCTTCGGCCAGGTCCGCGGCCGGTCGGTCAAGACGATCGAAGGCCTGCGCGGCCGACATCCGTTGCAGGAGGCGTTCGTCACCGAGGGCGGCGCGCAGTGCGGCATGTGCACGCCCGGGATGATCATGGCGGCGGCGGCGCTCCCGAGAAACGCCACGCTCGAGGATGTCCGCGTCGGTCTGGCCGGCAACATCTGCCGGTGCACGGGGTACACGGGGATCTACCGCGCCATTGAACGCTCACGGCAGCAGGCGAACGGTGGAAAGGCGCGGGGCGGGAAGGCGGGAGGCGGGGGACGGCACGCCAGGCGAACACCGGCCGCCGCGAAGTCCCGAAAGAGCGCCCGGGGGCGGAGGGCCTAGCGATGCGCAGCGCCATTTCCACCTTCGAACTCATCGAACCGCGCTCTTTGAAACACGCACTGGACGTGCTCCGTGACTCGCAACCGGTCGTCCCCCTGGCTGGCTGCACCGACATCTACGTCTCTCTCAATGCCGGAACTCCGCCTGGCACACGGTACGTGAACCTGTGGAACCTGGATGCGCTCCGCGGAGTCGTGTTGCGAGGTGAGACCGTCTCGATCGGGGCGCTGACGACATTCGGCGCCATCATGCGCTCGACGATCGCGCGCAAGCGCCTGCCGGCACTCGTGGCTGCCGCACGGGAGATTGGCGCGGTGCAGATTCAGAACCGGGGCACGCTCGGCGGCAACGTCGCCAATGGGTCGCCGGCCGGTGACAGTCTGCCTGTCCTCGCCGCGACGGACGCGATCGTCGTGCTTCGCAGCGCTGGTGGCGTGCGCCGCGTCCCGTTCAACGGCTTCTACACCGGGTACCGCAGGACAGTGATGCGACCCGACGAGTTGATCGCCGCGATCGAAATCCCCCCGGTTGCGGGACGGCAGTGGTTCCGCAAGGTCGGCACGCGGGCCGCGCAGGCGATCTCGAAGATCGTCATGGCGGCCGTCCGGGCCCCGCAGCCACGCATCGCATTCGGCAGCGTGGCGCCAACGGTGGTACGCGTGTCGCGTACCGAGGAGGTGCTGGCCGGCGGCGGCTCGCTCGACGATGCCGCAGCCACGCTCCTCACGGAGATCGCGCCGATCGACGACATCCGCTCGACGGCCGAATACCGCCGCCGCGTGGCCTGCAATCTTCTTCGCGCTTTCTGGACGGAAACGGCATGAGTCCACAGTCGCATCCGGTGACCACCTACCGCGGCCACGTCCTCACGCCGGTGGGCGAGTCCGGCTGGGCGGATTGGAACGACGGCCGCGTTGACGTGCAGGATGGCCGGATCGTGTACGCCGGCCCCTGGAAGCCGCCAGCCAGGAAACCCGGCGCGCCGCGGCACTACACCGATCTCCGCCCGCACATCCTGTTCCCGGGCCTCGTCGACACCCACGCGCACGTGCCGCAATTGCCCATCTGCGGCGTGCATCCAGAGAACCTGCTCGAGTGGCTGCGCAAGTGGACCTTCCCCCTCGAACGTCGCTTCCGCGGTGAGCGCGCGGTCACCCTCTCGCGCGACTTCATGCACGAAATGCTGGTGCAGGGCACGACGACGGCGGGGCTGTACACGTCGGCGTGGCCAGACTCGGTCGAAGCCTGCTTTGCCGCGGCGGAAGAAGTTGGCATCCATGCGTGGATCGGTCCACCGCTGATGGACGACGGCGCGTATCGGAGCGTGACGACGAAGCGGGTGCTCGATGAAGCCTGCGAGCTGGCCAGGCTCGATCGGCCGAAGCTTCGATTCGCGGTGACTCCGCGCTTCGCGTTGTCGTGCACCCGGGAACTGCTCGAGGGCTGCGGCGCGCTCGCCCGCGAGAAGCACCTCCCGATCCAGACGCATCTCGCCGAGCAGCAGCCCGAGTGCCAGGCCGTGCGCGAGCGATTCGGCCAGGAGTACCTCGAGGTCTACGAGGAAGCGGGCCTGGTCACGCCGCGCAGCCTCTTCGCGCACGCCATCTGGCTGACGGCCCGTGAATGGCAGCGTCTGTCCGAGTGCGCGATCGCACACTGCCCGACGTCGAACGTCTTCCTCGGCAGCGGGGTGATGAACTGGCAGCGCGCGCAGATGGCGCGGGTCGGCCTCGGCTCCGACGTCGGCGCGGGCCCGGATCTCTCCATGTTCCGCGTCGCCCGCATGTCGTGGACGGTGCACCTGCTCGACGGCCGCGCTCCAAGCCCGGCCGAACTCCTGCGGACTGCCACCGTCGGCGGGGCGAAGGCCCTGGGTTTCGACGATGTCGGAAGCCTGGAGAAGGGGAAGGCGGCAGACTTCCTCGTCCTCGACGCGCGACAGATCGTGCCGGCCGGCGCGCCGACGGCCGAGTCCACCGAGGACCTGCTGTCGCGCATCCTGCACCGCTCGGGGCGGTCCGTCGTCAAGCAGGTCTTCGTCTCCGGGATCCTGCGGCACGAACGCCGATAGCCGCGCCTCGACCCGTCGACCCTACGGGAAGGCGTCGTGCCGGGCTACCGGCGGGCGGGCCAGCCGAACCACGGTCTCGATCACCGATCGCAAGAGGCGCGGTACCCCGGGAGAACCGGGCTTGTTCGCCGCCTCGATCACGGCGAGCGCCAGTGCCGGTTTCGACCGCGCGTGAATCGCTCTCGAGATGATGCTCGTCGCTTTCTCCCGCATCCGACGACCCTGGGGGCCAGGCACGGCCGCCCCGGCCAGCTCCCGGTAGAGACTTGCGTAGCCGTTGTAGAACAGAAAGTGCTCGACGTCGCGCTCGTCGAGCATCGTGATCCGGTCGTCGAGGCTGCGCCCCTTCAGGCACGCCCTTGCCGAGGTGACGTAGGCGTGTCCCGCCTCGTCACCGTCGGTCAGCAGGTGCCACTCGAGCCCGAGATCGTTGGCCAGCCGCAGGAGTGCCCGCAGGCCGCTCTGTGCGAACTCCACACATCTGATGCCTTCGGCCGGGAAGGCGTACCCGCAGATCTGCGCCAGTTCAGGCAGCAGCCATGCCTCGGTCTCCCCTTCGACGAACAGCCAGCATCGCGCGAACAGCGCCCCCGCGCGGTTGATCCTGACGTGGTAGGCGATGCGGCGCAGGTCGTCCACTGAGTACGCATCGCTGTTGATCCTGTGCACGTGAGTCCCGTAGCAATCGGTGACGATGCGGCGAATCGATCCGAGCGGCACGGCCGCAAGCAGTTCACCCGAGTTGGTCGTCACGATCTTCTGGGCGGGCAGGTTCGCGATCAACTCCCACATCGCCGATAACGTCGTCGGATGCAGGTGCGCTTCGACGTCTTCGAGCACGAGGAGAGGCTGTGCCTGTTCGGCGAGCGGGTGTCGCTGCCTGGCTTCCAGGATGGCGCCGATGAGCGCGACGAGCGCCAGGCCGCGCGTGCCCGTGCCCTGCTTGATGGTGGAGAGCAGCGACAGCGGTGGCGTCTGGGCCCGGCGGGACGGATCGCGGGCAGACAGGTAGGCCTCAGCTGCTTCGAGACCGCGGCGGACTTCTTCTTCCTGGATGTCCGATGCTCCGGTCAGTCGGTCGTAGACCAGGCGGATCTGCTGCTCCAGTTGACGGGCGACCGGGTCGATCGCGGCACCGACGCCGGGGTCGGCAGGCATCGGCCCGTCGACATCTCCTCGAGGGTCCTCCTCGACGTAGCGGTTCGCCCGCAAGCGCAGGATCGGGCTCAGCCGACGCCATCCCGCGAGGAGGCCGGTCTGCTGCGCAGGCGACAGGCCGCCATCGGCCACGAACGTCCACTGCGAGTCGACCGCGTTGCCCTGTGGATCCCGGGTGCCCGACACTTCGAGGCGAATCGTCCGCCGGCCTCCATCGTCGGTGTGGATGAACGGCTGAAACGCCGCCCAGGGCTGCTCGCTCCACTCGCCGCTCGCCTCCTCGAACGTGAGCGCGATGCTCAGCGTCTCGGCTGGAGGCCGGTCACCATCCTGGTGGAAATCACGCACTTCGAGCGTGATGCGATCGTCGCGCCCGCTGCAGCAGATGGCGATCGCATCGAGGAGCGTGGTCTTGCCGGCGCTGTTCTCGCCAATCAGGGCGGTGGTCCGGTCGAAATCGACGACAGCGGAGCGAACGCCGCGGAAATCGACGACTTCGATGCGTCGGAGCAACATGGGCAGACTCTGGATGCCGGAGGGCGACCTGAATGGTACAATAACCGGCCATCCTAGTCACAACGGGATCGCGGGCCTGGAAACCCGCGCCACTCGGCAGCCATGCGTTCTTCAACATCACTGCAAGGAGCTGTACGCGATGCCGCTCGACCGTCGTCAATTCCTCGCCTCATCGTCACTGGCTGCGGCCGTCTCCGCCCTGGACTTGCGCACCCTGTTTGCGTCGGCGCAACAGGCTACGCAGGCGCTACCCGAGACTGCGTTCGCGACGGTCCGCGGAACCGTGGGGTATTTCACTGGCAACGGGGGCACGATCGGGTGGCACATCGACAAGAAGAGCGTGGTGGTCATCGACTCGCAGTTTCCAGCCACAGCGAAGATCTGCCTCGACGGGCTCAATGAACGGTCCGGTTCGCGCCCAATCGACTTCCTGGTCAACACGCACCACCACGGCGATCACACGGCGGGGAATGCCGTGTTCAAGCCGGTCACGAAGAAGATCCTGGCGCACGTGAATGTGCCCAGGTTGCAGTTGGCGGCAGCGGCACAGGCGGCAAAGAGCGCCAAGCCGGGCGCCCCGCCGCCGCCGGAGCAGGTGGTGGCCAACATCACCTATGAGAACACGTGGCGCGAGAACGTGGGCGACGAGGTGATGGCGCTGAAGCACTACGGCCCGGCGCACACCAGTGGCGACAGCGTCATCACGTTTGAAAAGGCCAATGTCGTCCATCTGGGCGACCTGGTGTTCAACCGAAGGCACCCGTACATCGATCGGCCGGCTGGCGCGTCGATTGCAAACTGGATCAAGGCGCTCGAGGCGACCGTGGCCGACCACGGGCAGGACACCATCTACATCTTCGGCCACTCAGGCCCGAAGTTCGAGGCGACCGGCCGCAGTGCGGACCTGCGCTACATGCGGGACTACCTGACGGCGCTCCTGGAATTCGTGCGGGGCGAGATGAAGGCGGGCAAGGCGCGGGATGCGATCGTGAAGGTCACCGACCCGCTCAAGGGATTCCCCGATCACGGCCCACTCATCGAACGGGTGCTCGCCGCAGCGTACGACGAACTGAGTGCCTGACGTGAGCAGTAGGCAGCCTGCCCTGAGCGAGCGCCGCGAGTCGAAGGGTATGCAGTATGCAGGCAACTGACGGCCGATCGACCGAAGCCCGGGAGCCAATGGCCGGCGGCCGGCAAGGCCGGAAGCCGGACGCCGAGAGCCGGAAACCGCGCGGGCTTGCGGCCGCCATCGTCTGCTGGGCGCTGTTCGTTGCTGGCTGCGGCACAGCCGAACACACATCGCCGCAAGCTGCAGGGACGCCGGCCGTCCGGCCGTCGATACTTCTCGTCACGCTCGACACCACGCGGGCCGACGCGATTGGACCCGAGGCGGCGGGGATCCAGACACCCGCGTTCAATGCCCTCGCGGCCCGGGGCCTGCGCTTCCGCCAGGCCTACGCGACTGTTCCCGAGACGCTGCCCTCTCATGTGTCGATGATGACCGGGGTCTACCCGGCCGCGCACGGCGTCCACGAGAACGCGCGTCCGCTGGCCGCTTCCGGGGCGCTGGCGGCCGAGAGTCTCCGCCAGGCCGGCTATCGCACTGCGGCGTTCGTGTCGTCGTTCATCTTGGCAAGACGTTTCGGGCTCGCGCGCGGATTCGATACCTACGACGACGCGTTGCCGGAGGGAACGGTCGAGCGGAGTTCTCGCGAGACGACCGATGCCGCGGTCGCGTACCTGGGCCAGTCGGCCCGGCAACCGCTGTTCCTCTGGGTCCACTACTTCGATCCGCACGCTCCTTACACCCCGCCAGAACCCTTCCGGAGCCAGTTCGCGGGAAGACCGTACCTGGGCGAAGTGGCTGCGATGGACGCCCAGCTCGGCCGCCTCGTCGCCGCGTTCGAGCGGAACGTCAAGGGACCGTCGGCCATCGTCCTTGCCGGCGACCATGGCGAAGGGCTTGGGGAGCACGGAGAGACGCAGCACGGCAATCTCGTCTACCAGTCCACCATGCACGTGCCGCTCGTGATTGTGGGACCGGGCGTGAAGGCCGGTGTCAGCGATGCGCCGGTGAGTACGCGTCGGATCCACCACACTCTTCTCGATTGGGCCGGCGTGGAGTCCGCGCACAGCCTTCGTCAGCCCGAGCCCGAGGTCGTGATGGGCGAGGCGATGAAGCCGTTCCTCGAGTTCGGATGGCAGCCACAGGTGATGACTGTCGAGAACCGTCAGAAGTCGATCCTGGCCGGACGCGTGGAGATCTACGACGTCATCGCCGATCCGGCCGAGTCGCACGATCTGGCCGCCGACGACCGGACTCGCCCGCCCGTGCCTCGGGCGCTCCGCGACTATCCGGTGCCATCGCCGGCCGCCGCCCGTCCGCCGGACAACCTCGACGAGAACGCGCGGCGGTCGCTGGCCAGCCTTGGCTACGTGAGCGCGACCGCGACGCCAGAGGTGAGAAAGGGCGCGCCACGTCCTGCAGACATGGTGCCTCTGTTCGATGTGATCGAGAAGGCGTCGGGCCTGTTCGTCGCCGGGCAGTACGCGAGGACGATCCCTCTGCTCGAGAAGATCCTCACGGCGGACCCTTTCAACCTCGACGCAGCCTTGAGGCTGGCGACCGCCCACTCGTCTCTCGGCCACGAGGCGAAAGCGCTCGCGATGTTCAGGAAGGCCGCGGAGATCTCACCGACGTCAGCAGACGTCCGCACGTACATGGCGCTGCACTATGCGCGCGGCAAGCAGTGGGAGCGGGCGGTGCCGCTGCTCGAGAAGATCGTCGCCGACTCGCCGGAGCGCCTACCGGCGGTCGAGGCGCTCGCGGTGCTTCGGCAGCGGCAGGGGCGCATGGCTGACGCGGTGGCTCTCCGGCAGAAGATCTACGCGCTTCGTACCCCGACCTGGACGGAGCTTTCCGAGCTGGGAGAGCTGGAGATGGGACTCGGGCAGACCGCGCCGGCCATCGACTCGTTCGAGCGCGCACGGGCGCTCGACCCTCGCCGCTTCGCCGACGATTTCGAGCTGGGCCTGCTCTACCTGGATGCGCGCCGCGTCCCTGAAGCGCGGGACGCGCTGGACCGCGTCCCCGCTTCGCATCCGGAGTACCCGATGGTGCTCTTCAAGCGGGCGCAGGTCAGCGTGCTGCTGAACGAACCCGACCGGGCGGCACGAATCGCCCGCGCGCGCCAGCGCGCCGATGCTTCCACGCGCACGCTCATCGAGAAGGAACGCCTGTTCCAGGGAGCGCGATGATCCTCGCGGGCCTGAAAGCCCGCGCCACATCTACTTCCGCCGTTCCGCTGTCCGCCGTCTGCTGTCCCGCCGTCCGGCGTCCCGCCTTGTCCGCACACAGAGAGGGCCCGGCAGCGCGCGCCATCGGGCCCTCGCGGTCTGAGGCCCGCCTCGCTAGAACTGGAACTTCGCCGCAATCTGGGCGCGGCGCGGATCGTAGTAGCTACGGGGTTGGCCGAAGGTGGACGAGTGCACTGCGGGATTGTAGTTGTATCCCGTCTGCTTGTTGAAGATATTGAACACGTCAAACGACAGCTGGAACACGTACCGCTTCTGCACGCGGACGTTCTGCGTGTAGTTGAGGTCGAGCTGGTAGTGCGTCGGCGTGCGGCGCGAGCCGGCCCTCTCGGCGTACTTGGCAGTATCGCTCGTGCTGGTTGACAGCGCGATATACGGTTCGTAGCTCCAGGCTTCCCACGGCTGGCCGGACTGCAGGATCGCGAAGGCCCCGATGGTGGCGTCCCAGCCAAGCACGTAGTAGCCGTACACCTTGAGCGAGGCAGGGCGGTCGCCGTGCAGCGTGCCGTCCCTGAAGTTCCAGAGCTGGCTGCCCACGCCATCACCAATGAAGGACGACCCGATGAAGACGTTGGCGTCGTTGGTGGTCGTCGTGGCGTCCTGGTCGAAGTTCCCGATGTAGCGGTTCCATGTGAACGACCCGCGCACAAAGGTCTTCCTGGTCCGCCACTCCGCTTCCAGCGTGGCTTCGTAGTACTCCGTGTACGCTCCGTCGAGTTCCGCGATCACGTAGCTCGAGCCGCTCTTGATCTGGGCGAGCATCGCGCTGAGGGTCGGAATGTACAGGGTCTGCGGGATGCCCGCGGGCGGCTGGTAGAGAACCCGCGCGTTGTTGTTCGTGTCCTCCCAGAAGTGCGTGGCCTTGCGGTAGCGGAAATACGCACGGCCGGTGATGTTCGGGTTGAACTGCTTTGAGGTGCCGATCAGGAACTCCTTCGTCGTGCGCGGCGTCATGTCCGGGACGAACAGCTTGCCGGATGACGACAGCGTGGTGTTGTAGCCGTACAGCACGCCGTTCGCGTCGAAGAACGCGTTGATCTGGGAGTTGTTGATGCTCCGATCCCAGGACGCGGCGCGCGGGAGCGAACTGACCGCCGGTACGTACGTCGCATAGCTCGCGTACATGGTATCCCGCCCGTTGTACGCCCAGGTCGCGCCAATGCGCGGCTGGAACATCTTGCTGAACGGGATCTGGTACATCTTGTACTTGTTGCCAGGCGCCGAGACGTACCCGGAGATTGTCGACGAGTCCTCCCGCAGGCCCTGGCCATATAGGGTGTCCCTGCTGACGAGCACGCCGGCGTTGAACGACCAGTTCTTCCAGGAGATGGTGTCGTTGACCTCCAGGTTCAGCGACTTGAACTCGGAGTGGATTGCCGGAACCAGCCCGGCGCCCTGCTGCAGGTACGTCGCCTGGTAGTACGCGTTGATGCCGTTCACCCCGGCAGCCGCGAGGCGGCCGCCCGGCACCGTGATGATGCCCCAGCCGTTCGAGCTGCGGAGCAGATCTTCCGTGTCTTTGTACCACTGCAGGCCGGCGTGCAGGTCCTGGCGGACCGTGCTGCCGAGAGTGAGGTTGTAGGCGATCTGCGCCTGGTCGCGGTAGAAGTCGTCCTTGTCGTGGGTCGTGCCGTAGCCAACGGAGCCGCCGCCCGTCAGAACGCCGTTCAGGCTGTAGCCGTACTTGGCGATGAGCGGCGTGATGAACGCGTTGTAGGCGGTGGCGCCGGCCACGGGAGTCGGTACCGAGAACAGGCCGAGTCTATCGAGGCTGGCCAGATCGATCGTCGTGCCATTGGTCAGGTTGGGCGTGATGCTGACCAGGTTGTCCGGCCGGCTCTGGGTCGGATTCTCGAAATGCGTGTACTTGAACGACGCGTAGCTCCTCGAATTGATGATCCACGATCCATCGGCCGTCCCGATCTTCTGCCAGGCCTCGAAGCCGGTTCCCGTGGTCGGCGACGAGGTCTGCCCGAAGGCAGAGCCCGTGTCGAGGCGGTGGGACTGGCGCCACGAGACGTTCAGCAGGATCGAGTTGGTCGGCGTGATCGTCAGCTTCCCGAAGCCCTCGTTCCTGATGCTGGTATAGTCCGGCAGATTGCCGTAGACATTGGCCTGGGTCAGCCGGGAACTCCGGGGGCGATAGTACGACCCGTAGAAGAAGATCCTGTTCGGGATGACCGGGCCGCCAATGTTGGCGGTCAACCAGCTGCGGTCCTGCTTGTATCGCGAGAGGCTGCCGCTCGTCAGGGCCGCGGCCATGGCGTTGCTCTGCAACTGGTAGCTCGCCTGGCCATGGAAGGTGCTCGAGCCGGCCTTGCTGACCGAGTCCACCGAGAACCCGCCGGACCGTTCGAAATCGACGGCCTTTGCACCACCCTTGATCGTGGTCACCTGGGCGATGTCGTACGAAGCCGGTTCGGTTGACAGTGTGCCGTAGAACGGCAACGTGACATTGACGCCGTCGAACTTGTACGTGTTGTCCTGACCGCTGCCGCCCGCGCTCGGGCCGCGAGTCGAATCCTGCGTGTATGAAACCCCCGGGATGAGTTTGATCAGGTCTTGGTACTGCTGACCCGTCGGTATCGCCTGGATCTGGTCCGAGGATATCCCGCTCTTGAGTTCAGTCGAGTTCTTCTCGATGGCGGGGACGAATGACGCCGTCACGTTGACGGTCTCGGCCACGGGGCCAACGCCCAGGGTGACGTTGACCAGACTCTCCTCGGCCAACTGGACCCGGACCTGCCGGGTGACCTTCGTCATGCCCGAGAGATCGAAGGTCACGGTGTAGGTGCCTGGTGGCAACGCGGGAAGCCGATAGTCTCCTGCGCCTCCGGTCACGGTCACTCGGGGGCCCGGGAGGACTTCGGAGCGGGCCTCAACGGTCGCTCCAGGGATCACGAGGCCGTCGGACCCGATCACTTTGCCGGCGATCGCCCCGGTCTGCTGGGCGAACGAGAGCGCTGGCAGGAGCAGCAGGCACAACAACACCAACAACCACCGGTTGCGAATCATGGTTCCTCCATCCTTACCGGCTGGACTCGAACCTGACATCCGGACCGGGATCACCAGCCGCTCATCTGAGACCAAGAAGACGTGAGAATCCTAGCTGTCGCACTAGGCCGCCGTCAACCACCGGATCTCTGCGGACGGCCCGACGCTTGACCACCGTGGGCCAAGCATGTAGCGTGTCCCTGGTGACCCGCCCCCTGGGAGGCCTCAGTGGACTTCTTCGAACTGATTGAATCTCGATACAGCGTTCGCTCGTATTCGAACCGTCCCGTCGAGGACGAGAAGCTCCGGCTGGTGTTGCGAGCCGCGCAACTGGCGCCAACGGCAGCCAACCTTCAGCCCTTCCGGCTCCTGGTCAGGGACACCCGCGGCCGGGAGGCGGATCTCGGGCGGCTCTATCACAACGACTGGTTCTACCAGGCTCCGCTCGTGATCGGCATTTGTTCGGTGCCCGGCGAAGGTTGGGTTCGCCGCGACGGGAAGAACTATGCCGATGTCGACGCGACGATCGCGATGGATCACCTGATCCTGGCGGCCGCGGCGCTTGGCCTCGGGACGTGCTGGATCGCCGCGTTCGACCCGGCCGTCGCGCGCTCGGTTTTCGACCTTCCGGAGGGCATGGAGCCGCTGGCGTTCACGCCGCTCGGCTACCCGGCCGACATGGCGCCGGTGGAGAAGGTCAGAAAGCCACTCGCTGATCTGCTGTGGCGGCCGGAGTGAGGAGACAGGGCAGGACCGGAGTCCTGCCCGCCCACCGTCACGAACGGCCGAGGGGTTGGGCCGCCCGCGCCTGGCGCTCCCGCGTCAGGTGCGGCACGAGGCCGAGCAAGCGCTGGTACACCATCAATTGGGCGCGATGGTGCATCTCGTGCTCCTTCGCGCTCAGCAACATCTCGAACCGGCTCTTGGTGCGCGGCACCGCGGGCTCCGAGAACGGGATGATGACCGCCAGTTCCTCCTCGGGCACGGTGTCGAGATACCTGCCCCAGTTCTCCCCGTCGGTCCGCAGGAGATCGATGAGCTGTGCCTTCGGCGCCATCGACAACTGCTTCTCCTGCTCCAGCCGCTCCTTGACCATCGTGGGGTAGTCGATCCCGATGAACGTCGTAATCTTGCGCACCGCGTGGCCCCGGTAATTGCCCTGCGACGAGACGGCGATGTGCGCCAGGATTTCCCTGACGCTCCGGGACTCCGGCGTCGGCCGGAAGTCGTACTTCTCCTCCGGGATCTCCTCCGCGATGATCAGCGTGTTCTTGCGAACCGTCCGAAAACTCCTGGCCAGCTCACTCGCTCCGTAATACGTCATGGGGACTCCTTCCGTGTTTCCGCCTACCCGCCTTCGCCTTCCGGCTTCAGCAAGCCAAACCGCCTGCCGCCTACTACTTCCCCGTCCTCAGCTTGCTGTGCCGCACTCCATAGCAGAAGTATAGCAACAACCCGATCGCGAGCCACCCGCCGAATCGCTCCCAGGCGGACTTCGGCAAACCCTTCATGATGAACAGGCACGCCGACGCCCCGAGCAGCGTGACCGGCCAGACGAGCGGCACGCGGAATGGCCGCGGCCGATCGGGCTCCGTGTGTCGCAGCACGAGCACGCCGACGCACACGAGCACGAACGCGAACAGCGTCCCGATGTTCGTCAGGTCGTACGTCTCGGCGGCGTCGCCGACCGCGGACGCGAGGGCGACGACAACACCCGTGAGCAGCGTCGTCACATACGGCGTGCGGTGCACGGGGTGAACGCGGGCCGCCCACGGTGGCAGCAGCCCGTCACGCGCCATCGAGAAGAAGATGCGCGGCTGGCCGTACTGAAAGACCAGCAGCACCGCCGCCATCGACACCGTTGCGCCGAGCGCCACGATCCAGCCCACCGTCGTCAGCCCCGCCAGCTCGAGCGCGCGCGCGAGCGGATCGGCTACCGCGAGTTGCTGGTACGGCACCATGCCGGTGAGCACCGCTCCGACAATGACGTAGATCACCGTGCAGATGGCCAGGCCGCCCAGGATCCCGATGGGCAGGTTGCGCTGCGGGTTGATCGTCTCTTCGGCCGCGGTGGAGATCGCGTCGAACCCGATATAGGCGAAGAAGACGATCGCCGCCCCCTGGTGGATCCCGGTGAAGCCGTTCGGCGCGAACGGGTGATAGTTCGCGGCCTTGATGTGGAACGCGCCGACGACGATGAACAACGTGAGCACCGCGAGCTTGAGGCCCACCATGATGTTGTTGGCGGTCGTGCTCTCGCGCGCGCCGCGCAACAGCAGCCAGGTGATGGCCATGACGATGGCGAACGCCGGCACGTTGATCAGGATCGGAATGCCCGCGATCGTCGGGGCGGCCTGCAGCAGCCCGTGGACGGCCGGGTCCGAGCTGAGCAGTGCGGTCCGGTAGCCCGTTGTCGACCACGCGGGCAGCGCGAGACCGAAGCCGCGGAGCAGCGTGGTGAAGTAATCACCCCAGGAGATCGCCACCGCGACGTTGCCGACGGCGTACTCGAGAATCAGGTCCCAGCCGATGATCCACGCCACGATCTCGCCGAGCGTCGCGTACGAGTAGGCGTAGGCGCTACCGGCCTGCGGAATCATCGCGGCCAGTTCCGCGTAGCAGAGCGCGGCCAGGGCGCACGCGCCACCAAGCAGCAGGAACGAGAAGACAAGCGCCGGGCCGGCGCCCATCCGAATGACTTCGCCGTTCGGGCCAATCTGTCCAGCGGCGGCCGTGCCGATGGCGCCGAAGATGCCGGCGCCAATCACCGCGCCGATCGCGAGCATGATCAGGTCGCCCGCGCCGAGCACCCGCTTGAGCGCGTCCGGCCGTCCATCATCGACGAGAAGATCTGTGATGGGTTTCCGTTTCAGGAGTTGCTGAAGTTGCAGAAGGGCCTCCGATCGCCGACGCGCCGCCGGCTCGCCGTGATAGGCGATGACTCGCAACGGGGCACTCTATCGTGTCGTGGGGGTTCTGTCCAGAATGCCGGGTGCCTCACCACCCCGGGAAGAGGTACGCCGTATCGCTGGACACCACGGCCACGCCCCGTCCGGGATGGAATGCGAGGCCGATTACTCCGTCGCCGGCCACCATCAATTCGCGGCGTCCGCCGCGCCGTACGCGGTAGACGCCGCTCGCCCCGGCGAGCGCTTCGGCGACATGGAGCGTGCCATCCGCATCCACGGCAAGCCCCTGCGGCCGGCCGAAGCCCTCCGCGAACACGGTCACCTCGCCTCGATGATCGACCCGGTAGATCGGGTCTCGAGTGGACAGCGTCGGCGCGGTGACGTACACCTCTTCGTGGGGACCGATGGCAAGATGAAAGGCCGCGATGCTCGGCGGCAGCGTCGCGAACGGGATGACGCGCCCCGCGGCGTTCACGCGGAACAGCGTGCCGGTCCGGTCGCCGACATACATCGTTCCGTCCGGCGTGAACGCGAGGCCGCAGGCAACGCCAAGATCGGACGCGACCTTCTCGACCGTGCCGTCCATCTTGACCCGGTAAACCGACCCGTCGAATCGGCTCGTGACGCACAGCTCGCCGAAGGGATCGAACGCCAGCGACGTGGCGTTGACGATGCCCGAGGCGATCGCCTCGCGCTCCCCGTCGGAGCGAACGCGGAAGATCGAGACCGGCACCTGCTGGCCGCGCGTGCCGCTGAATGTCACGTAGAGATTCCCGTCACGATCGAACGCGGGGCCGTCCACCTGGTGCAGGCCGGTCGCCACCGCCCTCCCGATCTCCACCGCGCCGACGGGCTCGTCGCTGGCGTCGAGCTCGATCGCAGCCCGCCCACCCTCGATCTCTGCCGGGACGATGGCGACGAGTCGCCGCGTCGAGGCGGACGCCAGCCGAACATCGACGGCCCCGAACCGGACGTGGGGCACAGGCTCGACGGCGAAGGGCGCGGAGCCGGCCTCGATTGCGACACGCCCGCCCGGAATGGCCCGTGCCGGCACGACGCGCGCGGCCAGTTTGTTCGTGGTGCTCATCGATCAGCAGGATAACCGATCCGGCGGCCCGCGCCTCGTTCCTCGCGGGCCTGAAGGCCCGCGCCACGCCCCGCCGGGCCGGCAGGTCGCCCGCCGGCCTGGCTACGTGTCGTCCAACTCCACATTCCAGTAGAGATAATCGCGCCAGCTGTCGGGCGCGTTGCGCAGCCCGATCGTGATCCGGATCGCCGGCGCCGAGTGCGGCCTTCCGGGCCGACGGACCAGCCACATCCCCGCTTCCTCCGGCGTCTGCCCGCCCTTGCGGCGGTTGCAGCCGACGCAGCAGGTGACGATGTTCTCCCAGTCCTTGCGGCCACCCTGCGCGACCGGCACGACATGGTCGAACGTGAGGTCGGTCGCGGGCAGCGTCCGGCCGCAGTACTGACACGAATATTCGTCGCGCGCGTAGATGTTGGCGCGGGAGAAGGGCACGTAGTCGAACCGGCGCTTCATGCGCACGTAGCGAAGCAGCCGGATGACGGAGGGAAGCTTGAAGCTGATCGAGACCGAGCGGATCTCCCGGTCGTAGACCGAGATGACCTCAACCTTTCCCTGGCACCATAAGGTAACGGCTTTGCGCCATGGCACCACCTTGAGGGGCTCGTAGGAAGCGTTGAGAAGCAGCGTGTGCTGCATACCGCAGCATATTGTGACCGACGGTATCCCGACTGTCAACCGGAAGGGTCCGATAAACCGAGAGCAGACAACAGCTTAACCTCGTGCTGCTGTTGCGCGTTCGCGATCGGGCCGATACCCGGGATGTGCGTCGGCTCGTCCTGGTTCTCCTCACCGTCGTCCTGCTATCCGGTTGTGCGCCAAGAGGCCGTCAGGTCCACACCCCTTCCGGCCCCCCACCCGGGTCGGGCGCCGCAGCTGCTGCGCTTGCTCGCTCGCTCGTCGGAGCACCCTACCGCAATGGCGGTGCCGATCCAGCCGGGTTCGACTGCAGCGGCTTCGTCCAGTACGTCTTCGGGGGACTGGGGTTCGCGGTCCCGCGCGGCGTTCGTGAGCAGGCCTCCACCGGAGAGCGCGTGAATCGCGACCGGGTGCGAGAAGGGGACCTGGTCTTCTTCGCGATCGACGGGCGCACGATCTCTCATGTCGGCATCGCGGTCAGCGCCAACTCGTTCGTGCATGCGCCGAGTTCACGCGGCCGCGTGCGGGAAGAATCGTTGAACGTGGCCTACTGGCGCGAGAGGTTTGCGGAGGCGAGACGAGTCGCGCGCCGGTGAGACGGACGATCAGGTCCGGGGATTCGCCCGGCGCGGCGCCTGGTGCGTCGCGGCCGCACGCTCGAGCTCGCCGCCAGCCGGGAACTGAATCTGCCTGAGGAGATGCCGGTCGCGGCGCGTCTCCCGGCGGGCCACGCACCGCGTGGCTCGCTCGAGAAACTGACGCACCACCAGGTCGCGCTCGCTGTAGTTCGTGGGCGTCTGCGAAACCTCCAGCGGCTGGATCCGAACGGCGGAGGGCATGGCGGGTTGCGAGCCCGCCGGGAGCATGTCGATGTACCGCTGTGGAAACGAGGGAAACGTGCGGAACGTGGTGCCGACGACCCCGTTGAAGCGGGTGTCGAGCTCGGCGAAGCCGTACCGGAGGAAGTCGTAGCAGGCCGGATCGGGGCCGCTCGCCAGGTATTCCCTCACCATCTCCGCCACTTGCGCGAGGAACGTCCGGCCATGCGACCCGGCGGCGGACCCGCCGTCGCACCGCTCGACACGCCGGATGCCGGCGGCTTCCGGGTCGATGTGATACAGCTCGTGAACGATCGTGTCCAGCTTGGCCAGCCATTTCGGCGCGTGGTCGTAGTACTGCTCCTTCTTCGAACCGGCCAGGGACTGGTCGCAGAATCTCGGCAACGCGAACGAGATCAGGTACTGCACGCCGCGTCCGCCAAGGCAGACGATCGGCGACCTGGTCACGAACCACCGCGAGCGGCGGGTGATGCGCCCACTCTGCCGATCGCGCCAGTAGTAGTAGCCCGGTTCGGTCGGGGGAAGGCAGATGCAATGGCACGTGGCGAACGCGCCGGCGGCACCGCGGCGGCCATAGCGCGCGAACACGAGCAACTTGTCAGGCTCGATATACGAGAGGCGCGGAACGCGCGAGACGATGTCGCGCATCAGCAGGCTGATACGTTCGGTGTAGTCGATCATTCGCGCCCGTTGACTCGAAGAGCCGGGATCTGGCCTGGCTGGTTCTGGGGGGAACCGCGAAGCGGCCGCGACTATAGCGTCCGATTCACGAGGGTGTCAAGGTGAGCCGTAACGACAGGTGAGCCGTAACGACAGGCTGGCAGCTGGCAGCGGCCCGCGATTCACTTGATGGGTTTGTCCGGCGCGTCGACGGCCGACAGCCCGGGCGCGTCTGGCGGCGGCGTGACGACACCCATGCGCCCGAGGATCAGCTTCTGTCGCCGCAGCAGCCCGGGCGTCTCGTGCTCGGGGTTCATGATTCGGGGATCGATGATGCACGCTGCGAGCAGCGCGGCCGCTTCGGCTCCGTAGATGCCGTCGCCCCATTCAATCACGTTCAGGTAGATCTCGAAGATGCGCGTCTTGGTGAGCGGGGCCTCGAGCCGGCGCGCAATCAGCAGTTCGCGCAGCTTGCGGACGGGGTTCTTCGACGGCGAGAGATAGAGGTTCTTGGCCAGCTGCTGCGTGATGGTGCTGCCGCCGCGGCTGAAGGTCCCCTTCTGCAGATCGAGTTCGAGCGACTCCTCGATCCGCTTGACGTCGATCCCGTCGTGCTGCCAGAACGCATCGTCCTCGGTGACGAGCACCGCGCGCTTCAGCGATCCGGACACGCGGTTGTACGGCACCCAGCGCTGGACCCTGCGCGGCTCGGCGTGGCGGGCCCGCGCCTCGTCGGCGCGCAGCTCGATGAAGGCGGTCGTGGGCCTCGCCGCGCGGCCCTCATTTCTCACTCGCCACCACCACCTTCAGCGAGACCCCGGCAGGCGGCGGCTGATCGAGCGCCGCGTGGTTGAGGATGGCGAGCAGGTTGGCCATCACGACGCCGCCGTGCCGTCGCGCGATCGTGTCCCACGTGTCGCCCGCGTGCGCCGTTTCGAGGTCGATCCGCTCGGGCAGGATGCGTTCGGCCTCGCCGGAAGGTATCGCGCGGATCGAGCGGATCGCCGCCGTCATCTGGCTCTCTACCGCTGGATACCGGGCGCTGGGGGCGACTCCAGCCACGAGGAGCACACCGCGTGGCGACCGCAGGCACGCGACCCGGGCCCGGACGTCGCCGAGGCCCTCCACCGGGCCGGCGGTCGCGCCGACAAACGCCGGCAGTCCGTCGAGAGTCGTGGCCGCGCCGGCCGGCGCGATGAAACCTGCGCGGTTCATCAGAGTGGCCGCGATCTCCGAAACCTCGCGTCTGAGAATCGCGGGGACGGACTGCAGGACGAGGAAGGCGTCATGGCCGGGCGCGTTCGCAATCATCCGCGTGCGGTCGCTGCTGACGTCCCATTCCGTCGGGATCGTGAGCGCGACCCGGAGGTCCGGCTTCAGGAACTCGTTGGCCCGGACGAGGCCCTCGCGCGGGTCGTCCCCGAACAGCAGGTTGTGGACGTGCTCCAGGTAGTCGTCGCCCGCGGACGGCTTCGGAACCGGTGAAGGTGCGGGCTCGAGGCGGATCTGGCGGCCGTGCGTCACGCCCCACGTCGGCACCCCTCGTTGATCCTCCTCGACGTCCAGCCGGTCGAGTGTTTCGAGCACGACGTTCATCGACGCCGGATCGAAGCCCGCGCGTGAGAGCGACTCCGCGGCCAGCGCATTCGCCTGACGCTCGCTGTCCGGATCGTGACTGGCGAAGAGCGCGCGGGTGACTGCCAGCGGGGCACGCCGGCCGAAGAGGCGCGCGACGGTCCCGAACACGCCGAGATCCGCCGGCACGTCCCCGGGACCCGCGAGGTACGCTCTGACCGCGTCACCGCGGACGACGTGCGCCATCTGGTGGCCAAGCACGGCCGCCAGTTCCGAATGCCTCGAGAGATACGGCAGGAGGCCCCGGGTCAGATAGACGTAGCCGCCCGGAAGCGCGAAGGCGTTGGGCGCGGCGACATCGAGGACCGCAAAGTGCCACGGTCGCGCCGGGCCGGCGAACGCGGCAGCCAGCCGGGTCCCCGCTTGCTGCACGTCGCGCTGCAGCGCGGCGTCCCCGAGGAGGCCGACTTCTCGACGGAGGTCGCTCTCCGCCTGTGAGCCGATGCGCGCCTCCTGCTCGGACGACAGCGCGGGTGCCGGCCGGCCGAGCGGCGCCGTCGTCGTGGCGCACGACGAGGCGAACGACGCGGCGACGAGGAGGCAGAGGGACCGGCTTCGCACGCCACCTACCCGCGCATCGCCTCGAGGGCGGCCGCCGTCCCCGCGCCGGGCGGAACGTGATGCCCCTGCAGGTGAAGGACCGCCTCCATGGCGCCGAGGAACAGCAGGATCGCCTGCGGCGACGAACTGTGGCCCATGAGGCCCACCCGCCAGATCTTCCCGGCAAGCGGACCGAGGCCCGCGCCCACTTCCATGTTGAAGCGTGTGAGCAGCGCCTTGCGCGCCTTCGCCTCATCCACGCCGTCGGGCACGCGCACCGCGTTCAGCGTCCACAATCGCTCGCCTTCGGGCGGCAGCAGTCCGAGGCCCATAGCCGCCAGGCCGGCGGCGAGCACGCGGTGGTTGCGCTCGTGCCTGGCCCATCGCGCCTCGAGGCCCTCCTCGTCGATCGCCGTCAGCGCTTCGTGGAGGGCATAGACGAGCGAGGCCGAGATCGTGTGATGGTACTTGCGCCGCACCCAGTAATCCTCGAGCAGACCGAGGTCGAGATAAAAACTGCGGCAGGTCACCCGGCGCGCGAGCGCAGACGGCGCGAACGCCACCGGCGCCAGACCGGACGGCGCGCCCACGCACTTCTGCGTACAGCTGTAGGCCGCGTCGATCCCCCACTTCTCCAGTTCGAGGGGGTGGCCACCGAGGGATGTCACCGCGTCCACCAGGATGAGCGCGCCCGCCTCGTGCGCAATCGTCGCGATCTCCGCGACCGGGTTGCGGACGCCGGTCGACGTCTCGGCGTGAACCACACAGACCAGGTCCGCGCCCTCGTGAGCCAGGGCTTCGCGGACGCGTTGCGGATCGCAGGCCCTGCCCCATTCCACGTCGAGGCGTGTGACCCGGCCGCCATACCGCTCGCACACCTGGGCGAGCCGATCGCCAAAGTACCCGGTCACAACGGCCAGCACGCGTGTGCCGTCCTTCACGAGGTTCGCGACCGTGGCCTCGAGGCCCGCGGTGCCCGTGCCGGACACCGCGAACGCAAACGACCCCTCCGGCGCACGAAAGAGGTGACGCAACTGACCGCGCATCTCGTCCATCATCGCGAGCAGGTCGGGATCGAGGTGGCCGAGCATCGGCGCACCGAGCGCGCGCATCACGCGCGGAGCAATCATGCTGGGGCCGGGGCCCAGAAGAAGACGTTCGGACGCAGGAAGAGGAATCATGTCGGTCATATCACTCATGTCAGCAGAGCCTGTTGTAGGGCACGCCCTCGGGCGTGTCCTTGGAATCGGCGGGCCTGAAGGCCCGCCCTACATCCCCAGCGCCGCGAGTTGACCGCGGATGATCTCGACGATCCGTGGCGTCGCGGGCGCGAGCGGGCGCCTGGGGGCGCCGCCAACGTAGCCGACCAGGTCCATGGCCGCCTTCAGGCCGGCCGCGCCGAACGTCGACGTCACCGACTTGGCCAGGGGCGTGATCCGCCGCTGTATCACGAGAGCCTCGGCGTGTCTGCCGGCCCGCGCCAGGTCGTACAGTTGCACCATCAGATCCGGTATCACGCACGCCGCCCCCACGATCCCGCCGAGGGCGCCCACGCACAAGCTCGGATACAGCGTCGGGGCCGACCCGACCAGCACCGTGAAGGTCGGCGGCGTCAAGGTGACGAGGTCCGCAATCTGCGTGAGATCTCCGCTCGAGTCCTTCACGCCCGGGATGTTGGGGTGTGACGACAGCGTCGCCACGGCTTCGGCCGCCATCTTCACGCCGGTGAACACCGGCACGTTGTAGGGCAGCACCGGGACCGGCGACGCGTCTGCCACGGCGATGAAGTGCCGCACGAACAGATCGGTCGTCATCTGGTTCTTGAAATAGCACGGCGTGCGCACGAGCACGATGTCGGCGCCAGCTTTGGCTGCACGATTCACGGCGGCAATCGTGCTGTGCGTCGACTCCTCCCCGGCCCCGACGATCAGCGTCTTCCCCGCCGGGACACCCTCGCGCGCGGCGGACGCCACCCGAAACGACTCGTCGGCATCGAGCATCGGCGCCTCGCCATTCGAGCCGAGCACGAGGACACCCGCCAGGCCGGTCTTCATCCACTTCGTGACGTTGGACCTCATCCCGTCGAGATCGATCTCGTCGTCTGTGAACGGTGTCGCAATCGGGGGAAAAATTCCATGCAGATTCATACGTCCTCCTACCGCGGGCCGGGCGCCGCGGGCCGGCGTTCGGGTGGCAGCACGTCGAGCGGATCGACGTGGATCACGGCGTGCGCCGACGGCAGCGATGCCCGGATGCTGTCTTCGATCTCGCGCGCCGCGGCGTGGCTCGCGGCCAGCGTGACGTCGCCAGACATGGTGACGTGCACGTCGATGTGCCGCTGGCTGCCCGACTTTCGCGTCCTCAGCCCGTGCCATTCGAGCAGGGCGGGATGATGCGTCAGGATATCGTGAATGACCGTCAGTTCCTCTTCCGGCAGTCCCTGGTCCATCAGATGGCCGACCGCGGTCTTCGTCAGGCCGATGCCGATTCTCAGGATGAACAGCGCCACCAGAATCCCCACGATGGGATCGACGATGTCGAGCGCGCGCGAACCGCCCGTCCACGCCCGCCAGCCCCAGACCACCGCAAGGCCGGCCGCGACGCCGAGCGAGGTGTATACGTCGGCCGAGAGGTGGTGGGCGTCGGCCTCGAGCGCCAGCGAGTCCTCCTGTTTCGCGACCTTGAACAAGTAGCGCGAGACGAGGATGTTCACGGCAACCGAGAGCCCCATCACGGCCGAGCCCGCGCCGAGATGCTCGATCTCGCCGCCGTGCACGATCCTGCGCACCGCCTCGACGACGATCCAGATGGCGGCGCCCACGATCAGCACCGCCTCGATCGCGCCCGACACCCCCTCGATCTTTCCGTGGCCGTAGGGATGATCGTGGTCGGCCGCCTTGTCGGAGGTGCGCACCGAGAACCACGCAATCGCGGCGGCCAGCAGGTCGTTGGCCGAGTGGATGGCCTCCGAGATGATGCTCACCGAGCCCGACAGGATGCCGACGGCCAGCTTGAGGAGAAGCAGGCTGCTGTTGGACGCCACCGATACGGCCGCTGCGCGCGACTTCGCACTCATCGCGCCAATTCTACCTGCAAAGCGGCCCGCAGTGCGTTACAAGACCCGGGACGATTTCTCGACGAGGAGGTTCGCGGCGAGCGTGACGGCGAAGATCGCCGCGGCCGGCGCCAGCGTCCAGGGAAAGTCGGCGATGGCGTTGACGTCGCTCGCCTGGTGCAGCATCGATCCCCAGCTCGGGACCGTGTCCGGAAACCCGAGGCCGACGTACGAGAGCGTCGCCTCCGCGAGAATGAAGCTGGGGAGCAGCAGGATCGCCTGCACGCCGAGGAGCCCCCGGCAGGCCGGCAGGAGGTGGCCGAACAGCACCCGCCCGGGACCGGCGCCGAGCGACACGGCGGCCGCCGCGTAGTCCCTGGTGCGCTCGGTCGCCACGACGGTCCGAACGGCCCGCGCCACCCACGGCCACCCGACGAGCGCGAAGATCCCGGCCATCAACGAGAAGACCGCCCACGACGGCATCACCAGCGGCAGCGCGGAGCGCAGGACGAGAACAACGTAGACGGCGGGAAGCACGAGAACGAATTCCGCGAGCCGCATGATCGCCTCGTCGACGAACCCGCCGCGGTAGCCCGCGAAGCCTCCGGCCATCGCCCCGATGAGCAGCGCGGCCAGCGTGGCGAGCACGGCCAAACCGAGCGACGTTCGTGCGCCGAACAGCAGCCGGGCCAGCAGGTCGCGGCCCTCGCGGTCGGCGCCAAGCGGCAGCCACGGGCCACGGCTGTCGTCCGCCAGCCGCGCCAGCTTGCCGCCCGCGAAGAACCGCAACGGGACCGGGTGGCTGACATCTTCTTCGTAGCGTTGCTCGAGGCGGCTCGCCAGCCGCAACGGGTGCACGAACGGCCGCCGCCACGAGCCATCCGGCGCGATGACGTGCGGTCTCATGGGCGGCGCGAAGAGGAACGCGCGAAACGTCTCACCCGGATCGTTCGGCGCAAGCCATGGTGCCGCCAACGCCGCGATGGCGATCAGCGCGAGCGCCGCCGCCGCCAGCGTCCTCATGTCGTCGCCCCCGTGGGATCGCCCGCCTCGCGCTGCCGGAGCCGTGGATCGGCCCAGGCCTGGACGAGGTCGGAAAGAAGGCTGCCGGCGGCGAGGAAGAGGGAACCGGCCGCGGCGCAGCCGGCGACCAGGTACAGGTCGCGGGCTCGCAGCGCGTCGTACATCAGCCGGCCGAGCCCGGGCCACGCGGTGATCACTTCCACCACGAACGATCCGCTGAGGAGGCTGCCAAGGACGAACCCGTAGATGGCCGCCACGGGCCCGATCGACGGCCGCAGCGCGTCGCGCCAGATCAGGCGTCGGCGCGGCACGCCGCGCGCGAGCGTGGACAGCGCGAACGGCATGGTCAGCACGTCGTCCATCGATTGCGACTGTACCCGTTCGATCATCGCCGCCAGCGGCAGCGCAATCGCGAGCGAAGGCAACGGCAGGTGCCGCGCGAAGTCGGCGAGACCGGCCAGCGTCCCGGCGTCCCAGGCGCCGGCCGACTGCATCCCGCCGGTGGGAAACCACTGCGTGCGCGCGGCCACCAGCACGAGGACGAGCGACGTGATGAGCGATGGAAGCGAGAGCAGGACGACGGACAGCCCGCGGATCACCGACGGAAGGAAGCCGCGCCGCCGGCTGCCGGTGATGATGCCGGCGGGCAGGCCGATCGCGGTCGCGAGAAGCAGCGCGGCCAGCGCCAGGATGCTCGTGTTCGCCGCCCGCTGGCGCACGAGTTCGATCACGGGACGGTGATAGACGAGCGAGACGCCGAAGTCGAGGCGGGCCGCGCGGCCGAGCCAGTCGAGGTACTGGGCGCCTAGCGGCCGGCCGAGGCCGTACCTGGCGCGCTCACGCGCGATCGACTCGGCGGTCGCGCCGCTGCCGAACAGCTCCGAGGCGAAGTCGCCGGGCGCGAGGCGCGTCAGGAGCAGGGCCCCCGACGACACCACGGCCACCAGCACCGCGGCCGCGATCACGCGTCTCGCCAGGTAACGCACCACGTCGGCCTGCTTTCGTCAGCGGACTCCCAGCGTGTCCGGGTTCCAGAGAATCACGGGCCGGAGCAGCGCGGGGGTCGCGTTCACGACGCGCGTGCTCGTGGCCACGTAGATGCGAGGCGCGGCGAACTGGATCATCGGCAACTGCTCCGCCACGATCCTCTGCACCTGGTCGAACAGCGCCTTGCGCTCCGCCGGGTCGAGCGCCGCCACCTGCCGGGCCATGAGGCGATCGATCTCCCGCTCCCAGTCGGTGGCCGGCTTGGCCTGCGACGGGTTCCACACGTGCGCGCTCCCGGAGCTGATCCACAGATCGATGTTCAGCGCCGGATCGAGGTCGGTGGTGAGGAACCGGTAGTAGACCGCATCGTAGGCGCCGCGCTCGATCCGATCGATCAAGGCGCCCACGTCGAGCGGCGCCACCTCCACCGCCAGCCCCGCTTTCCTGAGATCCTCGGCGATGAACGCCGCTCCCCGCTCGAGCGCCGTGTTCCCCTTCTGCGTGACGATCGTGAACCCTGCCGTCGCGCCCGCCCGATCCTCCAGGACGGCGTCCCCGTCGCGGTCTGCGAGGCCGAGCCCCGCCAGCAGCCGGCGAGACGCCGCCACATCGTAGTCGAAGCGCGGGAGATCCGGCGAGTACCACCGCTGATTGCCAGGCGTGATCGGGCCGTAGACGGGAACCGCCGCGCCGAGGAACACCGTCTCGGCGAACGAGCGGCGATCGACCGCGTGCGAAATAGCGCGGCGCAACTCCGTCCGCAGCAGCCACGGCCGCTTCGCCGTGGCCGGCCTGTTGGGGCGCAGGTTCAGCCAGAACGAGTCGGCATCGAGGCCCACGCCAAGGTCGAGCAGCGACAGCTTTCCGTGATCCGCGGCGCGCCTCAGCGTCGCGTAGTCTTCCGGGCGCACTTCACTTTGCGCGAAGTCGATCTGCCCGGTCTGCAGGCCGACCAGTTCGGCATTCTGGTCTGGCACGATCTCGAGCGTCAGCCGATCGAGCACCGGGAGACGCTGGCCGCGGGCGTCCGTCCTCCAGTAGCGCGGGTTGCGCTCGAAGACCAGCCGCTGGCCCGGCTGGTAGGCCTTCAGCACGAACGGGCCGAGGCCGACGATTTCCGAGGGCGGCGTGGCGAGGTCCCACGCCTTCGAGAGCGTGCCCGCGTTCAGCGCCCCTTCCAGCTTGTGGCGAGGCAGAATCGCCAGGTTGTCGAGCAATCGGATGCCAGGGCCGAATACCGACGGGAACCGCACCACCACCGTGGACGCATCCGGCGCGCTGACGGCCAGCGGCTTTCCACCGACGCGCATCGAGTCACCCAGCGCGCTGCCGGTCCTCTCGTCGTAGATCGCCCTGAACGCGAACACCACGTCGGCCGACGTGAACGGGGCCCCGTCCGAGAACGTCACGCCCTGGCGGAGCTTCAGCGTGCAGGTGAGCCCGTCAGCCGACGTGGCCCACGATTCGGCCAGCCAGGGCTCGACCTCCTGCGACCGCCGATCGATCCGGACCAGCCTTGCCTGCGTGAGGAGGGTGACGATCTCGAGCACCGAATCGCGCCCGGCATACCGGTTGAACGTCCGCGGCTCGGCGCGAAGGCTGGACACGAGTGCCTCGATCGGCGGCTTCGTGCCGCTCCCCGGCCCCTCGCGCCGGCATGCGCCGGACACTGCCACGATCGCGGACACAGCCACGGCGAGGACCACCAACCGGGGCAGATGCGCACGTTTGGAAGCGGTCAATTTCTTGTCCCCCAGGCCAATCAGTTGGCCGGTCGCCAGCCGGTGCCGGTGTGGCCCTCATTATCCGGCCACGCCGACGACTCCCGCAGGATTCGTAGGCAAATTCTGCACATCCGCGTGGCAGTTTCTGCAAACCGTGTGCACTTGCTGCCAACCGGCGGCAGAGGCCAATCCCTTGGCCATCCAGCCTCCGGAGCGGCCGTGCGCCGCGACAGCATCCTAGTGCAACAACTCTCGTCCACGCAATCACTTAGGAAACGAGGCCCGCGCGCCGCCCGGATGGCCCGACCCTTGCTCCTCCGGGGGCGGGAGGTTCCTCGTGGAGCAGTTGTATCAGCCTGACACACCGCTGTTGGCCGCGGACCTGGCCGGCAAGAGCGTGTTCATCGAACAGGCGATGCAGATGCTCGGCGTGTCCAAGCGCACGGTTTACTACTGGATTCGGCAGGGGCGCTTGCGGACGATCCGGACCCGGGGCGGGTCCCAGCGTGTCCTCCTCGCGTCGATTCGCGATCTCGTGAACGGGCAGGCGCCGACGGCGGCGCGGCCGGTATCTTCCGAAGCCCTGACCGGCTTCACATCGTAATCGTTCTTCTGCGAGCGGGTCTTGGAGGCAGTCATGTTCCGTCGTCTCTCTCTCATCGGACTGGTGGTTGCGGCCCTTGCGCTGGCCGCCGGCGTTGCGTCGGCCGGGGCCGGTCCGCATCGCGCGCGGATGTCGGCCGACCTGGAGCGGCACCTCTCGGCCCGCACCGCGTCGTCGATCGACGTCATCGTGACGGGCAGCCGCGACGAGATCCAGGCGCTGGCCGAACGGCACGGCGTCACACCGAAGCGGTGGCTCGTTGGAGGCGGCGTCCTTCAGGTCAGCCCCGACACGCTGGAGGCGCTCAGCGCGGACGAGGCGGTCTCGCATCTGTCCGGCGACGTCAAGGTGCATGGGACGATGGCGACGACCGACGAGGCGATCGGTGCGGACCAGGTATGGCGCCGCCTCGAGGGGCTCAAGGGCTACGACGGCCGCGGCATCGGCATCGCGCTGATCGACTCGGGCATCGCGCGCCTGCCCGCGATCAGCAGCCGTATCGTCGTCAACGTGGACTTCACGTCGAGCCGCGGGAAGGCGGACGACGAGTTCGGCCACGGGACGCACGTGGCAGGCATCATTGCCGCGAAGCCGTCAACCGATCCGACGATCCCCGAAGGCTACAGCGGCGTGGCGCCTGGTGCGAACCTCATCAACATCAAGGTGCTGGAGGCCGACGGCTCCGGCACGGTGAGCGACGTCATCGACGCGATCGACTGGGCGATTGCCAACCGGGGGCGCTACGCCATCCGGATCATCAACCTGTCGCTCGGCCACCCGGTGATGGAGTCGTCGGAAGACGACCCGCTCTGCCAGGCGGTCAAGCGCGCGGTCGCCAACGGAATCGTGGTCATTGCGGCGGCGGGCAACGTGGGCAAGACGGACGACGGCAAGCTGGTGCTTGGCGGGATCGACTCGCCGGGCGACTCGCCGTATGCGATCACCGTAGGCGCGCTCAACACCAAGGGCACCACGTTCCGGTCGGACGACGTCGTCACGACCTACAGCTCGCGCGGCCCGACGATGTTCGACTTTATCATGAAGCCGGACGTGGTGGCGCCGGGGAACAAGATCGTATCGCTCGAGGCGCCGGGCACGGCCATCATCGACGAGTACCCCTCGCTGCACCAGGCGGGTCGGGGCAAAGCAGCCTACATGCAGATGAGCGGGACGAGCATGTCGGCGGCGGTCGTGTCGGGCGTGGCGGCGCTGGTGCTGCAGGCGAACCCGAAGCTGGACCCGGTCAAGGTGAAGGCGGCGCTGCAGCTTGGCGCGACATTCCTCCCGGACGCGGGCCTCGTCGGCTGCGGCGCGGGCAGCGTGGACGCGATCACGTCGGTGCGCATCGCGCTCTACGGGCCAAAGACGAACGACGACGTGATGATTGCCGGCGAGACGATCACGCCGAGCGGCCTGGCCTTCTGGCGTGAGGACGACACGACGCGGGCGGCGAGGATTGTGTGGGGCGAGCGGATTGTCTGGGGCAACCACATCGTATGGGGCAATCTCGTTGAGTCCGAGCGCATAGTGTGGGGAAACCGAATCGTGTGGGGCACCGAGATTGTCGAAGGAGACCGGATTGTATGGGGTAACCACATCGTGTGGGGTGACCACATCGTGTGGGGTGACCGCATTGTCTGGGGCAATCGCATCGTCTGGGGCAATCGCATCGTCTGGGGCGCCAACGACATCGCGACCGAGCGAATTGTCTGGGGTAATCGGATCGTATGGGGCGCCAGCTCGGTGGCATCAGACCGAATCGTCTGGGGCAACCGGATCGTGTGGGGCAATCGCATTGTGTGGGGCAATCGCATCGTCTGGGGTAACAGCGATGTCGTGGACTCTGACCGCATCGTCTGGGGAAATCGGATCGTGTGGGGCGCCGATACGGTGATGCCCGATCGCATCGTCTGGGGCAACCGCATCGTCTGGGGAAATGGTG
>DASVIS010000182.1:0-7742 GCA_036381995.1 Vicinamibacterales bacterium | reverse complement strand
AGGATCGGCTTGCGGAACACGGTGCCGTCGAGCACGGCGCGGATGGTGCCGTTCGGGCTCTTCCACTGCGTCTTGAGCGCGTACTCCTTCACGCGGTCCTCGTTCGGCGTAATCGTCGCGCACTTGACGCCGACACGCAGCCGCTTGTTCGCCTCGGCCGCGTCCATCGTCACCTTGTCGTCGGTGTCGTCGCGGTGCTTCAGGCCGAGGTCGTAGTATTCCGTCTTCAGATCCACGTACGGCGTGATCAGCTTGTCTTTCACCCACGCCCACAGGACGCGCGTCATCTCGTCGCCGTCCATCTCCACGAGCGGGGTCTTCATCGCAATCTTGGTCATAGCGTCTCCCACGAACCGCCGGCCAGGAGGCCGGCGCCACGAAGATCTTCGCAAGCCTCCTGGCTTGCGCCGTCACCCCCGCGCTTCTATCCGCCGCTTGATCCACGGCAGCTTGCCGCCGGCCTCGAGGATCTGCGTGTCGAGCGGGGACAGCGCGTGAAGGAGTTCCACCTCGGTGCCACGGGTCACGTTGCGCAGCAGGATCCGTCCCGTGAGGTCGCCGATCAGCACCTGGAGATGGTCGCCCGGCTCGAGCGAGTCGTAGTCGGCCGGGTTCTTGAACGTCAGCGGCACGATGCCGAAGTTGATCAGGTTCGCCAGGTGGATGCGCGCGAACGACCGCACGATCACGGCCTTGACCCCGAGGTACTTCGGCGCGAGCGCCGCGTGCTCGCGGCTCGATCCCTGCCCGTAGTTGTCGCCGCCGACGATGAAGCCGCCCCCGGCCGCCTTGGCGCGCTGCGCGAACGTCGGGTCCACGGCCTCGAAGACGTACTTCGAGATCTCGGGAATATTGCTGCGCAGCGGCAGGATCTTCGCGCCGGCCGGCATGATGTGGTCGGTGGTGATGTTGTCGCCCACTTTCAACAGCACCTGGCCGTCCAGGGTGTCGGGCAGCGGCGGGAACGCCGGCAGCGGCGCGATGTTGGGCCCGCGCAGGATGGCCGCGCTCGCCGCGACTGCCTCGTCGAGCGGAGCGATGAACAGGTTGTCGTTGATGAAGAAGCGCTTCGGCAGCCTCGGTGACGGCGCGTCACCCAGGTCGCGCGGGTCGGTCAGCACGCCCGCAATCGCCGTGGCCGCGGCCACTTCCGGCGACACCAGGTACACCGCGGCGTCCTTGGTCCCGCTGCGGCCTTCGAAGTTGCGGTTGAACGTCCGCACCGACACCGCCCCGGACGGCGGGGCCGCGCCCATCCCGATGCACGGGCCGCACGCGTTCTCCAGAATGCGCGCGCCGGCCGCGACCATGTCGCGCAGGTCACCGCTGTCGGCCAGGTGCTCGACCACCTGCCGGCTGCCGGGGTTGATCGTCAGATGGAGGTTCTCGGCGATCGTCTTCCCCTTCAGCACCGCCGCCGCCATCTTCATGTCCTTGAGCGACGAATTGGTGCACGACCCGATGCACACCTGCTGCACGGGGATGCGGCCGATCTCGCGAATCGACTTCACCGCGCCCGGGCTGTGCGGCGTCGCCGCCAGCGGCTCGAGTTTCTCGAGGTCGATCTCGACGATCTCGTCGAAGCCGGCGCGCCAATCCGCCCCGAGTCGCACCCAGTGGTCCTCGCGCCCCTGGGCCTTCAGGAAGGCCTTCGTCACCCCGTCGCTCGGGAAGATGGACGTCGTCGCGCCGGTCTCCGTGCCCATGTTGGTGATCGTGGCGCGATCGGGAACCGACAGCGACTTCACGCCCGGCCCGAAGTACTCGAACACCTTGCCAACGCCGCCCTTCACGTCCACGCGGCGCAGCAGCTCGAGGATGACATCCTTCGCCGACACCCACGCGGGCAGCTTGCCGGTCAGCTCGACGCCGACGACGAGCGGCACCTTGATGCGGAACGGCTCGCCCGCCATGGCGCACGCCACGTCGAGGCCGCCCGCCCCAATCGCCAGCGATCCAATCCCGCCCGCGGTGGGCGTGTGGCTGTCGCTGCCGATCAGCGTCCGGCCAGGGCGCGCGAACCGTTCGAGGTGCAACTGGTGGCAGATGCCGTTGCCGGGACGCGAGAACACGATCCCGTACTTGGCCGCCACCGTGCGCAGGTAGTTGTGGTCGTCCGCGTTCTTGAAGTCACTCTGGAGCGTATTGTGATCGACATAGCTGACCGACAACTCGGCCTTCACCCGCGGAATGCCAATCGCTTCGAACTGCAGGTACGCCATCGTCCCCGTGGCGTCCTGTGTGAGCGTCTGGTCGATCCGAATCGCGATCTCCCTGCCGGCGACCCACTCGCCCTCGACGAGGTGCTGCTCGACGATCTTCCGTGTCACTGACCTGCCCATTGAACTCCTCCGTGCGCGGCGCTCGCCGCCAGCCGGATCGGATGGCCGCCACCCGATCCGCCGATGATCCCGGCCCGGCTGGCCCGCCGAAATGAAGGCAAATGAGTGCGTGTGGCCCCAACCGGCTGCGGGCCCCGGCGGTCTGCGCGCGTCTAGCGAGTGTACTGAATGGGGCGAGAGGGGGTCAACCCGACTACATCCCGTATTTCTCGATAATCCCCTTCTTGTCCAGCCCGAGAATCCCGTACTTCGCGCCCACCTTCTTGAAGGCCTGGAGCGCGTCTTTCAGCATCGGGATGTCGTGGTCGGCGGACATCTGCGTCCGGATGCGCGCCTGGCCGGCGGCAACGACCGGGAAGAAGAACCCGATCACGTAGACGCCTTCCTGGAACAGATCGCGCGCGATGTCCTGGCTCAACTTGGCGTTGAACAGCATGATCGGGACGATCGGGCTGGCGCCTTCCTTGATGACGAATCCCGCCTCCGGCACCGCCTGACGCCAGAACTTCTGATTTTCCTCGAGGCGATCGCGCCGCTCGGTGCTGTGGCTCAGGATTTCGAGCACCTTGATCGCGGCGGCCGCAATGGGAGGCGGAACCGCGTTGCTGAACAGGTACGGGCGCGCCTTCTGCCGGCACAACTCGACGATCTCCTTGCGCCCCGACACGCAGCCGCCGCTCGCCCCGCCGAGCGCCTTGCCCAGCGTCGTCGTGAGGATGTCGATCTTGCCCATCACGTTGAAGTGCTCGTGCACGCCGCGCCCGGTCCTGCCCATGAATCCGCTGCCGTGGCTGTCGTCCACGAACACCATGGCGTGGTACTTCTCGGCCAGCGCCACGATCTCGTCGAGCGGCGCCAGATCGCCGTCCATGCTGAACACGCCGTCGGTGACGATCAGCCGGATGCGCTTGTCCTGGTGATCCTGGAGCTTCTGTTCCAGGTGCTTCATGTCGGCATGCTTGTAGGTGTCCTGCATCGCCTTGCACAGGCGCATGCCGTCCACGATGCTCGCGTGCACCAGGCGGTCGGCGATCATGACGTCCTGGTCGCTCAGCACGGCCTCGAACACGCCGCCGTTCGCATCCATGCAGCTCGGGAAGAGAATCGTGTCCTCGGTGCCGAGGAATCCGGTCAGGGCATGCTCGAGCTGGCGGTGCAGGTCCTGCGTGCCGCAGATGAACCGCACGCTCGACATCCCGTAGCCGCGCTCGTCGAGGCCGCGGTGAGCCGCCGCGACGACCTCAGGGTGTGACGACAGCCCGAGATAGTTGTTCGAACACAGGTTGACGACGCGCCTCGGCGCCTGCCCGGGCGGGAACTCGACCGAAATGCTCGCGGCCTGCGGGGAGTGGATGTACCGCTCCTCTTTGTAGATGCCCTTCTCGCGAATGGCGTTCAGTTCGGCCTGGTAGGCCTCCTGCGCGACGGACGGATAAGCCATATGAGTCCTCTCTCAGCCGACGGACAGGCGAAGGGCGCCTTGCCGCCTATTTCTTCACGTACTTGCTCACCAACGCCATGATGCTGGCGACGGTATTGAATGCTTCCGGCGTGGCCTGGTCGTCCGGAATCGAGATGCCGTACTTCTTCTCCAGGAAGCGCTTCAGGCTCACCATGCTGAAGCTGTCGACGATACCGCTGCTGATGAGTGGTGTGTTCTCATCGAGCACGATCTCGTCGGCCTCGTCCTCGTCGATGTACTCGTTCTTGATGTACTCGAGGATGGTGTCTCTCACATGTGCTCCCCGCGCTACTCCTGGCAAGGCTGCCTTCGGCTCCGCTCGGGCCGGGAGAGCCTCGCCTTATGCCTCGAGAATGACGCTGGCGGCGGCGAGCGCGCGCGTCGTCGTCAACGCCAGGTGAATCCGCCGCACGCCCTGCCGCTCGGCTTCGGCGCCCACTGCGCCGCGCAGGACGACCCTCGCCGTACCCGGAGCCTCGCCAGCGGCCACCTCGATGTCCTTCCATGACATCAGGCCGACAAGGCCGGTCCCAAGCGCCTTCAAGACCGCCTCGCGCGCCGCGAATCGCGCCGCCAGGTGTTCGTCGCGCCGCCGTCGCCTCGAGCACCACGCGATCTCGGCCTCGGGAAACAGGCTGCCGATGAAGCCGGGTTCGTGCCGGGCGGCAATCCGCGAGAAGCGGGCGACGTCGACGAGGTCGAAACCGATGCCGTGGATCACCGGGAACTCAAGCAAGCCTGGCAGGCCGTTCGGAATCGGCACGGCCTCAGCCCCGCCCTGCGACAAGAGCCGGCCGATCGGCGGCAGTCTAGCATACACTGCTCGGGTGGCGATCGACCCGGGTCCCCGGAACCGGACCAGGCCGGGTTTCGTCTTCTAGGATGATGGGGCGCAGCCTCCTATGCGTGTCAGAAAGCCCAGCCTCGCCGATCGCTCGCGCTCGTTTCTCGACGCCTACACCCACGGGCTGAAGCGCGAAGACCTGCAGCGCCTGTTCACGCGCGATACGCGCGAGGCCTACCGGTTCTTCGCCCGGAACTTCGACGAAGACGCCCTGATCGGTCTGTCCCGGCACCGACAGTGGCTTGCCAGGGCACGGTTGTTCTTCTGGGCCTTTGTGCTCCGACTGTCTCCCGCACGCCGGGTCCTCTACGGCGTGGCGCTCCTGCTCTGTCTCTTCGGCTTCATCGGGTTGTTCCGTGGCGTTGGCGCGTCGGGTATCCCCCTTTTCCTGGGCCCCGCCGTGGTCGACATCAACCTCCCTCTCCCGAGATGGGCTCCGGGCACCGGGAGCCTGTTCATCGGCTTCCTGCTCGTCAACCTGCTGGTGCTGCTCGAAGTCGCCGACCGGCTTTCGCTCAAGAACGACCTCGAGATCGCGCGAGAAATCCAGTACGCGATGCTCCCCCAGGCCAAGTACGACTCGCCCACGTTCGAGGCCTTCGGGCTCACACGGCCGGCCAATACCGTCGGCGGCGACTTCTACGACGTGCTTCCGTTGCCGGATGGCCGTGTCATCGTGACGCTGGGCGATGTCGCCGGGAAGGGCAGTCCCGCGGCCCTCCTGATGGCGCTCCTCCTCGCCATGTTTCGCACGCTCGTGGACGAGGGGCTCGAGGCCGCAGCGCTCGCGGAGCGGCTGAACGTCCAGGTGTGCCGTCACGCGCCCGCGTCGCGATTCATCACGCTGTTCTTCGCCGCCTGCGACCCGGCGACCGGCCGCCTGGTCTACGTCAACGCCGGCCACATGCCCGCACTCCTCCGCCGGCATGGCGGCACGTTCGAGCACTTGACCGGGGGAGGCATCGCCCTTGGCATGTTCGAGCGCTCGAAATACGAAGCGCACGATGCGATGATGGAGCCGGGGGATACGCTGGTGCTGTACAGCGACGGTGTGACCGAAGCGGAAGACCATCGGGGGCAGCCGTTCGAGGAATCGGGCCTCGAACGCGTGGTCGACGCGCACGCGCACGCGAGTCCGTCCGACCTGGCACGGACGATCCTGAAGGCCGTCGAAATCCACGCCCAGGAAACGTACCTGGCCGACGACCTGACCGTTCTCGTCGTCAACCGAAAGGCCGGACCGCAGGACGCGTCCCCACTGCCGCGTTACGGTCTCCCCACGTCGCCATGAACCGCTTCCCCCCGGTCATCGTCCTGCTCGCGTGCCTGTCCAGCCCGGTTGCCGGGCAGACCGCCCCGGTAGTCGACCCGGTGGCCACGCTGCTCACCCGGCTCGAGCACACGCTGCGCGAAGGGCCAGCCGAGCGCTATCTCGACCTCTTGTCGTCGGTTGCCAACCGGGAACTCTGCGCCGAGTTCGCGAAGTCCGTGATCGTCCCCGGCATCACCCGCGCGGTCGTCCGCGAGCGTGACCGCAGAGACCTCACCGGCACGCTTCCCGGCGAAGGGTACCGCCTGCTGGTCGAGGTCTTCCTGGAATCCGGTTACCGGGCACAGGTCTCTACATGGCGGCTCGACGTCCGGCGGCTGGGCTCGGACCCGGCAGCCGGGTGGGGCATCGTCTCGCAGGAAGTCCTGGCCACCCTCCCGGGGCTGTATCGGCTCACGCTCAACCCGCGGCGCCAGGTGGCCGTGCGCGACCTGGCCGTTTCGGCCGAGGATCTGAAGCTGGCCGTTCCCGACGGCACACTGTTCGTGGCCGAAACGGAGGCCGGGCCGACGGCGTTCGTCATCCTCGGGCGCGGGGATATGAGCTTCACGCCGGCGCCCCTGAGCGAGCGCGCGCAGTTGCGCGTGGTCGCGGGCACCGAGACCCTGCAGAGCCCGTTCGATGCGGCGTTCGTCCGGGTCAACCCGGGCGACGCGGACGCCCGCGTTACCGCTCGCGAGATGACCGAGACGGTGGTGGATCCGCGTGACCTGAAGCGTGCCGAAGACGTCTTCCGCCAGGAGATCGTCAAGTCGTTCGGCCTCGATCTGGGTGAGCTGAGCAGCGACACATGGTCGTTGCTCCCCGCACCGGGGGATGTCCTCGCGGAGATCCGCACGCGGCGGTTCGAGACGCTGACCTACACCAAGTCGAGCAGCGAGATCGAAGACATCTCGCTGTACGACCGCAAGAATCGGCGCAACATCTCGGTCTACTCGTCGCGGGCGCACCTCGAGCGCTTCACTCGCTTCTACAGCGAGGACGAAAAGGCCGACTACGTCGTCACGGCGTACGACGTGGAGGTCAGGTACAACCCGCCGCGGAGGTGGATCGAGGGGCGGACGCGGCTGGCGATCACCACGGTGGCGCCGTCGATGAGTTCGCTCACGATCCGCCTCGCCGAACCGCTGGCCGTTCAATCCGTCGTCTCCAGAGAGTTCGGCCGCCTTCTGTGCGTACGCGTTCGCCACCAGGACAGCCTGGTCGTCGACCTGCCCGCCACGGTCACCAAGGGGTATCACCTCGAGCTGGTCGTCACCTACTCCGGCACCCTGCTGCCGCAGCCGATCGATCGCGAAGCGATCACCACGCAGCTCGTCGTTCGTCGGCAGGAGGCCGACGAGGACGAGATTCCGCTCGAAGAGAGTTACCTCTTCAGCAACCGCAGCTACTGGTACGCGCAGGCGCAGACGCTCGGCTACGCACCCGCCTCCGTCAGGGTCACCGTGCCCGAGCCGTGGAGCACGGTGGCGAGTGGCGAGCTCGTGTCCGTGGTTCCATCTCCAGGGCCGGTTCAGCGCGGCTCGCGGCTCCGTCAGTTCTCATTCGCGGTCAGGCAGCCGGTCCGCTACCTGGCATTCATCGTCAGCCGTCTCGCCGAAGCGCGGACCGAACGAATCTCGCTGAAGAACGCGGAGGACGGGCTTCGCAGTTCCCGCTCGCCTGGCGTCTATTACGACGATGTGGAGCTGCGTGTGATGACGAACCCCAGGCAGCGGAGCCGGGGAAGAGAAGCGGGAAAAGCGGCGGCGAACATTCTTCGGT
>DASVIS010000181.1:0-36774 GCA_036381995.1 Vicinamibacterales bacterium | reverse complement strand
CACGCGTCGATCGCCTCGTCCTCGTTGTGGAGCAGTTGACGGCAGCGCCGAAGAACCATGGGGCCGTAACGCTGGCACAGATCTTCGACGTCGAGCACGTGTTCCATCACGCTAGTAGTTGAACACCTGGCAAGGCGACGGGTGTCACTCCTCCCGAACGAAATCGACCGTTCGATCGCCTGAGGACGACCGTACGGGCTGGCCGGCGCCTGGCCGTACGACCTTTTGACGATTGGCGGTTCTGGGCGGCTTGCGCCCGGACCCAGCCGCGTTCGGTGCCCCACTCCCGGCAATCGGTGTTGCTCGGTGCTCTTCATCGGACGGAGGCTTGAGTCCTACCGCAGGAACGAGTCACCCCAACAACTCACGCGCCTTGCGAATCCGAACTTCACCGCATCGCGTGGAATCGTCAGAAGGGAAAGCGCAGTCGCGCGTGTCTACGAAAGTGGATCACGGCCACTTGTGCAGAAGCGCACAGACACGCCGCGGTGGAGTTTCTACCATCTGGAGTGGGGCAGCCCATTCTGGGATCTCACATCGGCGGGCCCCCAATCGAGAGGATTGGCCATGAACGATGCTCCAGTAACCGTCGGTAGCACTTTCTCTCGGGCGCGCCCGAGGCTGTCCGTTCCTCTTGCGACGGTCTGTCTCCTGGCGCTCTTTGTCGGTGCTGGGTACGGCGACCCAGGAACGCAGAGTCAACAGGCCGTGCAGGGACAGAATCCGACTCCAGAACAGCAGTTCAAGACGGTTCAGCAGAAGGCTGAGCAGGGAGATGCGGAGGCACAGTTCACCCTGGGCAGCATGTTCACCAACGGGTACGGCGTCTGGCAGGACTATGCGCAAGCGGCGGCGTGGTTCCTCAGGGCTGCCGATCATGGAGACGCGAAAGCGCAGATCGCCCTGGGCTACGCGTATGCCAAGGGACAAGGCGTTCCCCGAGACGATGCGCGAGCGATGGCGTGGTACCGCAAAGCAGCCGACCAGGGAGTTGCGTGAGGCACAGTTCAAGCTGGGCGTCATATGTGCCGACGAGGCAGGCGTCCCGCAGGACTACATCGAAGCGCTCAAGTGGACCTCTCTGGCCGCTGCTCAAGTGCCGGGTGCCACAGAGAGGGTATTTGCGGACAGACTCGCCAAGAAGATGACCGCCGTTCAGATCGCAGAGGCACAAAGACGGGCGCGCGAGTGGACGTTGGCATTTGAGAAGTCGAAGAAGTAGGCACCGGGCAGTCGTTGATAGACCGGCCCTGGTTCGGAACGCCGCCCATTGGCTCTTCGGGTGTCGGCAGCCTCGCGTCTCGATGCCTCTCTGCTACAATCTGCCGATTCTGGGCGCTCCGTACGACTTTTCGAGGGGGTCGCTCCCTTCCTCGCTTGACCCACGGCACTGAGACTGATCAGCGTGGCATCTGGTTTCGGTGGGACGCGGACAGGTGAAATCAAGCGGCAAACTGCGCGGCCTGGAACCGGACATCGCCGAATGGGCCGACAGCTTCTCGGCTGCGATCTCCAGCAGGCTGTAGGCCATGATTTGAAACGACTCGAGGCCCGCGTAGATCGGCGAAACGATGCGACTCTCGGCCCCGCTGAGAACCGGTTCATCGAAGGTGAGATGCACCCGTACCGCGGGAAGCGCCTGCCGTCGCGCACCGCCGCGCGAGTAGTGAAGCGGGATTTCGAGTTGCTCCTGACCGGGTGATTGCACGGCCGCTCGCACGTCGATGACCATTCCGGTGTCGTCGGTGAGCAACCCGGCGGCCGCCTCGAGCAGACTCACCGCGTCGGCAACGTTGTCGTCTCCAGGCCGGCAGGAGAAGTCGATGTCCTCCGAGAACCGGTAGCAGATTCGTCAACGCCCACGGCTCGTAGTGCAGCTCGAGGAAGGTGTCGAACGTCGCGGCGGCCGCCTTGCGCTTCTTCTCGCGCGGGTCGATGCCGTGAGCGAGATCGCCAAGCACCTGGCGCGCCATCTCGCGAGCAGCCGCGGGAGTGAGCACCGTCGTGGACCCAAGCGTGTACCCTTGACCGTGACCGAGCAGCACACGGTAGCTGTGCCTGCCGCTGGATCGCGTGCGCAGCACGGGGCCCGGCTGCTGCGTGTCGTACACGTCAACGTTCGCCGCGGCGAGAGAGTGAACGAACGCCTGAGTGAGGTTGGCCTTCACAGCGAGTCCCCCTGTTTGGGTGTCGTACCGGGGGTGATTTAGGGGTGCACGAGTCGGGGGTTCGAGCCCCTCCATGTCCCCCACTCAGGCTCGTTCCCCGATCGCCGCGTAGTCGAAATAGGTGAAGAGCAGCGCGTTCAGCTTCTCGACGTTTCCGTTGAACCCGTCGAGCACCTCGGCGAGACCGGGCGCGCCGGTCCGCAGCGTGAGGGACAGCGACTGCAGCTTGGACTCGCGCGGACACGGCGAGCTGTAACGGATGTCCACCCCGTGGAAGCCGCTCGCCGCGAGCAGATAGTGCAGCGTGTCGGGGTGAATCGGTCGGACGTGGGTGATGTCGCGGATGTAGCTCGAGAAGAAAGCCGCCCAGCACGCCGGGTTGACGGTCTCGAGCACGATACGGGCGCCTGGCCGCAGCTTGGCGCGCGCCAGACCGAGCAGGCGGAGCAGGCGATCCGGCTGGAGATGCTCGATGACCTGCGCGGCGAACAGGCCCCCCAGCGATCCGTCAGGAAGGCCGGCCAGGTACTCGAGCGCGTCCGCCCGGACGACGTCCAGGCCGAGCGCCCGACACCGCGACACCATCTCGGGATTGAGATCGACGCCTCGGCTGGTGATCCCGTTCTCGCGAAGCGCCTCGAGGAACTCACCGCGCCCGCACCCGAGATCGAGCACGTCCGAGGCACCGGTGAACAGCGGCAGATACTCGCTCAGCCGCTCTCGCACCTCCGTGACCGATCCGCGGTACTTGTCCTCGAAGCCGGCGTAGATCGCCGAGTCGTCCTGCGCGGCGAGCGCCTGTCGAACGGCCGTCTCCGAGAGGACCTGGGGTGGCGGCGGCACCCAACCGATCGGCAGCTCGTCGTTCGCCCGCACCGCCACGCCTTCGGCGCCCAGCCTGGCCAGTTCGCGCCCGAGCGCTTCCGTCGTCCGCTCGAAGGCGGCCAGTCTGATCCGCATCTCCTCTACGCGCGCCTCGAAACGCCCCTCGCGCGTGCGGGCCGACTCCCACCGCTTGAGCAACTCGTCCGCCAAACCGCTCAAGCCGCCCGCCAGTGCCGCCGTTCGGTGCTGGAGCAGGCCGAATTCTAGCCGGTCCTTCGTGTCGACGTAGAGCGTGATCTCCTGGAGGTACCTGCTCAGGAGGGATTGGAACCGGACAAGGGCCGCGGACTCCTGGGAGAGCGACTCCGTCAGCCGGGCCGCCGTCTCGCGCGCCTTGGCCGCGGTCGCGGCGTCGCGGTTGAGCTGATCGACGAGCGCGGCGTTGAACGCCTGCTGGCGCTGGAGCAGGGGGGCGACCACTCGCCAGACGAACGCGGCGAGCCGACCGCGCCAGCCGCCCATCGCAATCCCGGCATCCGGGACGATCTTCCACAGCCGGTTCAGTTCCTCCAGCCGGTCGCCGGGCGGCGCCGGGACGGGCGAAGGAAAGTCGCGAGGCGCCATCAGCGACGCGTCCAGTTCGGTGAGCGTGTCGTTGTAGCGGCGATCGGCGTCTTCCCGCTCGGCGATGAGACGCTTCACGTCGGCGTCGGTGACCGGAGGCCTCACCAGCGTCACATTACCTCCCCACCACTCCCTCGACCGGGCTGCTGGCCGAGGCGTATATCCTCACGGCTGTCTCCTCGCGAACCTTGGAGCTTAACGTCCGGCCTGGGGCAGGTCAAGAGCAGGCCCGCCCGCAGCAGGCCCGCCCGCGTTGTCGCGGCGCTCCAGGAAATCGATCGCCACGCCCATCTGGGCAGCCAGGCGGCGCGCCTCCTCGGTTCCGTCGCGCAGCAGATGCGCGGGCAGGCCGCTTACGCGTGGAGCCGGCCGTTCGATTGCCCGGGCGATCACCCGCCTGTAGTCGGCGACCGTGCAGTCCATCGTGTGGCTCGCCTGCCAGCAGGCCCGCCCTGCTCGGCCCAGATTCTCGCGCAGCGCCGCGTCGCTCGCCAGGCGCCGCATCGCGAGTGTGAGCGACGCCTCCTCGTCGAGCACGTCGACGCTCACAGACACCGGATCGGCGGAGATGCCTGCCTCCGGAAATGCGGGGGCCAGCACCTTCCACGTGCCCGGTTCCAGCGACGGCATCTCGGAAGCGTGGGCGAGATCGGTCACAATCGTCGGCTTGGCCGCCGCGACCGCCCGAATCCACGGATGGGAGGTCTCGCGGCTGGTCGGCCACCGCAGGCACAAACAGACATCGGCGGCCGCCAGGTACGCGGGAAGATCCTCGTCGGGGACGTAGCCGGTCAGACGCACGCGGCCTTCCACTCCCAATGCCCGCGCTTCCGAGATCGCGTCATAGTGGTCGACGGCACCACCAGCCAGAAGAAGATAGACGTCGCGCCGCTCGGCGGCAAGCTGTGCCAGTCCGCGAAGAGCCGCCGAGATGCGCTTCTCCGGAGTGATCAGGCCGAACGCCCCGAACAGTACGCCGCCGGCCGGGATCGAATGGCGCACCCGCAAGGCAAGGCCGGCGTCTCGTGCGTCGTCGCTCGTCGGGTCGGCCATCCCCTGGCGTATCCGCAGCACCTCCACGCCGGGAAACTCCGCGCGAAGGTCGGCCGCCAGGCCCTGGGCGTGGACTGCGACCAGCCGCGCCGTCCGTGCCACCCAGCGAAGCATCGGCCAGAAGTAGTAGAGCGAGCCGGCGAGCGTCGAGATGACCAGTTCCGCGACCTCGGGCGGAGCGTCGGGATGGTTGTAGCGAAACTCTGCCCGGTAGTCGTCGGGACGGCCGGCGAGCAGCAGCGCCCGCGAGCGGGCGTGATGCAACTGCCCGTCGTGCAGAACGACCAGGCCGGGGTAACGGGCCAGATGCGGCCAGATGAAGTCGTGGCACGCGGCGTTGCCCATTTGGTAGACCGTCAGGTCGTAGGGGTTCTGGAAGTGCTTCCACGCGAAATCGTGCGCCCAGTGCCTGGGAGGACCGCCGGCCCACCCGGCCTCGGGCCCGGGCGCCGGGTCGGTGAAGACGTCGATGTCGTACTGTCCAGCCAGCCGGGGCAGCAGGGCCGCGCTGTAGGCGGCGATGCCCGAGCGGGTCGGCGGCAGCGGCGTGAACCAGGCGAGGCGAGGCATCGGGACATTGTAACCGGCACGCATCCGGAGTTCCGCGTCGCGTTGAGTCGGTTCGCGAAAATCTGTCGCGATTGTTGAGTTGCCGATTTGCATCGATGCCGAGGCAGATCGCGCGGGCGCCCTCCTCGAGAAACCGTTCACATGCAGGGCTGGCCTTCGATCCTCCTGACGCCTCCTGACGAGACGAGGACAGGCGGCTGGCCAGACGCCGCGCTCAGACGTGCTTCGTGACGAGCACCTCTTCGCCGAGCATGTCGACGATCTTCACGGCGACCGTGGTCTCGCCGACCGGAGCAGGCAGGTCGTAACGGCCCTCGACGAGGTCGCTCTTGCGTTCGGGCACGTCGGCAAGCACGACGTTGAAGACCTCTCCGGTCCAGGCCGTGTCGATCATCACGCAGTCGACCATGGCCCGCCAGTCGTCGATGGAGGGCTGGAGCACGCCGGCCTGCTGGCGCAGGCGCTCCAGGATGGCGGGCGACAGGAATTCGTCGATGGCGATTGACAGCCTGTCGCCGCGGCGCTCGACCGTCACACGAGCCTCGCACGGTTCGTGCCGGATGAACCGGCCGTACTGTGCGTCAGTACGCAGTTCGATGATGTGAATCCTGTTCGCCGCGCTCTTGCCCTTCCGCAGGCGGTTCCAGTCGTCGACCCACGACCTGGCAGCGATTTCCATCCCCAGGCAGACGACGGTGATCTCCCGGTCCTCGTCGGGCCGGCCTTCGAGTTCGCGACGGAGTTCCTCCAGATCGGCCGGCGACAGGGGGTGGTCGAACGGAACGATCTTGACGAGCTTCCGGCCGAGCACGCCGTCGAAGAACCCGTCAGTCCTGGTCCGCTGCACGCCGATGTGCTCGCACGCCAGGTTCACGGCCTCGTTGTGCTGGATCTGCAGATCGTAGTCATTGACGCGCCACGTCGAGAACGAGAGCTGGGCAGGCGGCGGCTGAGAATCTGCCTGCGGATCAGCATCCAGCAATGACCCCTGTGTCCCCTGGCTCTTCTTGCGGGTCCATTCCTCAACCTGCTCCCGGATGACCGCCTGCAGCCCCTTCGCCGTCGTCTGGACGGCGCCTTTGTTGATATCGCATCCGATCCATCGCCGGCCCAGCTTCTGGGCAACCGCTGCAGTCGTGCCAGATCCGATGAAACAGTCGAGAACGATGTCGCCGGGGTTGGAGGAAGACACGATGATGCGGTTGAGCAACGTTTCGGGTTTCTGTGTTGGGTAGTCAGTGCGCTCCTCGGCCTGGCTGTTCACCACGAATACGTCGCTCCAGATCGACTGGAGGGGCAGACCCTCCGCTGCGTCGAGAAAGTGCTTCAGTCTCGGCCATCCCCCGGACGGTGGCCAGTAGATCAGCCCTTGTTGGTCCAGCCGGTCGAGTTTGATGGGAGTCTTCAGCCAGTGGTTTCCCTTAGAGCCTGGATCGAAGCCACGCCACTCCACTCCAGTGGCGCCCGCCCTGAGACCGCGGGCGGTCAGGTCTGTTCCCTGAAACTTCCTACCTGTTAGCGGATCAGTTTGAGAGAAGCGGTCGAGGTACTCGGCCGAGTAGGGAGTGGTCTGCTGGTTCCAGACCGCGTTGGAGGATCGCGCGACGTAGAAGAGCGTGTCATGAATGTGGTTGATTCCATGCGAATCGCTCCGCGCCGATGTGCGTTTCCAGATCACCTCACCCTGAAGAGCCTCCGCCCCGAAAACCTCATCGAGTAGCGACCTGAGTTGGTGGTTCTTGCGGTAGTCACAATGCAGCCACAACGAACCAGTAGGGGCAAGGAACTCCTTCAGCAGCAATAGCCGCTCGTACATGAACTGCAGATAGTTGTCGTTCGCCCAGATGTCGGTGTACTGGATCTGCTCGCCCAGCGTGTAGTTCTCGCCGTCGACCTTCGCGCTCCCGGTCGCGCCTCGCAGGCTCACCTTGCGGACGTAGTCGGCCCCGGAGTCGAACGGCGGATCGATGTAGATCAGATTCACCTTGCCGCGGAAGCCGCTGGCCAGCAGGTGGGCCAGCACCTCTTTGTTGTCGCCGTGGAACAGGAGCCCGCCAGGCTGGTATGTGGCCGGCCAGTCGGTCCAGTAGAGCCGGGACTCGGTCGGGACCTCCCCGCCGACGAATTGCTCGACGTGCTGCGCGGGGAACGCGGTCACGTGGGTCAGCGGCCGCTTGCCGACCCACACAAGCATGGGCCGCCCCTTGGCGCTCGACACCTCCACCGGTGTCGTGACTGGCGTCGGAGGCAAAGTCGACGGTCCGGCCGGAGCCGGCGCCGGGCGTGCACGGGTTGGCGTCTTGTGCTTCTTCGCCGGCGCAGGGGCTCGCGGCGGTGCCTTCGATGTGCGCTTCATGACGGCTCCGTCTGCGCGATGCTCTTGAGTGCGGGAATCAGGCCTGGCAAGTCACGATGCAGGACCTCCCATACGCGGTCCAAGTCGATCTCGTCGTAGTCGTGCACGATTCGGTTGCGCATCCCCGCGATCTCGTTCCACGGGACATCGGGATGCAGCTTCCGGAACCCGTCCGAGATGCGCCGCACAGCTTCGCCAAGAAGTGTCAACTGATGCAGGACGGCGGACTGGGTCTTGATGTCCTCCAGGAACTGCTGCTCCGAGCACCCTTCGGCAAACTGCCTGGCGAGCGTGGCTGACCGGAGCATATCCAGCACGTAGGCATCGTCATTCGACATAGACCGGCCTCGCCGATTCGAGAATCGCCTTCCGGCGGATCCAGTTGTGACTGCGCTCCACGGCGCGCCGGCTCACGAGGTCGACCGGACGCCCGACGATGGCCGCGAGTTCGGATTCCATCGGGGTCTCGTCGAGCAGGCTCCAGCGGGCGTCGGGTGCGAAGGTGGCCAGGAAGTCCACGTCGCTCGCCGGAGTGAAGCGCGGCGTCAATACCGATCCGAAGACGTCGAGCTTCCGGATCTTCCACCGGCGGCAGAAGTCGCCAATCCGGTCGAAGTCGAGCGACACGGGCAGATAGGGCAGTTCTGGCGCCTCCGCAAAATGGCAGACGTCGCTGGTCTGGTCCGCTGTGACCATGTCGCTGCTCGTGAAGATCATCTGGTACTTCAGCGTGTCGGGGTTGAGCGCCTCCCACCTCCGCAGTTCCATGGCCTTGGCGCCCTGTTCTCCATCGATTCGATCGTCCCGCTGCCTGGCATCCTTGATTTCGACGATGAACACGCGGCCGGAGCCCCGAGGCCAGCCGGCCGGGGGCTTCTTCCGGATGACGAAGTCCGGCGTGTACCGCCGCCACTTGCCCTTGTCATCCTTGTACTCGACGAAGAAGTCCGTCTTGGCGGGATCGGTCAAGCCCCCGGTGAAGTAGAAGTCCTCAACCTCCCAGGCGTGCAGATTGAGCTGCCGGAGAATCTGCTCGTAGAAGCTCATCTCGGGTTTCGAGTCGAAATCGAGGGGCGAGTAGTGGAAACCGAGTTGCCTCGGGTTCTCTCGCTGTTCGTCCTCCCATCGCAGCAGTAAGTGTTCCCGATCGACAGGATATGCGATCTCCGCGGTGTAGACGGCAACCCCGTCAGCTCCGATCTCCTGGGCGAAGCCGTCCGGCTTCACGAGTGCCAGCGCGACGTCGACGCGTTCCTCAACCGTCTCGTAGTGACGGGTCTGTTCTTCGACCTGCCTGGCCAGCTCGGGAAGGTCGTCCTCGGGAATCGCAGCGTCTCCGTAGATTGCGCGGATCGCGCCGAGCATGGTCATGCTGTCGAGCCTGTACACCGCCGCCAGCTCAGTTGCGGCTGTGTAGGCATCCAACACGGCGGGAATGGTATCGATCGCAACAGCTTCGCCGATCTGCTGCAGCACCCGGCGCGACCCATGTTCTTCCGCCAGCGTCAGCACCCGCTTGAAGGCCTGGGGGCTGGAGGCCGCAGGGCGGCATAGCGAAATAGCGTCGAATGCCGGTGTGGTCCTCCGAACGACCGTCCGCACGACCTTCCTCACGACGAGCGGCGGGATGTCAATCTTTCGCAGGACAAGGCGGACCCGGCGCTGCTCCTGCGACGCATGATCGAGATCCCTCAACTGTTCGCCATAGGTCTCCTGCAGTTGGCGATCCAGGATCCCGTAGTTCTCATCGGACAGATAGATGCGGGCCTTCGTGGCATTCCCCGGCACCTGCCGCAGACAGCGTGTGGACGCCTGCAGCACGAAGTTGTTCGACGTCTTCAGCTTTCGTGCCAATGCGCAGGCAAAGAGGCTGGGACAGTTCCAGCCCTCGGTGCCTTTGTTGACCAGGAGGATGACGCGATGGGGCGCCGCGGGATCATTGAGGCGATTGAAGGCGTCGATATCCGCCTGTTTCGTCAGCGCGTCGTTGGAGGTATTCACCAGCGCCAGCGCGGGGCTCTGACCGGCGCGCACGAGCGCGGCATCCACCGCTGGGCGGAGCTCGGCCAGATCATCCGTCTGCGGGAAGTAGATAGCGAGTTTTGCGGGCGAGCCGTTCGGCAGCGACGTGCTCCCATAATCGCGGAAGAAGTCCTGCACCACGTGGGCCACGAACTGGCTGGCGTCCCCGCCGAGTTGCAGGGCCTGGATGTTCCCGGCGACGTCCTTCAGGATGCCCTCCCTGATCCCTTGGGAAAGCCCGTACCAAATCACGACGTCCCGCAGGAGCTGTTTCTTGAAGTAGGGCGTACCGGTCGTGTTGACGACGCAGATGACGTTCGTGTTCGCCGAGAGGTAGTCAACGGTCTTGCGGACCTTCTTCAGTTCACTGTCGAGCGCCTGCCCGTAGGTGTGGTGCGCCTCGTCCGAGAACACCGCAAGGTGGGGCAGGCTGGCAATTCCCTGAAGCCTGAGATTCGCTACTTCAGTCCGCGCGGTGTCGGCGCTGCGTCCACCGAGCAGGCCGCCGATGTCGCTCTTGCGGATGGTCTCCTTCTGAATCCGGATCTTCTCGGTGTTGGTGACGACGACGTTGAAGAGCGATCTCCGGACGACCGGCACGTCCTTCTCACCGTCCCGCGTGAAGGTCATCTTCACCGACGCGGCGAACATCTTGTGCAGGCGCGGTGGCAGAATCGCGGCATAGGGCATCGACAGCAGCTCGCGCAGCGATTCGATGATGGTCTTGCCGGGGGCGAATACCAGGGCGTTCTGCACGAACGGGCCGTCGGGATGCTGGAGTGCCATCGCGAATTCGGTGGCCAGGATGGCGCCGATGAGGACGGTCTTTCCGGCTCCCATTGCGAGAGCGAAGATGTAGCTGGGATAGGCAAGCGTCAGCGTCTCGCGGACAGCCTCCAGCCTGAACCTCCGTACGAACGCGTCGTCTGTCTGCACGCGCTGGAGCAACGCGTCAAGGCCCGTGTTGGCCGCCTCCTCAATGAGCTGCTGATGCCCCAGTCCCAGCGCCTTCAGACAGTCGGTCGTCCTCGGAAAGAGCCCGCGGTAGAGATCGAGCACCTGCGGCGTTCTCTTGACGAGCCTGAGATACCAGTAGACCTCGAGGGCTCGAAGCTGAGGCGTGCGCAGGTACCGGACGTTGACGCCGTCGCTCCCGTGTGCCCAGTCGAGGATCTCCGCGACGGTGTCGTACTCCTCGCACGGGTAGCCATCAGCGCGCCAGGCATTCAGGTCGTCGGCAAGGCGATCGTGCAGGTGCATCGTACTGGAGGCATTCTAGCCGATCGACACACCAGCGACGGGAGGTGTCTTCAGGACTTACTCTGCGGGCGAATTCGCTGCAGGCGAATTCGCTTGACGGGCGGATCCCCGCAGCGATAATCAGCCCTGTGCACGGCCTGAGCGGCCGCGCGGGCCGTGTCTGACAACGTCCCCTTCTGTTCGCGACGCAAGACCAGACACCGCTCCACCGGCCTCCCATCGAGCCTTGCTCAGCCCGCCCTCTGGGACGTGGCTGGCTGGATGGACACGGGAGAGTTGGCAGCACACAGCCGGAAGAAAGGCGACAACATGGCCGCTATCGCGAGATATGGCATGCGGATGGTACCGGACTCAGGGGAGATCATCCGGCAATGCCGCGAGCGCGGGCAACTCGTTCAGGGACCGCACATCGCGGCCTTCGAGGAAGAGTTCGCCCGCTTCCTGGGCCAGGGGCACGTCCGCGCGGTCTCCCTGGAATATGGACGCATGGCGTTGCTGGACATCCTGAAGTCCATGCAGTTCCCTCCGGGTTCGGAGATCATCGTGCCGGCGCTGACGTTCTGGGTGGTTCCGGAGATCACCCGGGTGGCGGGCCTGAAGCCCGTGTTCGCCGACATCGACCCGGCCACGTTCACCTTGAGTCCCGCCGCGATGGAGCGCGCGATCACACCCAATACGCGCGCGGTGCTGCCCACGCACCTCTACGGGCTTTCCTGCGATCTCGATCCGATCCTGGCGCTCGCCCGCCGTCACGATCTGAAGGTGATCGGGGATTGTGCACATTCGCTGGGAGCCACCTATCGTGGCCAGATGGTGGGCACGTTCGGCGATGCCAGCTTCTTCAGCTTTCAAGCCTTCAAGCCGCTGAACACCTTTGGGGGGGGCCTGGCCTGGATGCGGGACGCCGAACTGGCGCGGCGGGTTGGCGAGTACGCCGAGGCGGAACCCTGGCCCACCGAGGAGCGCGTGCAGAGCATCTTGCGCACCGGCTGGTGGCAGCGAACGTTCATTCGACCCACCGTGTTCACGTTTTCCGGGTTTCCGATCTGGTGGGCCGCTTCGTGGCTGAACGCGAAGCCGGATCGCTTCCTCTGGGAGAACGTCGAACGCTTCGATCCGCTGCCGGCCCACTACGGCGGCAGGTTCTCCAACGTGCAGGCGGCCCTTGGGCGCGCCGGACTGGCGCGGCTGCCCGAATTCATCGAGCGAACCAGGCGGCACGCGCGGACGCTGGATGAGCTTCTCGGAGACATTCCGGGTGTGACGATCCCTCGCATTCCGCCGGGGCAAACCCACGTCTACTACCAGTACTGCCCCTATGTTCCGGACCACGAAGAACTCGTTCGGAGCTGTATCCGGCGAGGCGTGGACGTGGCGCCCATGCACGTGGATGTGTGCACCCGCATGGAGCTGTTCGGTTGGCAGGGTCCGCAGGCCAACGGCGCCGAGAAGGCGGCGACGGCTGTGCAAGTGCCGGTGTACGAATCGCTTGCGGACCACGAAATCGAGCGGATCGGCCGGACGGTGAGAACGCAAATACTGAAACAGTCGCGCCGCCCCGGCGCTATTTCACCCCGACCCTCGGACACCACCGGCTGATCACGCAAGCCGCGCACCGCGGCCGGATCGGCCGGCAGACGTTCTGCCCCCAGGTCACAAGATACAAGTTGATGTCGGCCCACCAGCGCCGGTCGGCCACGCGGTAGAGCGCCTGCTCGGTTTGCTCGGGCGTCCGGGTCTTCACCCAGCCAAGGCGGTTCGAGATCCGGTGCACGTGTGTGTCGACGCAGATGTTGTCATGGCTGGCGAACGCGAGGATCAGCACGAGGTTGGCGGTCTTGCGGCCGACACCCGGCAGTGTCAGCAGTTCCTCCATGGTCCCGGGCACCTCCCCGCCGAATCTGTCCAGCAGCATCGTGCAGGCGGCCCGCAGGTGGCGGGCCTTGTTGCGGTAGAAGCACACCGGGTAAATCAGCTTCTCGACCTGGCGGACCTTGAGAGACGCCATGGCGGCGGGCGTCGCGGCCGCGGCGAACAGCCGCTCCGCGGCGGCATGCGTCGTCTGGTCCTGGGTCCGCGCGGAGAGCAGCGTGCCGATCAATACATGGAAAGCGTGGTGCTGACGCGACTCGGCGATCTTCTCGATGGCCGGCAGGTCATGATCTTCAATCGCCCGAGCCAGCGCGCGCATCACCTGAGGTATGCGGAGTGGTCGTGTGGTCATGTTGGAACTTCGGCCGCCTGCTCCGTTCAATCACGCGACGACTGGGGTCAGCGGCTCGCGTCCCTGAAGAACGGCCAGCACGTTGTCAACCGCGAGGGAGGCCATCGCGGTCCGGGTTTCGGTGGTCGCGCTGCCCAGGTGAGGCGCCAGGACGACGTTGTCCAGATTCAGCAGGCCCGGGTGCACGCGCGGCTCTGCTTCGTAGACGTCGAGGGCCGCACCCGCGATCAGCCGCTGGTCGAGGGCCCACGCAAGCGCGTCCTCGTCCACGACCGGTCCGCGCGCGGTGTTCACCACGTAGGCCGATCGCTTCATGCGCGTCAGCGCCCTTCGATCGATCAGATGTCGTGTAGCCGGCGTGAGGGGGACGTGCAGGGTGACCACGTCGGACGTGGACAGCACCTGGTCCATCGTCATCATCTCGACGGGCGGCAGCGGAAGCGGGCTCGCCGTCCTGGAAAGGCTGGCGCCATCGAGCGAACATGCCGCGACCCTCATGCCGAATGCCGGCGCCCGTGAAGCCACTGCGGCGCCGATCCGGCCCAGCCCGATCACCCCCAGCTGTTTTCCGCGGAGCTCCATGCCGAGCATGAAATCGAGGGCCCACCCCTTCCACCCTCCGCGTCGCAGCAATCGCTCACCCTCGGCCACCCGCCTTGTCACCGCAAGCATGAGCGCCCACGTGAACTCGGCGGTCGCCTCGGTGAGGACATCGGGCGTATTGGTGACGGGAACGCCGCGAGCGCGCGCCGCCGCCACGTCGATGTTGTCGTAGCCGACCGCGATGTTCGCGACGATCTTCAGGTCCGCGCCCGCATCGATCACCTCGTCGTCGACGCGGTCCGTCAACAGGCACAACAGCGCCTGTTTACCGCGAACCCGGGCCAGCAGGTCGTTCCGGGAGATGGCGCGGCTGCCCGTGTGCAGATCGACCGTGCACGCGGCCTGAAGACGCGTCAACACGGACGCGGGGATGCGACGGGTGAGCAGGACCGCGGGCTTCACCCGCGGGCCTTGTAGGCCTCGCGACACTTCTCGGAGCAGAAGTATCGGACGGCGCCTCCGCGTTCGGTGAGGCTGACCGCGTTCGCTGGAGGCAGGAAGGTGCCGCAGATCGGGTCCCGGACCATCTGGACGCCGCGTTCGGACGGCCCGCCGGGCCGGCCGTGCTGCATCGACGCGCCGTCGATGACACCCGCCACCAGCCGCCAGAATGCCCTCACGACGAGCATCACCAGGAGGAGCAGAAGGACGAAGCGCAGCAAGATTCCCATGGAATCGACTCTGGCCCGCGCCTACACCCCCGGCGCGGTCCCGGACGACTTGCCGCCAACCTCGGGATGAGCCGATTTCAGCCCCTGCAGCGCCCTCTTGGCCGTTTCAGCTTCAGCCGACGTCGGAGCGATCTGGATCAGCTTCTCCCAGACGGCCACGGCACCCGGCAGATCCTGCTTCCCGAAGGCCCGCACGATCCCCTGGTTGAGCATCGTCTTCGCGTGCTTGGGATCGTACTTCAGCGATTCCTCGAACTGCTGGAGCGCTCGGTCCGGCTGGTTCATGTAGTAGAAGCTCACGCCGAGGTCGGTGCTCACATCAGCGTCCTTCGGGCTGATCTTCAACGCCTCCTGGTACCAGGTGACGGCATCCGAGTACCGCTCGGCGTCGAAATACATGTTGCCGAGATCCACGCGGACCTTCACGTCCGACGGGTTCTTCTCGGCGGCCGCGCGCAGCGCCTGGACCTGCGCCTCGTCCAGCGCGCGTGGCGGCTGCGCGGGCGGCATCGAGCCCTGCGCCGGAGCGGCCTGTGCCGGTTGGGCGACGGCGGCGGGCGCGGACGCGAAGCGGGACGGCCCGGCCTGCTGGCTGCCGATGACCCAGCCGACAATGAGCCCGAAGAAGGCCCCGGCGACGGCGAGGACGATCGACTCTGGTTTCATGTCCAATCCACGAGTGGAGTCATTCGATCATAACAGCGTGCGACGAAACCAGTCCACCAGCGACGCAGCCAGGTCGGATTGCCGCGCGATCATCGCGGTGCCGTGGCCTGCGCCGCTCAGGATACGGAGGTCCCTGATACCCGGACCCGCTTTGGCGAGCTGACGCGCGGAGTTCGCCGCGTAGTTGTCTTCCTGGCTGGCCACGAGCAGGGCCGGCCGCTCGGCGTACTTCTTCAGCGCCGCTTCCGGCCGCAGCCCCCGATAGTCGATGCCGGGCGACAGCAAGGCCAGCGACCGCACGGTGGGATCATTGGCGGCGAAGAGGATCGAGAGATTCGCGCCGATGGAGGCGCCGGCAAACCCGATCCGGTCTGGCGACACCTCGCGGCGGGATGCAAGGAACGCGCGGGCCGCCCTGATGTCGGCCATCATCTTCGTCAGGTCATGGAGGTCGGTGCCCTCCGGCGGCGGACCCGACGCCCCGTGACCCCGAAGATCGATCGCCAGGGCCACGAACCCGGCGTCGGCAAGCCGGACCGCCGTCACCTGCCAGTCCTCGCGGCTCCGGCTGAGCGCGTGCAACAGGATGATCCCTGGACCCGATCTCGCAGGCAAGTACAACGTGCCCGCGATGGTCACGCCATCGTCCGTGCGGAACGACACCTCCTGCGTGGTCGCGGCCTGCACGGCGGCGGCGAGAAGCACGAGCAGCGACGTGAGCAGGGCGACCCGCCGTCTCATCGGCACTCCAGCAGCGCGATCATCTCGCGGACCGCTCTCTCGAGCCCGACCAGCGCCGCACGCGCGACGATGCTGTGGCCGATGTTGAGTTCGACGATTTCGCTGACGGCGGCGATTGGGCGGATGTTCACGTAGGTGAGGCCGTGCCCGGCCAGCACCTCGAGCCCCTGCGCGACTGCCGTGGAGGCGGCCTTCTGCACGGCGCCGAGACGCGCGGGGCGGTCCGCAGGAGACGCGTCCGAGTAGCCGCCGGTGTTGATCTCGACTGCATCGGCACCGACGTCCCTGGATGCCGCCACCTGGGCGGTGTCCGCGTCGATGAAGATGCTCACGCGTATGCCGGCGGCGCGGAGAGCGGCCACCGCGCCGGACACCGCCGCCCGGTTCGAGATGACATCGAGGCCGCCCTGCGTGGTCAGTTCGTGCGGTTGCTCGGGAACGAGCGTCACCTGATCGGGCCGGATGCGCGCGGCAATACTGGTCATCTCGGCCGTCGCGGCCATCTCGATATTGAGCTTGGTCGAGACCACCTGGCGCAGCAACTCGACGTCACGCTCCTTGATGTGTCGCCGATCGCCGCGCAGATGCACGGTGATCCCCTGCGCCCCGGCCAGTTCTGCCAGGACGGCAGCCGTCACCGGTTCAGGCTCGCGCGCCTTCCGCGCCTCGCGGATGGTGGCGATGTGGTCGATGTTCACGGCTAGTCGCATGCGTCCTCGGCGCGTTTCGCTTCGCAATTTCCAATTCTCAGTTCTTTGTTCTCGTCTTCCCCGATTCGTCCGGGCTACCGCGGCGTCGCGTCCGGCAGACCGCCATCCACCGGGATGGTCGAGCCCGTGGTCGGGGTCTGGCGCGTGGCAAAGAACATGACGGCGTTGGCGACGTGTCTCGCGGTCACGCCCGCCTTGAGCAGATTGCGGCTGCGATAGTACGCCTCGAGCCCTGCCTCATCCAGGCCGCGCGCGCGCATCCGATCCGGTCCGACTTCGGCCCACAGGCCCGACTTCCGGCTGCCGTCCGAAAAGACGGCGTCGGGCGACACCATGTTGACCCGCACGCCAAGGTCGGCCATCTCGAGGCTGGCGATTCGCCCCAACTGGTGGGCGGCCGCCTTCGTGGCGCTGTAGGCCCCGAACTTCGCCCCGGGGGCAAACACGTTCTTCGTCGACACGAGCACGACGTCGCCGCCTGTGCCTTGTGCCCTGAAATGGCGGGCCGTCTCGGCCAGGACCAGAAGCGTGCCCTCGATATTGACGCGCTCGAGACGGCGGAAGACCTCGAGGTCCATCTGGTCGAGCGCGGCCACATGCGCGATTCCTGCGTTGACGATGACGAGGTCCACGCCGCCCCAGGTCGCCGCGACCACGCGAAACGCCGCTGCCACCGACCACTGGTCGGTGACATCCAGCGGCACGCCGATGATGCGCGGACCGAACGAGACCGCCAGTTCCGACACCAGGCCGTCCAGTGCAGCGCCCGGCAGATCGGTGGCCGCGATCAGGCATCCGTGCTCGAGCAGTTCGCGGCACACGCCCGACCCGATCGCCCCGGCAGCGCCCGTGACGAGCGCCACTTCGCCCGAGAGCGCCCCCACGCCGCGGCCTTCCAGCTTCGCGTGCTGGAGCGGCCGGTACTCCATCTTGAACAGGTCGGCCTCGCCAAGACCTTCGTAGGCCCCGAACGCAGCCACCCGCGCCTTCACGGAGAGCGTCTGCGCGGTGATGTCACGGGCGATCGTCGATGCCACGAGATCGGGCCCGGCACAGAGCGCCCCGAGTCCGGGCATCAGCACGACGCGAGGCAGCGGATCGAACGACGACATCCCGACGGGCATGAGTGCGGCGTGGCGCGCCACGTAGGCCTCGTACTTCGCGGCGTAGTCGTTCACGGCCGCCGCGAGCTGTTCCGCGAGATGCACCGGGTTCGCGTAGTCCGGCGCCTCCACCCACGCCGGCCACGCCTTGGTTCGAATCAGGTGGTCGGAGGTCAGAGGCGGTGTGAGCGCGAGGTCGCGGGCGCCATCGGCATCCACGAACCGCAAGACCTCGTCAGTCACCAGCGGCTGCAGGATCACGCGGCGATACGGTCGGTCCGCATCGCCGGTCTTTGGTGCGAGCAGGCCGCGTAGCGTCGGCGCCACGAGGGCGACCCTTTCGGCGGCCCGGGTCACGGGCGTGGGCGCCGCTGCGCGCAGGACTCGCGAGGCCCGCGACTCCAGGCAGCGCTCGGCCTTCGTCACGAGCTCGATCATGGCCTCGTAGGACTCGCTGGCCGTTTCGCCCCACGTGACGATGCCGTGGCGCGACCAGACGAGAGCTCGGGCGTGAGGGTGACGCTCGATGGCATCGATGGCGGCCTTGGCCAGCAGGAACCCCGGTGCGACATACGGCAGCACGACGATGTCGTCACCCAGCGCGCCACGCACGAGGCGGTCGCCGTCCGGCTGGTTCGTGAGCGCGAGCACCGCGTCGGCGTGCGTGTGATCGATGAACCGCCCCGGGAGAAAGGCGTGGACCAGCGTTTCGATGGAAGGGGCAGGGCTGAAGTCCTGCCGCACCGGAGCGCCATTGGGCTGCGGTGAGGTGAACATCCGGGCCCGCAACTCGCGCGCCATCGTGGCGTCGTCCAGATCCTCGAGAACGCGGAGCTTTCGGAGTTCGTCCAGGTCGAGCGCCAGGTGACCGACCGGCTCGATCGTCGCCATGTCGACGCCGGAAGCCTTCACGTACAGTGCCGCCCGTTGCTCGCCGACGATCGTCGTGTGCGTGCCCTTGACGGACGTGTTGCCGCCGCCGTGCAGCACCAGGGCCGGATCCGCGCCGAGGAGCCGCGCGGAGTACGTGCGGAGCGCGACGGCCTCGCCCCACGTGCCGGCGTGCTGCTCAACGAACCGGTCGGCGTCTGCCTGGACCCATCGAGAACGCATGTCTGCCTCTGCAAAGGAACAACCACTGGCCACTGGCAACGCAACTGGCCTCTGCCACCATTCCGATCAACCCCTGCCAACCGCCCCCAGCATGAAGGCCGCATTGGCCGCCGCCGCTTTGCCGTCGAACACGGCGCTCCCGGTCACGATCAATTCGGCGCCGGCTGCCACAATTGCAGCGATGTTGTCCCTGGTGACGCCGCCGTCCACGCCCAGCACGACCTGGCGGCCAGAGGCGGCAATCATCGCCCTGGCCCTCGTCATCCGACCGAACGTCGCCGGGATGAACTTCTGGCCTCCCCAGCCCGGATTGACCGCGAGCAGCAGGAGCATGTCCATCTCCGGCAGCAGCGGTTCGAGCACCTCGAGCGGCGTTCCGGGGTTCAGCGCCACGCCGCGCACGATCCCGCGCGCGGGATCGACGGCGTGCGTCATCCTCCCCAGCGCCTGCAGGACGCGGTGGATGTGCGTGCACGACTCCTGGTGCACCGTGATCATGTCCGCGCCGGCGGCCGCATAGTCGTTCAGCGTCGCCAGCGGCTCGCGGATCATCAGGTGCACGTCCTTCAGGAGCGGCGTCTCGATCGCCTTGACGAACGGCGGGCCGACCGTCATCGCCGGCGTGAAGCATCCGTCCATCACGTCCACGTGAACGATGCCGATGCCGGAGTGCTCGAGGACCGAGAGTTCGGACCCGAGCGCGAGCAGATCCGCCGTCAGCAGGCCGACGCTGACGGCGGGGCGGAGCGAGAGCAGTCGTTCGACGTTTGTCATGGCTGGGCCGAGGCCGCGTCGCGCAACCGGGGGAGTCACGCGACGATGGCCGGCTTGTGCTCGTGCTTGAGCGTCTGGTACAGCTCGAACGCGTGCTCGGGCTGCATCAGCTCGTGGACGACCTTCTGCACCGCCTGGATCATGGCAACCGGCGCTTCCGACTGGAAGATGTTGCGGCCCATGTCCACACCCGCGGCGCCCTCGCTGACGGCACGGTAGGCCATCGTGAGGGCCTCGATCTCGGGCAGCTTCTTCCCGCCCGCCATGACGACCGGCACCGGGCACGACGCGGTCACGGTCTCGAAGCCCTCGGACACGTAGTAGGTCTTGACGAACTGCGCGCCAAGCTCGGCGCAGATTCGCGTCGCGAGGCGGAAGTACTGCGCGTCCCGCGCCATGTCCTTGCCGACCGCGGTGACGCCGAGCGTCGGCATGCCGTAGCGGTTGCCCATGTCGACCATCTTCGTCATGTTGGTGACGGTCTGCGTCTCGAACTCGCCGCCGACGTAGACCTGCACCGCCATGGCCGACACGTTCATGCGCAGCGCGTCTTCCATGTCCACCGCGAGCAGTTCGTTCGACAGTTCCTTGCGGATGCTCGGACCGCCGCTGGCGCGCATCACCACTCCGTGCCTGAACGCGGGAGGGACCGTGGTCCGCAGGATGCCACGGGTGAGCATGAGCGCGTCGCAGTGCGGCAGCAGCGGCACGATGTTCACATCGATCCGCTCGAGGCCAGAGGTCGGCCCGAGGAAGTACCCGTGGTCGATCGCCAGCATCACCGTGCGACCTGAGCGGGGGTTGAAGATGCGGGACAAGCGGTTCTGCATGCCCCAGTCGAGGGCGCCGGCGCCCTTGAGGAAGAAGGCCTTGTTCCGGGCCGGGATATCGAAGTGATAGTCCTTCGTCTCTTTCAGATTATCGAGATCTGCCATGAAAACGCTTCTCCTTCGACGGTCGGCGACCGCCACTCACGAATCACCCTGTCATGCGAGATGCGTCCGCACCTCGGCTGCGATCTGTTCCGCCCACGCGCGGATCTGGTCCTGGTCCTCTCCCTCGAGCATGATCCGCAGCAGCGGCTCCGTGCCGGAGTAGCGGACGAGCAGGCGGCCGGTCGCGCCCAGTTGACGTTCCACGTCGGCCACCACGGCCGCGACCGGCGGCACGTCGCGCAGGTCCGTCTTCGTCCGCACGCGGACGTTCAGCAGGATCTGCGGGTAGGTCGTGAGTTGCGACGCCAGGTCCGCCAGGTCGCGCCCCGTCGCCGCCATCACCTGCAGGACGTTCAACGCCGTCACCAGGCCGTCGCCCGTGAAGAGGAATTCCGAGAAGATGATGTGTCCAGACTGCTCGCCACCGAGCGCGAGATCGCGCCGAATCATCTCCTCCATCACGTACTTGTCTCCGACCTGGCAGCGCACGAGGTCGATGCCGCTCTCGCGCAGCGCGATCTCGAGGCCGATGTTGCTCATCACGGTCGCGACGATGGCACGGTTCTTCAGGCGGCCGGTCGATTGGAGGTGCCGCGCCGCGAGCAACATGATCGCATCGCCATCCACGATCCGTCCGCGGTGGTCCACGAAGATCGCGCGGTCACCGTCGCCGTCGAACGCGATTCCCAGCCGGCACCCCTGCTCGACCACCGCCCGCGCCAGCCGTTCCGGGTGTGTGGACCCGCACCCGAAATTGATGTTCCTTCCGTCGGGCGAGCACCCAATCGCGACGACGTCGAATCCCAGGTCCGCCAACAGGCGGGGCGCCAGCCCCGCCGTGGCGCCATGGGCGCAGTCCATGGCCACGCGCAGCCCATTCAAGGCGCGTGCGGCGGGAAGCGCCGCCCTGGCATGTTCCAGGTATCGTCGGGAGAGGTCGGCGTCCTCGAGGACCGGGGCACCGTCATCGGGCACCGTCCAGGATGGATCCGACACGATCTGCTCGATCTCCAGTTCGAGGCGCTCGGTGAACTTCTCGCCGGCCCCGGAGAACACCTTGATGCCGTTGTCCTCGAAGGGGTTGTGCGACGCCGAAATCACCACGCCCGCGTCGTAGATGCTCTCGCGCGTCAGGTAGGCGATGGCCGGGGTCGAGATGACGCCGGCACTGGTGACGATGCCTCCCGCCGTTCGCGCGCCGTGGGCAAGTTCCCTGCCGATCCACTCGCCCGATTCGCGGGTGTCGCGCCCGATCAGCAGGCGGTGTTCGTCCGAGGCGCACGGCAAGGCGCGGACGAGTGCGGCACCCAGCCGGCGAACCGTGTGCGCGTCGAGCGGCGGTGAACCAGCGCGACCCCGCACGCCATCCGTTCCAAAGAGTCGTTCTGACATCGGTGTGCAAACCAGGATTCGATCGTCAACCGCGGAGCGTCCGGAAAAAGACGCTACTTGATCCTCACCTGCACGGTCGCGGGCGCGGTCCTGACCACCACGACCTCCGACGGGGGCTCGACCCGGACCGAGAGATTGTACCGGCCCGGTCCGAGGCCGGCAAGATCCACGTACGCGGCGATGGAATCGGGGCGGAGGGCGTCGACCGCGTCCTTGGACCCGCGCGCGGCGACGACGATGGCGGCGGGAACCACCTGGGCTGAGAGTCCCCGGCCCGCATTGTGGATGTGCACCGGAACCTGGGCCACCAGCCTGTCGACCGGCATCGGCTCAATCTGGACGGTGACGGTCGCATTGACGGGCTCCGTGAGGCGCAGGCTGGTGTCGCTCACCCCGATGGTGACGGCTTCGCGAATCGTCGCGCGCGCGCCGGACACGGAGACCGGCTCCGTGTCGGCCTCCTTGAGGCGTTGCAGCGCGCTTTCGGGCCCGGCGACCTCTGCCATCGTCGGATCGACGCTCACCTTGCCGACAAGGTAACCCGGGGCCGGCTCTCCTTCGATCAGCGGCACAACCGGCACCTTTCGCGACTGCATCGGCTCGAACCTCAACGAGATCGTGCCGGGGGTCACGTCGACGACCTCGACACCGAACGGCACACGCACCTGGGTCCGGGTCAGGTGGAAGAACCGATGCCCGGGCTTTGCGGGCGACAGGTCGATCATGGCCACTACGTCGCCCTGCGACAACTGGCCGAGCAACCCGGACGTCCCGCGCACGCGCACCTCCACGGTGGCCGGCGGGCCCTCCACCAACTCGAGGCGCTCGGGCCGGTTGCGCAGTTCCAGCGGGATGCGCAGGCTGCGTTCGACCGTCTGCTCTCCGGCCACGGTGAACCACAGGCCGAGGGCCACGGCCACCGACAGGAACTTCAAACCGAGATGGCGGAACGGGTGGTAAGCCATCACTCGTCCATCGGGCGCGACAACTCGCGCGATTCCCGGCGCCGGGTCGTCAGCAGTTCGCGCAGGCGCACACGGAGCGTATCGGTCGTCAACCCGCTGTCGATGCCGCCCTCGAGCGCGAGCGAAATGCGGCCGGTTTCCTCCGACACGATCACGGTCACGGCGTCGGTCTCCTCGGTCAGGCCGATCGCGGCACGATGCCGGGTTCCGAAGTCCTTGCTGACGCGGGGATTCACCGTCAGCGGCAGGAAGCACGCCGCCGCCGCGATCCGTTCACCCTGGATGATCACAGCCCCGTCGTGCAGCGGCGTGCCGGGACGGAAGATGGTGACGAGCAGGTCGTTGGTGACCGTCGCGTCGAGGGGAATCCCGCCCTCGATGTAGTTCCGCAGGCCGATGTTCCGCTCGATGGCGATGATGCAGCCGACACGCTGGCCGGACAGCAGCCCCGCGGCCACCACGATCTCCTCGATCGTATCCTCGGCCCGTTCGGTGCGGGCGAAGTAACTCCCGAACGGCGTGCGGCCGAAGTGCGCCAGCGCCCGGCGAATGTCAGCCTGGAAGAGGACGATCAAGGCGAACACGAGGTAGCCCACCACGTTGCGGATGAGCCAGTTCACCGTCTCGAGATGGCCCCACCGCGAGAGGTAGAACAGGAGGACCAGCAGGCCCGCGCCGAGCCCCATCTGTACTGCCCGCGTCCCGCGGATCAACTTGAGGATCTCGTAGATCGCGACCGCCACGATGAGGACATCGAGGAGGTCCCGCCAGCCGAAGTGGCGAGCCACGGAGAGGAGGGATTCGACGAACGTCACAACCTGCCCATCCCCCTGACGATCTCGTCGGCGACCCGCGCAACCTGTACCATCTCGCCGACCGCGTGGACCCGCACGATGTGGGCGCCCTCGAGAATGGCGGCCGCGACCGTCGCGGCCGTACCCCAATCCCTGTCTTCCGGCGGCACGTTGCCGAGCCCGCGCGTCAGAAACGACTTCCGCGAGCTCCCGACCAGGATCGGACGGTCGAGCGAGGTGAGTTCCGACAGGCGCGCCAGCGCCTCGTAGCTGTGTTCGGCACGCTTGGCGAACCCCAGCCCGGGATCAACGAGGGTGGCATCCCGCGCGACGCCCGCCAGTTCCGCGGCGACCAGGCTTTCGGCGAGTTCGTCGCGCACCTCCCTGCCGACATCGCGGTACGAGGCCTCGCGATACATCTCGCGCGAGGTGCCGCGCATGTGCATCAGCACCAGGCCGGCGCCGGCCGCTGCCACGACCTGCCCGAGGCCCGGATCATACCTTAGGCCGGAGATATCGTTCACTATCGCCGCGCCTTCGTCCAGCGCGGCCCGGGCGACCGCCGACTTGCTGGTGTCGATGGAGACCGGGAGACGGGAGCGCGCGGTAATCGCCCGCAGCGCGGGAAGCAGGCGCGCGGCTTCCTCGTCGGCCTCGACGGCCGCCGAGCCGGGACGCGTCGATTCGGCACCGAGGTCCAGAATGTCCGCGCCCTGCGCCTCGGCGGCCTGTGCCAGGTCGAGGGCACGAGCCGGATCGATGGACGGCGTCTTGTCGGCGAAGGAATCGGGTGTGATGTTGATGATGGCCATCACGAGTGTGCGCTCGCCCAGTTCGAGGCGGCGACCACCCGTGAGGGGCACGATGTAGAGTCGGCGTGCGTGCAACGTAGTCCGAAGAGACCGCGCAACGGAAGGCGGGCCTGCCTGCCTCCCGTTCGCGGCTCTCTATCCCTGCGGTACCGGTTTCTGGATGGGCTGAAGCGGAGGAACCATCGAAGGGCGCTCGCGCTGCCGCGCGCGCAGGTCCTCATCGATCGAGTCGGTCGGGGCGGCCGCCACGGCCTGTCCCAGCTCTCCCGCCGTGGCGCCGTCGGCCAGGCGGCGCACCTGATCGCCGTCGAGCACTTCGCGCGTCAGCAGCGCTTCGGCAATGCGCATGAGCGCGTCGCGGTGCTCCGAGAGCATCGCGTACGCCCGTTCGTACTGCATGCTGACGATCCCCTTGACCTCCTGATCGATCTTGATCGCCGTGTCCTCGCTGTAGTCCTGGTGCTGAGCGATCTCGCGGCCGAGGAAGATCTGCTCCTCCTTCTTGCCGAAGGTCAGCGGCCCCATCGACTGGCTCATGCCCCACTCGCACACCATGCGGCGGGCGAGGTCGGTCACGCGCTCCAGGTCGTTGCCGGCCCCTGTCGTCACGTTGCCGACAGTGATCTCTTCCGCGATACGCCCGCCCAGCAGGATCGAAATCTGGTCTTCCAGGTAGGTGCGCGAGAGGTTGTGCTTCTCGTCCACGGGCAACTGCTGCGTGAGGCCGAGCGCCATGCCACGGGGAATAATCGTCACCTTGTGGATCGGATCCGCCCCCGGCAGCAGCACCGCCAGGAGCGCGTGACCGGCCTCGTGCAGCGCGGTGACGCGCTTCTCGTCATCGCTGATGATCATCGACTTCCGCTCGGTGCCCATCAGCACCTTGTCCTTGGCGAACTCGAAGTCGAGCATCCGGACGACCTTCTGGTTGAGCCGCGCGGCATAGAGCGCCGCCTCGTTCACCAGGTTCGCAAGATCCGCTCCGGAGAAGCCGGCCGTGCCGCGCGCGAGCACGCTGACGTTGACATCGTCGGACAACGGGATCTTCCGCGTGTGGACGCCGAGAATCCCTTCGCGGCCCTTCACATCGGGACGGTTCACCACGATGCGGCGATCGAACCGACCGGGCCGCAGCAGCGCCGGGTCGAGCACGTCGGGACGGTTCGTCGCAGCGACGAGGATGACGCCCTCGTTCGACTCGAAGCCGTCCATCTCGACCAGCAACTGGTTGAGCGTCTGCTCGCGCTCGTCGTGCCCGCCGCCGAGGCCCGCGCCGCGGTGGCGGCCGACCGCGTCGATTTCGTCGATGAAGACGATGCAGGGCGCGTTCTTCTTTCCCTGCTCGAACAGGTCTCGCACGCGGGAGGCGCCGACGCCGACGAACATCTCCACGAAGTCAGAGCCGCTGATCGAGAAGAACGGAACGTTCGCCTCGCCAGCCACCGCGCGCGCGAGCAGCGTCTTGCCCGTTCCCGGAGCACCCATCAGGAGGATGCCCTTCGGAATCCGCCCGCCGAGCTTCTGGAACTTCTGCGGCTCCTTCAGAACCTCGATGATCTCCTGCAGTTCTTCCTTCGCCTCGTCGACTCCCGCGACGTCCTTGAACGTCACCTTCTTCTGCGCGCTGGACGACAGCTTGGCCTTGCTCTTCCCGAACGACATCGCCTTGTTGCCGCCACTCTGCATCTGGCGCATCAGGAAGATCCAGAAGCCGATCATCAGCAGAATCGGGGCCCACGAATAGAAGATCGTCGACCACGGGCTGATGCTCGGCTCCTTCGCGGTGACCTGCACGCCTTTTTCGATGAGCTTGTTGGCGAGCCCGTCGTACTGACCCGGCGCATACGTCCTGAAGGTCTCGTTGGCCGCTTTGTAGATCCCGGTCACCTCGCTCCCGGTGATCGTCACCTGGGCGACCTGGCCGCCGTTGACCTTCTCCATGAACTCGCTGAAGCTGATCACGCTGTCGCGCTGCTGGAAGTTGGTGGAGAAATTCCAGATCAGCACGCCGACGACGACCAGCACCATCCAGAACAACAGACTCTTGAGCGTGGAGTTCAATCTCTTTCTCCCCTCAGCTTCAAGATTACCACGGCGCGCGTATGCCCGCTCACGCAGAAATCCCCGGAAATGGCGTGCCCGGCTACCCACACGACCCGGTCGCTCCCGTCCACGACGAGCGGCGTCCGGTCGCGCTCGGCACGAGGCACCTTGCGGTCCACGAAGAAGTCCTGGAGCTTCTTGTGGCCTGCCAGCCCCAACGGACGGAACCGGTCACCGGGTCGACGAAACCTCACCGACAGCCCGGATACCAGGTCAGCATCCAGCACGGCGGTTCCTGGATCGACGTTCGGCGCGTCCAAACCCATCGCGACCAGATCGCCAGGGCGAAGTTCAGACGAAACCACGCGGCGGTCATCGAGGACAGCCTCTCCTGGTATAGACAACGAGACACGGAAAAAGGTCCTGGATGAGCTGGTTCTTTCTTCCTCCCGAACGCCGCGGCCGGTGGTGGAGGTGAGCGTCAACCGCCCTGGTTCGACCAACTCCGCACGCTGGCCTGGCAGTTTCAGCGGCCCGCGCAGCTCTCCGCGAGACAGGGCAACGAGTCGCTCGGCCTGCTCGAACCCGACGAATCGGCCGCCAGCCCGGAGCCGCAGCGCCAAATGAGCGACCCGGCGGGCGAGACCGGTTGGCATGGCGGCGAGGGCGCCGGCGTCCAGGGACAACCCCTGGGCGCCCGATTCATGAGACATCCGCGTCAGCGCGCCGGCCGCCTGGTCGTCCAGATACTCGGCGTCCGCCCGCGCGATCTCGGCGGCGCGAGCCAGCGAAGCGCCGGCGGACGGCACCACCTTCGCCATGACGGGCAGGACGTCGTGCCGCACGCGGTTCCGTAGATACCGGCGATCGAGATTCGACTCGTCCTCGCGGAATGGAACGCCGGACGCCGCCAGCCAGTCGACCAGTTCCTGGTGCGCGCAGTCGAGCAGCGGCCGCACGATCGTCCCTCGACAGGCCGGCATCCCGCCGAGGCCGGTCGTCCCTGCTCCCCTGAGCAGGTTCAGGAGCAAGGTCTCTGCCTGGTCGTCCCGCGTGTGGCCGACAGCCAGGTGACTGGCGCCGATCCGCGACATCGCCCCGCCAAGGAACTCGTATCGGAGGCGACGCCCGGCGTCCTCGATCGACGTGCCCCACCGCCGCGCGGCGGCGCGCACGTCTCCCCGACCTGCGTCGAACGGGAGCGAAAGTCGGTCGGCCATGTCGCGGCAAAACTGCTCGTCCGCGTCCGCGGCGGCGCCACGAAGCATGTGGTTGAAGTGCGCGAGACCCGCCAGCTCGATCCCCAACCGGGTCGCGGCATCCCTCAACAGGCAGACGAGGGCCGTGGAGTCTGCGCCGCCCGACGCGGCCACGAGCACGCGCGCGCCAGGCGGGAGCAGGCGATGTCGAACAATCGTCCGGCAGACTCGCTCGGTGAGGACAGACATCGAGAGCGAGCGCACTGAGGCGAGAGGTGAATCTGGTGCCGGTGCAGGGACTTGAACCCCGGACTCCGCGGATATGAGCCGCGTGCTCTAACCAACTGAGCTACACCGGCGTAAACGCTGATTTTATCATGGCTTCTCGATGCTCTCAACCAGCGCGGCGGCGAGCAGCGGGATAAGAAGTTCATGGTGACCGACCAGGTAGTAGCCCCGTCCGACGCCCGCCGTCGGACGGCTGACCACGTTGACCTGCGGCCGGTACAGCTTCGCAAAATCCAGCGTGACCGTCGTCAGCCCCTCGAGACGGCATCCCCGGTTCCGTGCGAGCGAGACCGCCTTCAGGAACACTTCGGGCAAGACCACGGCCGAGCCGCAGTTGAGGTACACGCCCTTCTCGAGACGCGCCACGCTCGACGTGAAATATCGGAAATCGCGAAGGCTTCCTTCGCCGAGGGCGGTGCCCGACGCCGCAGGATGCATGTGGATGATGTCGGTCCCGAGCGCGACGTGCACGGTCAGCGGAATCCCCAACCGGAACGCGGAAGCGGCCACCGAAGACCGCTCGTGCTGCGGGTGCTTCTCGCAGAGGTATTTGCCCACCGCCTGGCCGAGGCCCAGACCCGCCGCCACGCCCTCGTTGATGGCACCGTTCAGCAAACGGCCGGTCTCATCCGCCATGCCGAACTGGCCCGCACCGAGCGAGGCCTCCACATCTTCGGACGTGCCGCCCGACAACGCAATCTCGAAGTCGTGAATGATCCCCGCGCCGTTGGTCGCGAGCGCCGACACGAAGCCGCGCTCCATCAAGTCGATCAGCACCGGGGCGAGCCCGGTCTTGATCACGTGCGCGCCGATTCCCCAGACAATGCCCCGACCAGAGGCACGAGCCGCGGACATCGCAGCCACCACCGCACAGAAATCCCGGGCGGCCAGGATCGACGGCAGAGAATCGAGAAATCCGGTCATCCCCGAGCCGGGCTGGTACGGCTTGGCGAAATCCTCGGCCCGGATCTTGCTGTGCCTGCTCTTCAGCGGGTAGGTGTGAATCCCGGACAGGTCGAATTCCTCGTAGGGGAATGTCATAAGACGGCTCCTGGATTCTGTCTTCTGTCTCTTGTCCTGTCAAAGAACCAGCATCGCATCGCCATAACTGTAGAACCGGTAGCCGCGCGCGACCGCTTCGCGGTAGGCGTCGAGCACGGCCTCGCGCCCCACGAAGGCACAGACCAGCATCAGGAGCGACGACTTCGGGAGGTGGAAATTCGTGAGCAACCCGCGCACGACGCGGAAGCGATGGCCGGGATGAATGAAGAGGTCGCTCGTCCCTGGGCCTGCAACGACTCGTCCCCCGCCAGCCACGCCCGCCGTTTCCAGCGCCCTCGTGGTGGTGGTGCCGACAGCAACCACACGGCGGCCTTCCCCGATCGCGGCGTTGATGGACGATGCGGCCTCGGGCGACACGTTGAATTCCTCGGGATCCACGAGGTGGTCCTCGACCTGCTCGACGCGAACGGGCTTGAACGTGCCGTAGCCGACGTGCAGTGTGACGGCCGCGCGCTCGACGCCTTCCACGGACAACCGCTCGAGGAGCCCCGTCGTGAGGTGCAGGCCCGCGGTCGGCGCCGCGATGGAGCCGCGGGTCCGGGCGTACACCGTCTGATATCGCTCGCGATCGTATGAATCGTCGGCCCGGTGGATGTACGGCGGCAGTGGCATGTGCCCGATGACGTCGACGATCCGATCGACGTCTCCACCGTCGTCGCTCCACAACCTGATCGTTCGCCGACCGTGAAAATGCTGTTCCAGCACCTTCGCACGGAGCGTCAGGCCGGCGCCGGTGAACGAGACCTCTGCGCTCGGGTGGAGCTTCTGTCCCGGGTGCATCAGGGCTTCCCACCGGTCGGCGTCCAGGCGCCGGACCAGCAGGCATTCGACGGCACCACCAGTCGAATCGCGATGGCCGAGCAGCCTCGCTGGAAAGACCTTGGTGTTATTGAGAACCAGGAGATCGCCCTCCCGGAGGAACTCGGGCAAGGCATGCACGGTGGAATGAGCGACGATCGCACCCGACGAGCGGTCGAGCACCAACAGTCGCGCCGCTTCCCGCTCGACGGCCGGCTGCTGCGCAATCTGCTCTACTGGAAGGCAAAAGTCGAAAAGGGCCACGTCCACGTGGACAGTGTATCCCGGCTGGCGGCTCGCGACGTTCCACTGGCGGCCCCATGGACATGGCTCGCACCTTCAGGCCTGCGCACGCAGGGCCGAGGCCCCTTGCCCCGCCGGTATCGCGTCGACGCTTAGTGCACCATGGGCCACTGGTCGACCTTCGACTGTCGCCAGTCGTCGGCGAGGATCGACCACATCAGCTGGTCGTGGTACCGGCCCCGGCATGTCATCCCCTGGCGCGCCACGCCTTCCGGCACCGCACCCATCTTGCGGGCTGCGCCGTTCGCTCGCCCGTTCTGGACGGCGGCTCGCGCTTCGAGGCGGTGAAGACCGACTCTCTCGAACAGGAAATCGATCATGAGGCGGGCGCCGGCCTCGAAGACCCCCGTCCCCCAGAACTGCGATCCCAAGGCCGCGCCCCACTCGCCCATCGTGAACAACGCGTCGAGCTGCCGCGCCTGGAAGATGCCGATCGACACGTCGTAGGCTTTCGGGACGACGGCGAAGCACACGTGGCTGCCCGCGCTGCGTTCAGCCTGTGCCCGCGCGATGAAGCGCTCGAAGCCCGCGACATCGCTCGGGGGCGGATTCATGTAGCGGCGCACTTCGTCCGTCGACAGCATCGCCACGAGCGATGGCGCATCGGAGATCCGGACTTCGCGTAGCGTCACCAGTTCGTCGGTCAGTTCCGGCAGTCCCAGTTGCCAGCCCGACGCCGACCCGGCGCCCGGCTGTCCGACGGGCGAGACAATCGTCTCCAGGTCGCATCCCAGCTTGAACGGCATCTTCTCAATCATCGATCTCCACCCACCCCCACTCTTGCCGTCTGCACGCTGCTGTCGTTGACGCCCCACACGATGTTCCGGGTAACACCCCACACGATATTGGTCGCGTCCAGGCGTCCCCATGCGGTGTTCGCCGGTCCTCCCACTTGTCCCCACGCCACTTGGCCGGGATTCCCCGGGTCAGTAGTCCCGAGCAGGTTGACGCCCCACACGATGTTGACGCCCCATACGATGTTGACGCCCCACACGATGTTGACGCCCCACACGATGTTCGTGCCGGACACGACGTTGTCGGACACGCCCCACACGATGTTCTGGCCGTCGGATACGCCCCACACGATATTGCTGCCCCAGCAGGGCGCGTTGGTGTAGAAGACCGACCCCGGCACCTCCCAGACGCCCCACACGATGTTCTGGGCCCACGGCAGTTCCTCGCCCGCGATCGTTGTCGTCGGTTGGGGTTCGGGTGCGATCCAATGAGTGCCCTGTGGTGCTTCCGTGTCAACGGCCCTTGCGAGTTCGATGGCGCCTCCAGCGTTGAGTCCCCCGCCGCCTTCAGTCAGTCGGTCGTACTCGGCACCGGCGGTGTCGTGGACGGGGAGCGCGGAGAACTGGAGGATGGCCTTCAGCGCGTTTGCCGAGAGCGGCGCCTGCTGTCTGGGCGCGCGATCGCGGTTGGCTTCGATGGCGAGGGCGACCACGCCCGTCGTCACGGCGGTGGCCATGCTCGTCCCGCTCAACCGCAGATAGTGGCCGCCGATCGCCCCTGACACGTGCAGCGAGGGGTACTGCTCGTAGAGGGTGCTCCCCGGCACGCCCACCGACACCAGCCGGTCTCCGGGCGCAACGACATCCGGCTTCGCGAACGCGTCGTACCAGGTCGGCCCGCGCGAACTGAACGTGGCCACCTGGTCATCCGACCTGATCGGCGTTCCTTGCGTGAGCAGGGCACCGACAGTGATGGCCGACGGCGCGTTTCCCGGAGACGTGACGCCGGCGTACCCCGGTTCGCCCGTGACCGGGTTGATCCCGCAGTTTCCGGCGGCCGCGACGACCACGAGCCCCGCCTGCGTTGCCTTCTCGATGGCCTGCACGAGGGGATCGGATGCGGCCGGCTCGAGGACCGGGTGACCGATCGAGAGATTGATGATGTCGATGCGGAGGCGCTCATGATTCTGAAGGATGTACTCGATGGCGCGGACGACGTCGCTCGTACGCCCCTGGCCGGTCGCGTCGAGCACCTTGAACATCGTCACACGGGCTCCGGGCGCGACGCCCGTGTACTGCAACGCAGACAGCACGCCATTGCCGGCAATCAGCCCGGCGACGTGTGTGCCATGCCCGTAGTCGTCATATGGGGCCGCATGACGAACCGTGCCGCCGGTGAGGTCGAGGAACCCCGCAATGCGCCCGGAGAATTCCCGGGTCGGCTCGATGCCGGAGTCGATGATGGCCACGCCGACGCCGGCGCCCGTGGGTGAGCTCGCGTCGAGTCCGAGCGTGCTTCGAAGGACGTTCCCGCCCCCCCTCAGCCCTCGAGCAGAGTCCCGCGGCCCGAAGCCGCCGGTGGGAGCGACGATGGCGTCGGAGGAAATGGAGGCGATGTTGGGATTCTCGGCGAGACGGAGGAGGGCCGCCGAGGGGACGTCAACTGCGAGCCCGTCGATCGACGGGTGCTCGCCCGTAATGCGGTAACCGCTGGCCGCGAGCAGGTTCTTGACGGTCGACCGGGCACCAGGTTTCGCGCGAACGATGATTCGCTGGACACCGGTGTCGCTGACCGCCGCGTTCGCAAGTGCCTGATCGAGTTTGGCCTGACGGTGCTGAGCGGCGGCCGGGCTCGGACTACCTGCGACGCCTGCCGCCACGACTACGGTGATGAAGACAAGTCGTATGAGTTTCACGCTACCGAGCAGAGCAATTGGACGGCCACCTCGTCAGACCCCGAGACGATACAAGACAACTACAAGAAAACAAAAGTGTTACGGGATTTGTTCACATCTGCGAATTTGGCGGATCGATATCCGAGTGTGCAGTTATTAAACATCACCAGGCGGTCGGGTGTGGCCAATTCTTCAATTTGCTAGCGTTCTTCGTCACCAAGGGGTGTCCCGTTGCGCGACACGGACGTGTTTTTCCGAAACAAACTCGGACGCAGGTCTGTGGGTGGCTCTCCGGCGATCCTCTTGCTGACCGCTGAAGAGTGGCTCGGTTTGAACGGAGAACGCAGAATGTGGCCGTTTTCTACCGTTTCCGTTTGGGGCTTCCCGTCAGGGACGGGTCAGGCAGCATCCTGCCTGGGTACGGCCCCCAGGAAGGGTTCGGACGGCAAGCGGGTGGTGATGTGCAATAACGGGACACTCGGCAACACCGCGTCCGAGTCGGGATGGGTTCCCGGGCTGGCAGTTGACAACTGCCAGCCGCCACCCGTCAGATGGCCCAGCGCAGCAGCACGCTGCCCACGGTGAAGCCGGCGCCCACCGACGCCAGCAGCACGAGGTCGCCCTTCTCGAGCCGGCCGTCCTGGACGCAGTCGTTCAGCGCGAGCGGAATCGTCGCGGCGGTCGTGTTGCCGAACTTCTCGAGGTTGATGATGACTTTCGAGTCTTCGATGCCGAGGCGGTCGGCGGCCGCGGTGATGATTCGGCGGTTGGCCTGGTGAGAGATGAACAGCCCGATGTCACTGGCGGTCAGGTTGTTCCGCTGCATGATCACGCGGCAGATTTCTTCCGTCTTCCGCACCGCGAACTTGAACACGGCCTGGCCGTCCTGCTTGACGTAGTGCAGGCGCTGCTCCACCGTCTCGTGGCTGGCGGGGCGCAGGCTGCCGCCGGCCGGCATCTGGAGGAACTGCCCGCCACTGCCATCGATCTCGTGCGCGAAATCGAGAATCCCGAACTTCGGGTCCTTCGCCGCGCTCACGACGACGGCGCCTGCGCCGTCGCCGAACAACACGCACGTCGCACGGTCCTGGTAGTCGACGATGCTCGACATCACGTCTGCGCCGACGGCCAGCGCATGGTTGTGGCGGCCGGTGGAGACGAGCTGGCTGGCCGTGGTCAGGGCGAAATTGAAGCCCGAGCAGGCCCCGGCGACGTCGAACCCCCACGCGTGGTGGGCCCCGATCTTGTGCTGGATGAGCGCCGCTGTGCTCGGAAAGAACATATCCGGCGTCGTCGTGCCGACGATGATCAGGTCGATATCATCGGGTGTCAGGCCGGCCTGCGCGATGGCCTCGATGGCGGCTTCCTTGCCGAGGTCTGACGTCGCCACGCCGGGATCGACGATGTGTCGGGTATGAATGCCGGTTCGCTGCAGGATCCACTCGTTGGTCGTGTCGACGAGCTTCTCGAGGTCCTGGTTGGTCAACAGGCGAGGCGGCACGTAGGTTGCGAGGCTGCTGATTTCCGTGGGCCTGCCGCAGCCAAGGCCTGCGGGCCGATGATCGGGAATGCGGGTCTGACCGTCGCTCGCCACTCGCGTCCTCCTGTTCCAGAGCAGGGCTTTCGGCCCTGCTCGAACGCTCCTACCACAAGCGTTGATCCCTGTCGGGGGCTTGGAGACCGAAGTACTCGTACGCCCGCACCGTGGCCACGCGTCCGCGCGGCGTCCGATCCAGGAAGCCGATCTGGATCAGGAACGGCTCGTAGATATCCTCGATCGCGTCCTTCTCTTCGGAGATGGCCGCCGAAATCGTGTTGAGCCCGACCGGGCCGCCGCCGAACTTGTCGATGATCGTCCTCAGCAGTCGGCGGTCGATCTCGTCGAACCCGTGCTCGTCCACCTCGAGCAGCTTCAACCCCGCCTCCGCGACCGGCAGCGTGATCTCGCCGGCGGCGCGCACCTGCGCGTAGTCGCGCACGCGGCGCAGCAGCCGGTTGACCACGCGCGGGGTGCCCCGCGATCGCCGGGCGATCTCTTCCGCCGCGCGGTCGTGGATCACCACGCCCAGGATGCGGGCCGACCGCCGGACGATCTCCTCCAGGTCGGTGTTCGTGTAGAAATCCAGCCGGTGCACGATCCCGAAGCGGCTCCGGAGCGGCGAGGTGAGGAGCCCGGCGCGGGTCGTCGATCCGATCAACGTGAACGGCGGAACCGGCAGCTTCACGGAACGGGCGCTCGGTCCCTGGCCGATCATGATGTCGATCTGGTAGTCCTCCATGGCGGGATAGAGGATTTCCTCGATTATCGGCGACATGCGGTGGATCTCGTCGATGAAGAGCACCTCGCGTTCCTTGAGGTTGCTCAGCATCGCCGCGAGGTCGCCGGGCTTCTCGAGCACCGGCCCCGAGGTCGATCGCACGGGCACGCCCAGCTCGTTCCCGATCACGTACGCCAGCGTCGTCTTTCCGAGCCCGGGCGGACCGTAGAGGAGGATGTGATCGAGCGCCTCGCCCCGCTGGCGGGCCGCCGTGATCGACACCACGAGGTTGTCGCGGACGCGCTCCTGCCCGATGTACTCATCGAGCGTGCGCGGCCGAAGCCCAGCCTCGAACTGCGCGTCCTCATCGACGCGCGCCGGTGTGATCAGTCGGTCATCCATCGCATTCGCGTCTGGCGATCGGGCGGTCGTGCGACCGATTCAGATCCCTCGATCGCAAGATCCCTATCGTCGTCCGATCTCCCGAAGTGTCTGCTTCAGCATGCGCTCGAAGGTCTGATCGCCCGGCGTTTTCAGCGCCGCGTCCACGGCCTGCTCCGCAAGAGGTCGATGATATCCCAGATTCAGCAGGGCCGAGAGCAGGTCGGCCCGGAGCGTCGTCTCCCCCGCCGGCCCGCCAGGGGCCGCCGCGAGTTCCGCGGTCAACTGCGGCGGCATCCGGTCTTTCAGCTCGAGGCCGATCCGCTCGGCGGTCTTCTTGCCGACGCCGGGAATCAGCGTCAGGCGGCCGACGTCGCCGGCCTGCACGGCCCGAACGAGGTCGGCCGCATCGATGCCGGAGAGCACCGACAGCGCCAGCTTCGGGCCAATCCCGCTGATCGTGATCAGCCGCTCGAACACCAGCAGTTCGAGGGTCGTCGCGAACCCGAACAGCGACAGCGCGTCTTCGCGCACGTGCGTGTGAACGCGCAGCGAAACCTCGCCGCCCGGCTCAGGCAGGCAATAGAAGGTGGAGAGCGGCACGTGCACCTCGTACCCGACGCCGTGCACGTCCACGACCAGGCGCGTCGCCTGTTTTTCGATCAGCCGGCCGATCAGTCTCGCAATCACAACGTGACCACCTCCGGACGCGTGCTCGTGTCCCCTCTTCGCCGTCACTCGGGCTTGTAGTCGCGCCAGGACTTCGGTTTCGACCGCGTCGCGCGCAGGTGCTCGGTGATCATCTCCGGCCCCTGGTTGTGCAGGTGACAGATCGCGACCGCCAGCGCGTCGGCCGCGTCGTGGGGCGTGGGCACCTCGGCAAGGCCGAGGAGCAGCTTCACCATCTCCTGCACCTGCCGCTTCTCGGCGCGGCCATAGCCGACGACGGCGCGCTTGATCTCCGCCGGCGTGTATTCCGCACAGGCATAGCCGCCTTCGACGGCCGCGAGCAACGCAACGCCGCGGGCGTGACCGAGTTTCAGTGCGCTCCGGACGTTCACGGCGAAAAAGACGCTTTCCACTGCGACGCACTCCGGCCGGTGCTCGGCCAGGAGGGCGGTCAGTTGCTGGTGAATCCGGAGCAGTTGTGCGGGAAAACCGAGGCGGGGAGAGGTGACGATGGCGCCGCACGCGACCAGCCGGTGGCGGCTGCCATCGCTCTCCACGCATCCGTAGCCGGTGCGCTCGGAGCCGGGATCAATCCCGAACACCTTCACGACAGCGAGGCCTCGATCTCCTTCTCGTCGATGTCGAAATTCGACCAGACGTGCTGGATGTCTTCGTGATCCTCGAGCATGTCCATCAGCTTCATCATCGACTGGGCTTCCTTGCCCGTGAGCCTGACGAACTCGAACGGCACCATCGCGACCGC
>DASVIS010000180.1:0-16275 GCA_036381995.1 Vicinamibacterales bacterium | reverse complement strand
TGGAAACGGAAGTCCGGACGCAGGGGCTCTCGTGCCACGGCTCCGCCCCCGAGCGCGGGATCAACGCGGTCTACAAGATGGCGCCCATCGTTGCGGACATCGAGCGGCTGAACGAACAGCTGGCAGCCGACGCCGACCCCTTCCTGGGCAAGGGCACGGTGACGATCGCCGAGATTCGTTCCACGTCGCCGTCACTGTGTGCCGTGGCTGACAGCTGCACGATCCATCTCGATCGCCGGCTGACCCGCGGCGAAACGCTGGAGAAGGCGGTGGCGCAGATCGAGGCGCTCGACAGCGTCCGGCGGGCCGGCGCGACCGTCATCGTCCTCGACTACGCCCGAGAGTCGTACACCGGCCTCACCTACCCCACGAAGAAGTACTACCCGACCTGGGTGGTCGAGGAGTGCACGCCCGCCGTGCGCGGCGCGGTCGCCGCCGCGACCCGGGCGCTCGGGCGGCCACCGGTCGTGGACAAGTGGACGTTTTCGACCAATGGGATCGCGACGTGCGGGCTGTTCGGCGTGCCGACGGTCGGCTTCGGACCCGCCAACGAGGTCCACGCGCACACGCCCGACGACCAGTGCCCGGTCGAGCACCTGACGCTGGCCGCGCAGTTCTACGCGCTGTTCCCGGGGGAGTACGTGAAGGCTGTGAGATCCTGACAATGACTGACATCTCCTCAAAGCTGTCCACCCTGGCGTCGCTGCCATCCGGCCTGTACGACAAGGACTTCCTGCTCACGTGGCAGTATTCCGAGCGGACGATTCGCGCCGTGCTGCTCGCGGCGGAGATCCTCGAGGATCTCGCGGCCGCCGGCATCTCGACGCGCGTGTTCGACACGGGCCTCGGCATCTCGATCTTCCGGGACAAGTCCACGCGGACGCGCTACGCGTTCCGCTCCGGATGCAACCTGCTCGGCCTGATGACCGAAGAGCTCGAGGAGTCGACGTCGCAGATCGCGCACGGCGAAACCGTGCGCGAAACCGCCGCGATGATCTCGTTCCTCACGGAGGTCATCGGCATCCGTGACGACATGTTCCTCGGCGAGGGTCACAAGTACATGATGCAGGTCAGCGACGCGCTCTGCGAGAGCTCCCAGCGAGGCGTCCTCCTGCAGCGCCCGGCTGTCGTCAACCTCCAGAGCGACCTCGACCACCCGACGCAGAGCCTGACCGACCTCAGACACCTCATGGCCACGTATGGCGGCCTCGATGCGCTCGCGGGAAAGAAGCTGGCGATGACCTGGGCGTATTCGCCGAGCTACGGCAAGCCGCTGTCGGTCCCGCAGGGAATCGTCGCGCTCATGACACGCTTCGGGATGAACGTCGTGCTGGCGCACCCGGAGGGCTACGACCTGGTCGAGGAGCCGCTGCAGGCGGCCCGTCGATTTGCCGCGGAGAGCGGCGGCTCGTTCACGGTCGCGCGCTCCATGGAGGAGGCGTTCCGCGACGCGGACATTGTCTATCCCAAGAGCTGGGCGCCCGCCCGCGTGATGCACGAGCGTACACGGATCCTGCGAGCCGGCGACACCGCGAAGCTCGCGGAGCTCGAACGCGAGGCGCTCGCGAACAATGCGCGCTTCAAGAACTGGGAGTGCACCGACGAGCTGATGGCGCTGACGAAGGGGGGGCAGGCGCTCTACATGCACTGCCTCCCTGCCGACGTCACCGATGTCAGCTGCAAGGCCGGCGAGGTGAGCGCGTCGGTGTTCGAGCGCTACCGGCTGCAGACCTACCGCGAGGCCGGCCACAAGCCATTCATCATCGCGGCCATGATCCTGGCGACGCGGTTCGCAGACCCCGCGGCGACGCTGCGGAACTGCCTCGAACGGAATCGGGCGCGACGGGGGTGAATGACAGGATGTCGGTGCGGATGGCGGGTGTGACGCTGCAGGGCGTCCTGCTGTTCCTGTTCATCCCCCTGGTACTCTTCCTGTTTCTTCGCCAACCTGCCGGACCTGGGTGGTCGGTAGCCACTGGACTGGTCATCATGTTCGGCCACCGCTTCGTGGCCGCACCGTGGACGGCCAAGTTCGCCGACGTGCGGTGTCTCTGGTGTGGACGGGTGGGTGCCGGCCGGACGGTGCCGGTCATCGCCGGCGGCCGCCAGTGGCAGATGACCGCCTGCTCGAACGCGCATGCGGACCTGATCGGGAGGTTCCTCGGATTCGTCTTCCACTATCGCATCGCGATTGCGCTCGGGATTGGCCTGCCGCTGTCGTGGCTGATCGTCGCCTCTCTGGCTTCAGCGGCCGGCCACCCGCTGCTCCCGCACGACACGACCGCGCTCATCTTCCGCGTCCTCGTGGCCGCCACTGTGGTCACCGCGTCGATCGTCCCGTTCCTTCGGCCGTTCTCCATTCTCCCGCCTTCGCCCTTCCGGCTGCGGCGTGGCAGGGCCGCGGCGTGGCCAGTCGGCGAAACCGCCCGCTGCCCGTTCCCCCTTCACAATCTCTTCCTGCTCGGCATCGGCAATACGCTGTGGGTCTTCCGCGGCGTCGGCGCGTGGTGGCTGGTCGACGGCGTCGTCCGGCTTCTGCGCTAGTCTCGGAGACCGGACCTCCCCCGTTCATGAGCCGCTGGCGGGTCGGCGAGCGGGAACGATGGATCGGACCAGGTTAGCAAGGATTGTCGGGTACGCCTCGCACGGCGTCCAACAGTGCGGGCAGTTCTCGTTCACAACATCCTTGCGGAGCGCCCGAGTGCGGTGTGCCGTCCACAGCGCGTCCAGGTCGAAACCCGCCTCCCGAAGGTTGCCGACCTTCTCGTCCCAGATCGAGCACGGGTACAGGTTCCAGTGGGCGTCGATGAAGCAGTTCGTGGCCAGGGCGGTGCATGGCAGCGGCGATTTCCCGGTCTGGAAGTACTGGGCCAGGAGCGCCTGGTAACGGTTCTCCAGGAACGCGACCGGGTGCCACGAAGCCCCGACCGCCCGCCGGTGCCGCTCCATTGCCGCCAGGACCGTCTCGTGTGCCGTGCCGCCTGTGTACCCTGTGTTCTCGAAGTAGTGCGCCGATTCGTGGCCCACGTTCAGATGCAATTCCGATCGAGTGAAGTCGGGAATGACCCGCTGGATGGCCGCGATCGTCTCGTCCACCAGCATGACGTTCTTCGCCAGGAGTGTCATCCCCACGACCGGCTGGAAGTTCCCCCGCCTGATGCCTCGCAGCCGACGATAGGTTTCGATGCCCCGCTCCCAGCTTCCGAGCAGGCCGCGCAGCTGCTCGTGGGTTTCCTTCGGACCGTCGATGCTGATGGTGATCATCAGTCGTCCGATCCCGCGATCGAGGATCTGATTGGCGAGGGCCACGGTCCGATCGCCGAACCATCCCGTGGTCGGGAAGTTGATCATGAACAGGGAACGGCAGTTCTCCTGGATGGCCCGCACCACGTCGTCGATGTCGCGGCGCATGAAGATCTCGCCCCCGGACAAGTTGACCCACCGGAAGCCGGACCAACGATCGAAGAACTGCGCAACCTCGGCCGGAGTCATTTCGTCAACGCTGTGCTTCTTCCAGATACTGCACATCTCGCAACGGAAATTGCACTTGTAGGTGGCCACCAGCTGCATGCGATACGGCAGACGAGGGTCGGCGACGTTCGCCTTGAGAATATCGTTGCTCAGTCCAATTCGCCGACCAATCATCTGGGTCTCCGTGTCTGTTCTGAACGCCCGCCGCGCGAGGTCGTCCGTCAGGTTCGCGTGGGCCATCTACGAGTGTCGCTCAGGTCCGTCATCGTGACAACCTGATCCGCGGCTGACGGGCGCGCCCGCCCCTTGCGTCTGAGGTGGAAACCGCCGGGGGCGAACCCCCGTCGGTTCGTTGACGGACCGTCCCGCAGCAGCTAGACTGAACGGCGTATTTCCGTGTCGAGGAGAGTCTATTCGACACCCTCGGGAGGATGGCTTGCCCAGCACGTCCGTTCCTGCCGCCGACGCCCGTCACGCCCGCGCGGTGGGAGAACTGCCCGCCTCGCCCAGAATCACCATCGTCATCCCGACGCGCAACGAGGAGGGGATGATCGGCGAGGTCATCGATTCCGTCAAAGGCTATGGCGATCACGTGCTGGTGATCGACGGGCATTCCTCCGATCGGACGCGCGACGTGGCGGTGGAGCACGGTGCGCAGGTCATGCTCGACGGCGGCAAGGGCAAAGGCGAAGCCATCCGGATGGCGCTCGCACAGGCGCCCGGCGACGTCCTCGTGTTCATCGACGCGGACGGCTCGCACGAGCCCAGGGACATCCCGGCGATGCTCGCGCCCATCCTCGCGGGCCAAGCCGACATGGTCGGCGGCTCGCGCGGAAAGGGAGGCAGCGATGAACTGCACGGCACGGCTGAGCAGTTGATCCGCTACGTCGGATCGCAGCTCATCATGCTGGCGATCAACTACCGGTGGAACGTCCGCTTGACCGACAGCCAGAACGGATTCCGGGCGATTCGCAAGGACGTCGGCCTGGCGCTCGGTCTGAGGTCCAACCTCACCACCATCGAGCAGGAGATGATCATGCGGGCGCTCAAGCTCGGGTTCCGGGTGTCGGAGATCCCGAGCCACGAGTTCGAGCGGCGCTGGGGTAAGTCGAAAATCGTCGTGTGGAAGCTCTGGTGGGCCTACATCTGGTCGTTCTTGCGGCATCTCATCTGAACTCCCGCGACGCGTTCCAATTCTCCGAATGAGCACCGGCCCACTCACAAACGCGATGGGACAGGAACCGGTCCGGCTGCCGCGCCGGGCGTTAGCGGTAGGGCTTGGCCTGATCGTGGCGCTGGCGGGGGTGCTCCGCTTCTACGGTCTGGCTTGGGGCGCGCCCTACTACCATTTTCACATCGACGAGCATTTTGTGTTCGTCGGAGCCGAGCGGCTCCGCGTCAGCATGGAAGCCGCCGCGCTCTCCGCCAAGTTCTTCATGTACGGCCCGCTGCCGATGCACCTGCTGAACGCGGTGATGTGGGTGTACCAGGGAATCAAGGGCCCGCTGGACCTGACGACCTTCGGCGACCAAGTGACCTATATGGTCCTGGGGCGCACGATCTCCGCCCTGATGGGAACGGCGACGGTGCTCGTGGTGTTCGCCGTGGCGAGGCGGGTATCCGGGACGCTGGCCGGCCTGATTGCGGCCGCGCTGATGGCGACCTCGGTGATCCATATCTCCGAATCGCACAGCTTCAGGGTCGATCTCACGATGATCTTCTTCCTGACGTTGTCCTGGCTGTTCGCGCTTCGGATCGCCGAGAACGGGCGGTGGCGGGACTATCTCTGGACAGGCCCCGTTGTGGCCGCCGCGATTGCATCCAAGTACTCTGCGGCCTTCGTGCTCGGAGTCGTCGCCCTCGCCCACCTGGCCGCGCCGGGACGGCCGCGCACCTGGCGGGATCTCCGCGGATGGCTCGTCTGGACGGCACGCGGGTTGAGCCCGCTCGTGCTCGGCGCGCTGGTCTTCGTCCTCATCGACCCGATGGTCGTGCTGTACCACGAGAAGTTCCGCCAGGACGTGCTCGAACAGATCACGAGGCCCCTGACCGGCGCCGTGAGGCCGATCTTTATGGCGCAATTCTCCGACGTCCAGCCCCAGCTGTACTGGTTCACGACGAACCTGTGGTGGGGGCTGGGGCCGGCTATGGAGATCTGGGGCCTCGCGGGCATCGCGTGGCTGCTCTGGCGGCGAACGCGTCTGACCCTCGTCGCCGCTGCCTTTCCGATCATCTACTTTCTCGAGGCCGGAGGAACCGTGGCGCCGATGGCGCGCTATGCGCTGCCTCTCGCACCCGCACTCGCAGTCGCAGCCGGGACATTCAGCGCGTTCCTGGTCGGACGCCGTCGGTGGCGCTCCCTCGCGATCGCGGCCACGTGCGTGGTGGTCGCCACGACGGCGCTCTATGCGCTGGCGTACATGAACATCTACCGATCACCGGATGCCCGCCTGACGGCGGCACGGTACCTCTGGCGGAACGTGCCCGCCGGCTCGCGCATCCTGGTGGAACCGTCGCACAGCATCCCCCCGACTGGTTCGTACCTGTTGGAACCGAAATTCGACCGCGACTACGTCCTGTGGGATGCGCGGGGCGAGCGCCGCGACTACTACGTGCTCTACGCCCTGGACACCTACCGGTACCTCTACAATCGCCGCGTCACCCCGGACCAGAAGCGCGAGTACATTCGCTCCAGGCTGGAACTCGCCGACTATATCCTGATGGACGACCTCTATGTGCAGTTCTACCAGCACCTGCCTGAGACTGAGCATGGCGTCGTCAAGCAGTACTACCGCGATCTGTTTGGCGGACAGCTGGGTTTCGACCTGGTGCGCACGTTCAAGGTCTACCCGTCCCTCTTCGGGTACACGATCAACGACGATCGAGCGGAACTCTCGTCCCGGATGAATGACCATCCCCGCATCTACATCTTTCGACGCCGTACCGCTCGCTGACGCGGCGCCGCACTCGAGCGGGTTGCCACGGCCACTCCTCTGACCCCCGTTGCGTTCCTCGACCTCCCTTGCGGTCTCCTTGTGGACGGGTGAGCACGGTCGTGTCCGCAAGGTGTAGCGGCGGCCGCGCGGTCCGAGAACATACGACACGTTATGTTATCCTTCGGTGCCTATGCTCGAACGCCTCTTGATCCTGGGAACCGGTGTCTTCGCGGAAGACGTGGCCGACCTGGTGGCCGACACGGACCAGTGGATCGTCGAGGCATTCGTCGAGGGGTTGGATCGACGCCGGTGCGGACAGACGCTGCTCGGACGACCGATCCTCTGGATCGAGGACCTGGCCGTGCATCCGCGACCGTGTCGCGCGGTGTGCGCCGTCGGCTCGCCGGCGCGCCGTGCCTTCATCGCGTCGGCCGAGGCTCACGGAGTGGAATTCGTCACGCTGGTACATCCGACCGCGCGAGTCCCTGCGTCGGCGGCGATTGCACCCGGCGCCATCCTCAGCGCCGGTGTGGTGCTCGGGGCGCAGGTGCGGATCGGCCCGCACGTCATTCTCAACCGGGGATGCCTCGTCGGCCACCACGTGCAGATCGGCGCGTACGCGACGATCGGCCCGGGCTGCAATATCGGCGGCCTCACGCGGGTCGGTGAGGCGTGCTCGATCGGCATCGGTGCCATCATCGTGGACCGCCTGTCGCTCGGGGCCGGCGCGAGTGTCGGAGCCGGCGCGCTCGTGACCCGCGACGTGCCGGACCGTACCCGGGTGATCGGGTCGCCCGCGAGGGCCGTCCGTGCCGATCCGTCCGGGAGCACTCCGTGAGCGCGCGGCGCCTCGCGCTGCTGGGAGGGCGCCCCGCGTTTCACGAACCCCTCGTCGTCGGTCGTCCCGCGCTTGCCGGCCGGCGCGCGCTCCTGCGCGAGATCGAGGTCGTCCTGAATCGCCGCTGGCTGTCGAACAACGGCCCCGCTGTCCAGGCGCTGGAGCGGCGCCTGGCTTCACGCCTTGGCGTTCGCCACGCGGTGGCCGTCTCCAGTGGAACCCAGGCGCTGCAGGTGGCCGCCCGCGCGCTCGGCCTGACGGGCGAGGTGATCCTGCCGTCGTTCACCTACGTGGCCACCGCGCACGCTCTGACCTGGATCGGACTGAGGCCTGTCTTCGGCGACGTCGATCCGACGACCCACACGCTGGACCCGGCGTGCGTCAGCAGCCTCGTGACCCGTCGGACATCCGGCATCGTCGGCGTTCACCTGTGGGGCCGGCCGTGCGACACCACGGCGCTCTCGGCCGTCGCGCGCAGGCACTCGCTCCGGCTGCTGTTCGACGCGGCGCACGCCTTCGACTGCTCGCACCAGGGGCGGATGATCGGCACGTTCGGCGACGCCGAGGTCTTCAGCTTCCACGCGACGAAGCACTTCACCACCGTCGAGGGCGGCGCCATCGTCACCAACGACGACTCGATGGCCGGGCGCGCGCGCGCCCTCCGCCGCTACGGGATCGACCCCCACGGCCGTGTGACGGGCGTCGGCACCAACGCCACGATGAACGAGGTGTGCGCAGCGATCGGCCTGGCGGGGTTTCGAGGTCTGAGAACGACCGAGGCCGCGAACCGGCGGCGACACCAGCGCTACGCCAGGCAACTGGCGGATGTCGCCGACGTCCGCCTGCTCCCGTTCGACGATCGACAGCGGCAGAACTACCAGTTTGCCGTGATCGAGGTCGCGGAAGCCGCCGCCCTCACCCGTGACGACCTGCTTGCCGCGCTGCGGGCGGAGGGCATCTTCGCGCAACGCTACTTCGCACCCGGCTGTCACCGCCTCGAGCCGTACCGGCGCCGCCGCCATGCTCCGCTGCCGGTGACCGAGCGCCTCTGTCGAACCATCCTCTGCCTGCCGACGGGCCCGGGCGTTTTGTTGCGGGACGTCCACACTGTCTGCGCCATCATACGAGCGGCATTCGCCGCGGCGGACGCCGTGCGTCGCGCCGTCCGCCCGGGTCCGACCGCCGGTTCACGCTGATGAACGGCGCCTTCCGGCCACCATCCGCGGAGAGCGTCACGCTGAGCGTGATGCTCAAGACGCGCAACCACGAGCGCTTCGTCGCCGACGCGCTCGAGGGCGCGCTGGCGCAACAGACGACGTTCCCGTTCGAGATCGTCGTCGGCGAGGACGACTCATCGGACGGGACCGCGGCGGTGGTTGACGCCTACGCCAGGCGCCGGCCCGACGTGATCCGGGTGCTCCACCGGCCCGGGCGCGTCGGGATGGTGCGCAACACGATGGACCTGTACGTCGCCTCGCGGGGCCGCTACCTGGCATGGCTCGACGGCGACGACTACTGGACGTCGCCCGACAAGCTCCAGAAGCAGGTTCGCGTGCTGGACGCGCATCCGGAGCTCACGATGTGCTTCCACGAGGCAGAGGCCGTCGACCGGTCGGGCCGACGGTGGATTTGGTCCTCGACCCTGCCGCGTCGCGACCGCTACACCATCGAAGACCTGCTGGTGATGCCCCCGGGCGTGACGAGCAGTTGCCTCTACCGCAAGGTGCTGACCGGCTTTCCCGACTGGTTCTCCGGGTTGTCGTTCAGTGACTGGCCGCTCCAGATCCTGCACGCGGCGGTGGGCCCGGCGGTCGTGCTGCGCGAAGTGCTCGGGGTGTATCGCGTCCACCATGCCGGGGCCGCCTCCCTCGGATTCGATCCGAATCGGCCGACGCTCGAGGCGGAGTTCTGGGCGCCGCACCACGCGGCTCTGTACGAAATCCTGCGGCGGCATTTCGACCACCGGTACGATGCCATCATCGACGCGGAGGTGTTGCGCCTGCACCGCGACGGCGCCTCGCTCCGGAGGGCGACCGAGCGGATGCCGGCGCTCAGGCGGTTCGTGTGGCGGGCCGTCAGGCGTCAGCCGCGGGCGGCCGCGTGGATGGTCGCGATCGCCGGCCGCCTGGCAGACCCGCTCGGACGCCGCGTGGCTTCGCCGTCACGCCGCGATGAACAGCCGCCGTCGGAGGAGACATAGCGCCATGCCGCTGCACGAACTGTTGAGCCGGGGGGAGGCCGGACGGATCGCGGTCGTAGCGCCCGGCCGGTTGCCGCTGACGTTCACGGCCCTCCGCGGCCAGGTGGAGCGCGCACAGCACGTCCTCGTCAGCGCGGGCATCCGGCCGGGAGACGCCGTCGCCCTGATCTGCCCGAACGGGCCGGAGGCGCTCACGGCAACGCTGGGGATCGCGTCCTGTGCCGCCGTCGCGCCGCTCAATCCGGCCTACACCGCCGAGGAACTCGACTTCTACCTGTCGGACCTGGCCGCCCGGGCGATTGTCCTTCACCCCGACGCCCGCAAGGCCTGGGTGGTCGCGGCGCGGCGCGGGGGTGTTCCGGCGTTCGTCCTGACCCCACAGCCGGCGGGCCCCGCCGGCACCTTCGACCTCGCGGCGAACGAATCGCTCGACCGGCGCGGCCCCGCTGGGCCGGGGCTCCGCTCGCCGGATGTCGCGCTCTTGCTGCACACCTCGGGCACGACGGCGCGGCCGAAGCTCGTGCCCCTGACTCGCGGCCGCCTGCTCCGCTCGGCCTCCAACATCGCCGCCGCGCTCGGCTTGACGATGGACGACGTCTGCCTGAACGTGATGCCGCTGTTCCACGTGCACGGGATGATCGGCGCGGCCCTGTCGTCGCTGGCGGCGGGCGCCGCGGTGTTCTGCGCGCCGGGCTTCAACGCACTGCGCTTCTACGCCTGGCTCGAGCAGTCTCGGGCCTCTTGGTACACGGCCGTCCCAACGATGCACCAGGCCGTGGTGGGGCGCGGCCACGCGCGGGAGGCGAGGCGCCTCCGGCTGGTCCGGTCGTGCTCGTCCCCGCTGCCAGAGAGCGTGGCGGTGAAGCTTGAATCCCACTTCCAGGTGCCCGTCGTCAACGCCTACGGTATGACCGAAGCCACCCACCAGATTGCGTGCTCGCCGCTACGGCCGGCGGGGCGCAAGCCCGGCAGTGTCGGCCTGCCCACAGGCCCGGAAGTCGCCGTTCTCGGCGAAACGGGGTGCCTGCTTCCGGCGGGCGCGCGCGGCGAGATCGTGCTGCGGGGCGGGACGGTCATCGACGGCTACGAGCAGCCCGCGGGGGCGAATGCGGCGGCGTTCGCCAACGGCTGGTTTCGCACCGGGGACGAAGGCGTCGTCGATGCCGACGGCCACATCAGCCTGACCGGCCGCCTCAAGGAGTTGATCAACAGCGGCGGGGAGAAGATCTCACCCTACGAGGTGGAGGACCTGCTGCTGCGCCACCCGGCCGTTTCGCAGGCCGTGTGCTTCGCGATTCCGCACCGCACGCGGGGCGAGGCCGTCGGGGCCGCCGTGGTCCTCCGGGGAAACGGACAGGCCGACGAGCGGGCATTGCGCCGGTTCGCCGCCGATCACCTGTCGGCCTTCAAGGTCCCACAGACCGTGGTTCTGCTCGCTCAACTCCCGAAGGGTCCCACCGGGAAGCTCATGCGGATCGGCATGGCGCGGGCGCTCGGCCTCAACGCCGGCGACTGAGGGGCGGTTGACGGACCGGCTGCCAGGCCCTATAGTCCTACGGGCTTCGCTCCGATATCCCGAACGGCGGTTGCCACTCTCAGGACGAGGACTTGGCGATGTGTGCACCCGCGGAGAAGGGCAATGCTATGAGATGGAGTCATCTAATGCGGGTGGCGGGCCTGATCCCCCTCCTCGCCGCCGCGGCATGCAGCGCACAGAAGAGCTCCAACCCGTTGAGCCCGACGGTAGCTGGGCCGATTGCCGGCGTGGCAATCACGCCGCCCACGCCGGTCGAACCGAAGGTTGCCGCCCCGATAGAGGTCACTTCCCAGCCCGTCACCCTGGTGGTCGCCAACGCGACGACCAGCGGCCAGCGGCCGCTGGAGTATTCGTTCGAAGTCGCGGCCGATGCCGATTTCACGACGAAGGTCTTCACCCGGGACGGCATCACCCCCGGCTCGAACGGCCAGACCTCAATCAAACTGCCCGATCCACTCGCCCCCAATCACACGTACTACTGGCGATCCAAGGCGGAGGACGGCGCGAACACCGGTCCCTACTCGGCGAGTGTCTACTTCACGGTCGTCGTGCCCATCGTTTTTGAGGCGCCGCAGATCGTGGCGCCGATCAATGGCGTCACGACGGACCTCGACCCGACCTTCGTCATCCACAACAGCGCCCGCAGCGGAATCCCGGTGGGCATCACCTACGACTTCCAGGTGAGCAAGGACCAGGCGTTCGGCCAGATCGTGGGCACCGCCACCATTGCCGAGCAGTCGGGCGACACCAAGGTCAACATGCCGACGGCGCTGACCTACAGCACCCGCTACTACTGGCGGGCACGTGCTCGCGAGACGTCGAAGAACGTCGTGGGACCGTGGTCGGCCACCCAGACGTTCGTGACGGGCGCTGACAAGACGACGACACCGACACCGACACCGTCGCCTGGTAGCGGCAGCGGCCACATCCCGGCTGGGCCGGCGACAGTCGAACGCGCCCAGGACGTCGTCAACCGCACCTTCGAGGAGTTCCCGAGCCTGAGCGCCGTGTTCCCCACCGAGGATCAGGCGGTGGCGGCAGCCCAGGAACTGCTGTTGAGGACCATCTGGCACCTGCAGCTCGCAGGGTTCCAGGCGGGACGCCAGCAGAATCCATCCGGCGCGATCTCGAACGACAAGTTGACGATTATGATCGACGGCTCGTGGCACTCGTACGACATCTTCAGCCTGGGCGTGGGAGGCCGGGCCACGACGGTCGGGTTCATGGAGGTGTTCCCGGCACACTACGTCGCGAGCTCCGGGATCAGGGACTAGATCCTCCCAGGCCCGACGACGGGAGGGGTCTTCTCCTCGGGGCGAAGCGATAGGTCAGGAGCGCGGGAGAGTAGCGAGCACGAGCAGGTGGTCGCCGACGCGGCGACCACCTGCGGTGTGTTCGAGAGCCTGCGCGGACGCGCAGGGCGAGAGGCTATCGTCCGATCTGCGCCGCCGAGCCGAGCGAGGCCGGCCTCGAGCGGGTGCTCAGCCAGACGTTCCGGATCGTCGCGCCTGCGAACGATCCCGTATCCGTGCCCAGCACGCCGGCGTTCGAGCCCAGGTACGCGACGTGCGGGCTCGGCGCGTACGGCCCGCCCCCAGGAGCGGTGATCGTGTAGTCGTAGATCACCGAGCCGTTGATCCCTCCCTGTTTCACTAGCACGCGGAACGTCGTCGCCGTCCAGGTCGCCTGCCAGTAGTAGGTGGTCGCCGGGTTCAGGTTCATCACCGAGTCGTTACGCTTGTTGATGTCGGGTTCCAGCTTGTAGGCCGTGCTGCCCCAGACCGCCTTGAACGCGATGCAGTTGTCCGGGTTGCCGGGCGCGCCCCGGTACTGAACCGTCGCCTCATAGTTGTTGTTGGTCACCGCGCCAGTGCCCTGCGCCATCGAGAAGATGTTCATCTTCCCCCCGGGACCGTTCGGCGCCAGCCCTTCGACCTCCATCGAGAACTCGCCAGCGGACACCGTCTGCGGGAGCTGATAGCGGACGTAGGACTGGGTGTCGCCGAGCCGGATGCCCTTGCCGGCCACGAACGTGGTGTTACCGAAGCGCTCGCCGACCGTGAAGCTCTCGATCAGCGGATCGAACAACTCACCGGCCCGATTGTAGCCGCCGACTTTCGTCAGGAACTTCCCGATCGTCCAATTGGAGGCGGTGCCTCCCTGGACCAGCCGCACGCGCCAGTAGTAGCGCGTGGACGGGTTCAGGTCGGTGTCGATCGTGACGCTGGTCTTGCCGCCCGAGCCCTCGGCCACGCTGAGCTTGGACACAGCGACCGGGGAGAACGCCGTGTTGTCCGCCACCTGAAAGTCGTACATCCGGGCCACGCCGGACCCACTGGCGTTGTTGACGGTTAGCGTCGGCCTGACCGTGTCGAGTTGCTGGTCATCGCTCGGCGCGGATATCGTCGGCGCGCCCACGGTGCCGCTCGGGCCCGCCGGCGCGACCGACGGGCTGTTCGTCCCGCACCCGATGACGACACCGGCCACGATCGCGAGTGAAGCCGTGATGAACCAATTTGCCTGTTTTCCGAATACCAAAGTCAGCTCCTTCATCGTGCTTCCGCCGTGATTGACTCGAAGAACCCTTACTGGTTGGCGAAGGCCGGCCGCGGATTCGCGGATACCCAGATCTGACGGATGATCATGCCTTCAACCGTGGAGGGATCGCCGCGGTCGCCGCTGGCATACGGGGAGCCCGCGTAGACCATGTGCGGCGACGGCTTGTACGTGCCACCGTAACTCTTGCTCCCATCGTAGATAGTTCTGCCGTTCACGCCGCCTTCTACGACCTGGACCCTGAACAATCCGCCGGTCCACGTGGCCTTCCAGAAGTATGTGAGGCTCTCGTGGAACGCAAGCGGAACGCGTTCGGCAGTGTTGGTCTCGATGTACGAGCCAGAAGTCGTATTCCCCGTCAGGAACCGCCACGCGACCGCGCCGTTACCCCGCTTGTCCACGCTCATCCGGTAGGGGTTATCGTTCATGGCGGCACTGCCCTCCCGCATCGTGAAGACGCGGTCCTTGGGATCTTCCGTCGAGCTGATCACCGAGAGATTCGTGACGAGGCACGAGTACTCGCCCTCAGTCAGCGCCTGTGGTAGTTGGTACTCCACGTACGATCCCTCGGAGTCCAGACGCAGTCCGACGCCTTGGATCCACGTGTACGGACCGTAAATGGTACCCACCGTCTTGCTGTTGTTCAGTGGGTCGTACAGCTCGTTCCCCTTGATATACCCGGTCGGGATCGCCATCGTCCGGAACGTCTCGGCCACCGTCCACGGGCCGTAGGCGCCTTCGAGTTCGGCACGAACGCGCCACTTGAACACGGTATCGACGTTGAGCGAGGCTTTCACCGTGTACGACAGCGCCGTCCCGGTCTGGGTTTCGACGACGGTGCCCGCTGCGTTTTGAACTTCGACGCGGTACTGGAGCGCCACGCCCGACACGTACTTGCCGGTCGCGGCCTGGAAGGTCAGCGTCGGCTGCGAGACGGTGAGGCGAACGCCGCCAATCGGGGACGTGAGCACCGGAGCGCTGACCTTCAACGTCGAACCGTCTGCGGACGCGGCGGTTCCGCTGACGCCGGACGCACTCGGAGTCGTCGGGCTGACCGGCTTCTGCTGGCTGTCGCCGCAGGCCACCGCGAGGGCAACCAGGGCAACGGCAGCAATCCAAACGAGACCCTTCTGCTGCATGAACCTCTCCCACATGAAACGCAACGGTACTGTGGCCGAAAGTTGACCAGACGTGTGCTGCTGGCGGCAAAGCCACCCGCGCAGGGCCAGAGCCAGGAACCGAATACTTGTACACCAAACGGGGGGAAATCGCAGCCACTATCTTCGCGCCGGGAAGTCGGGGGCGGATGAGCTTCGGGAATGCCCCGGCCGACCTTACGTTGGGAGAACCTTTCGATCTTGTGCTAGGATGGCTCGGTTTTGTGCCTGCGGGCTGGAGTCTGGATTTCCCAATGGAGACGCGAGATCGTGATGATTCAGAAGACGATGACCATTCTGGTGGTGTGCGGGCTTGCGCTGGCGAGTGCGCCGGCGGTCTCGGCACAAGGATCGGCACAGGGATCTGACAAGCCCGAGCGCGGCTTCGTGAGCGTCGCCGGCGGCTTCCAGATGGCGGGCAGCACCACTGACGAATCCGGCGCATTCTCGCTTTACGACGAGTCGGGCTCGTTCACCGGGTCGCGCAAGATCGGCAACGGCCTCTTCTTCGAGGTCGGCGGCGGCATGCACATCACCGGCAAGTTCTCGGTCGGCGCCGCCGTCTCGCGGTTCGCCAAGACGAGCACCGTGGTGTTCATCGCCAAGATCCCACATCCGCTCTTCTTCGACACGCCGCGCACCGGGGCGCTGACCGTCAACGACCTCGGGCACACCGAAACCGCCGTGCACATCCAGGCCATCTACCGCGTGATAGAGCGGGACAAGTTCGACGTCTCGGTCCTGGGCGGGCCTTCGCTCTTCAGCGTGTCCGAGGACACGATCGGGGAAATCAGCGCCACGGAGACCGGGTCGCCCTACACCGCAATGACCCTCAGCGCGACGTTCGGAAAGGCGTCGAAGCGTGGGATCGGCGCGAACGCCGGTGTCAACGCCAACTACACGCTGACGAGGGCGCTGTCGGCCGGTGTCATCGTCCGGTACACCTACGCGTCGGTGAACATGCCTGGTACGGGCGGCGTGACGCACGACGTCAGGGCCGGCGGCGTGCAGATCGGGCTGGGCCTCCGCTACCGCTTCTAGCTGGCCAATCGGTTCCGTGCCGCCTCTGCCACCGGCTCGATCCGCCGCTGACGAACTGACTCGGCAGGCGGCGGAGTCGATCGACTCGATCGCTTCGTCGGGCGGCACTCACAATCGGGCCGTGCCGGGAGGCGTTCGTCCTCCCGGCGGTTCCTGCGCCAGCCGTTTGACAGTGACGTCATGACGCGACGAGTGAGCCTGAAGCTGACGTGGAAGGCGCTCGCGATAGCGGCCGGGATCCTGGCCGCGCTGGTGAGCACGGGTTGCGGCGACAGCAGCCCGACATCACCGACCCCTCCATCGACGAACGGGCCCGTCATTCAATCGATCACACCGGTCACCGGCACGACCTTCGGCGGAACGGTCGTCACCATCCAAGGTACCGGATTCGTCGCCGGCGCGACGGTAGCCTTCGGCGGGACGGCTGCGACCGCTGTCACCGTGGTGTCCACCCAGAAGATCACGGCCACTACACCGGCCCACGCGAGCGGGGCCGCGTCCGTTGTCGTCTCCGGATCGACGGGGAGCGGCACCCTCGC
>DASVIS010000179.1:0-15896 GCA_036381995.1 Vicinamibacterales bacterium | reverse complement strand
GTAGAACGTCGTCTTGTACGGCACCAGCGTCGTGCCGTCCTCGTACCCGAGCACGGTGCCGTAGCTGATCCGCACGGTCGAATTCGCGTCCGGATACACGCTCTTGCCGTAGACCGCGAATCGCGCCTTTGCGATCCGTTCGCCGTTGGTCGTCTCCACGTTGGTGATGTTCTGCTCGATCCAGGCGCGCAGCTCGCGCAGGGCCGGGTCGACGCGACGCGCCAGCGCAATCATCGGGTCATCCGACTTCGCGATCGCGTCAGGGCCTCCTTCGAACAGCGCCTTCCGGACCGCCGGATCGGCCAGCCTCGTCCCCCCGACCGCGGCCTTCGCGATGGCGGCCGGTGACTGGCCCGCAAGCGCAGCCTTCACGAACGGGTCGTCGTTGCCGAGCGCCATCTGTCCGTCACGAAGCCACGACCCGAGCAGCGATTCCTCCATGTCCGGGTAGACCGGCGCCGCGGACCACAGCGTGGTCTTCAGCGCCTCGAGCCGCGTGTCCCGGAACTCGTCGAGCCTGACGCCGTTCGGCTTCTTCACCTCCTCGGCGTAGCGAACGAGCGACAGGGCGAACCCCGCAAGCCGCGAGGGCGTAAGCGCCGAGAAGGCGTTGCGCTTCGCATACGGCCCGTACTTCTTGTAAGCCGCCGCGATCTGATCCCACGCGTCGCCGTACGCCTTCTGCCATTCCGGGCTGCCGGCGACGGCCTTGCGGAGCCTCGCCTCCTCGGCGATCTTGGCCGTCATCAGCCGTTCGCTCTCGAGCCCGCTCTGCTGGCCGACCAGCCGCTTCATCGAGTTCTCGATCCCGCGCTTGCCAGCCGACGCCCGGCGCTCCGCCTCGGCGCTCGTCGCACCGTAGCGAGCCAGCGCGTCCCGGCGCGCCATGTAGACGGCCATCTGCGTCGGGTTGGCGACCTCCCGATGGAAGTCGATCTGCGCCATGGTCAACAGCCGCGACGTCGTGCCAGGACTTCCGATCGCGAACACCAGTTCCTGTTCGTCGGCGCCCTTGGCCGACCACGCCAGGTACTCCGTCCTGGCCGGCTGCCCGTTCTCGTAGGCGCGGAAGAACGCCACGTCGAGGTCGTAGCGCGGATACGTGAAGTTGTCGTAGTCGCCGCCGAAGAAGCCCGTCGCCTCCTCGACCGCGAATACGAGGCGGACGTCGGTGAACCTCTTGTATCGATACAGCCAGTACTCGCCGCCGCTGTACAGCCTCACGACCTCGCTGCGCAGGCCGGTCTTCTCGGTCGATTCCTTCTCGATGGCGGCTGTCACGGCGCGGCGCGCCTCGGCCGCGTCCCGGTCGTTCATCCCCGGCTTCACCGCGCCCTGCACCCGGGCCGTCACGTCTTCGTACGATACGAAGACGTTCACATCGATGTCGGGGCACTTCAGTTCCTGTTCGAGCGTCGGGGCATAGAACCCGTCGCGCACGAAGTTGCGCTCGGGCGTGGACAGCTTCTGCAACTGCCCGTTGGCCACGTGCTGGTTCGTGACGATGAGCCCGTTTGGAGACACGAATGCGCCGGACGCTCCCTCGACGCGAGGTGAGGCCAGCCGTACGTGCTCGAGCCACTGTGACGTCGGCTCGAACTTGTACTTCTCCTTCCAGATCTTCAGCGGCGGATTGTCGAAGGTCCACATCCCATCGTCGGCGCTCGGCGCCTGGGTGAGAAGGACGCACACGACGGCAACGCACACGGCTATGGTCTTTTTCATAGACAGTCCACGAACCAGGCCGGCCACCGTTCTCCCGGGCCTCTCGAGAAAGGCCGCTCGACTAGCTCGGGCGTCGGGCCATGGACAGGTGCGCGATCGCTTTTTGCGCCCAGTCCGGATCGTTGAGCATGGCGCGGCCGATCCCGACGAGATCGGCCCATCCCTCGCGCACGGCGCGATCGGCCAGGTCCGGCGACGCAATCCCGCCGGTGACCAGCACCGGGACCGCGACGACGGCCTTGATTGCCTGCGCGTAGGGTACGAAGTACGCCGCACCCTTGCCGGCGCCGCGGGAACCCTGGAGGCCGCCCGACACGTCGATGAGGCTGGCGCCAGCCTCGGCCAGCCACCTGGCGGCCTGGCACGCGTCATCCAGTTCGAGGCCTCCGGGCGTTTCGTCGTGGGCGCCAAGGCGGACGAAAACAGGATAGTCGGGGCCGACGCGCGACACCACCTCGTTCAGGACCGCCAGGTGGAGGCGGCACCGGTTCTCGACCGGGCCGCCGTACTCGTCGTCGCGGTGGTTGGTGAGCGGCGACAGGAACTGACACAGCAGGAAACCGTGCGCCGCATGAATCTCCACCGCTTGAAATCCGGCCGCACGAGCTCGTTCGGCCGCGTCGCCGAAGGTGCGCACGATCCCGGGAATCATCTCGCGGGCGATCGCTTCGGGGACGTCGCCTTCCGGTTCGTACGGATGCCGCACGCTCGACGGAGCCAGTGGCCGCATGCCGAGGACTCGGGAGGACGACCGCGACCCGGCGTGCGCGAGCTGCAGGCAGGCTGCCGCGCCTTCGTGCCTGATCGCCCCGGCCAGCTTGCTCAGGCCGTCGACCGTCTCGTTGCTGTGAACGCCAATCTGGGTGGGCGTGTGGCGGCCTCGTGTATGCACGAAGGCGTGCTCGACGATGACCATGCCGCACCCGGCAGCGGCGCGGCGACGGTGGTACTCGATGATATTCGGTGTCACGAAGCCGTCCGGCGAGGCCTGTCCCGACCACATCGGCGGCATGACGATACGGTTTCGGAGCTTGAGACCCGAAAAAGACAGAGGTGACAAGAGGTCAGGCATGATGCTTCACTGCACAAACAGGAGGTGGGGGAAACTGCCAGCCAGCCTACTACTTCGCGGCCTTCTTCTTCGGTGTTGCGGTCTTCTTGGCCGTGCCGCACTTCGAACCGCACTTCGCCATCGCAGCCTCCGTTGGAAGGAGAGGAATGGGAGCGGCCGAATCCTACAGCGGCGGGCTGCGAGAATCAAGCTGGCGCCTGACGGCTATCGGCTAACGGCTTTCACTCATACCGCAGCGCCGTCATCGGATCCACGCGCGAGGCGCGAAGCGCGGGGATGAAACCGGCCGCGAGGGCGATCAGCCCGAGCAGGGCTGCCGAACAGGCGAATACCGCCGGGTCCCAGCCCTTCAGCTCGAACAGGAGCGACTGGGCGTACCAGCCCACCATGACCCCCAGCGCCAGGCCGGCAGCTCCGCCGACGAGCGTCATCATCCCCATCTGGGACAGGATCATCCGGCGGACCCGGACAGGCGCGGCTCCCAGTGCCATGCGAAGTCCGATCTCGCGGGTTCGCTGCGCGACCGTGTAGGCCAGGACCCCGTAGAGCCCCACTGCCGCCAACAGCGTCGCCAGCGCTGCAAATGATGCCGAGAGCACCGTCAGCAACCGGTCCATGAACACGTTCTCTCGGACCTGCTGCTCCATCGTGCGGAGGCTCTCGACGGGGAGATTCGGGTCGAGGCGCGCGACGACCTTCGGGATCGCGGCCAGCAACTGGTCGGGCGCCAGCGAGGTTCTCACGTAGAAGTTCAGGAACCCCATCGTCTCGCCCTGCCGGTACGGGACGAAGTACTGCGGCGGCGGAGCATCCTTGACGTGGCTGTACTTGGCGTCGGCCACGACGCCGACGATTTCGATCTGCGGAGAATTCTTCCCGCCTTGCTGGAGGTGCTTTCCGACGCCGTTCCGCCCGAGCTTGAACTTCTTCGTGAACTGCTCGTTGACGACGGCGACCAGGGCTCCGTTCGCCGCGTCAGCCCTCGTAAACTCCCGGCCGGCGAGGATCGGCACCCCGAAGGTCCGGAAGTATGCGGGTCCCAGTTTATTGAAGTGCGCATTCGTGTCCGTGTCCGGTCCGGACGGGAAGCCCTCGACGTCAAGGCTGTTGTCCCAGTTGTCGCCTGCCAGGAGCGGCACCAGCGCGGCAGTCACGCTCGAGACCCCCGGTACCGCTGCCAGTCCGTCCTCGAGCCGCTCGAACAGCTCGAGCGAGCGCTGGGCGCTGTAGCCGTTCAGCTGAGGGGAGACGCCGAAGGTGACGACGTGATCGACCTTCACGCCCAGCTCCACGCGGCTCACGTTGAAGAGGCTCTTCACGAACAACCCCGCGCACACCAGCAGCAGCATCGACAAGCCGACCTGCGCCGTCACCAGGGCCGTGCGGAATCGCGCCGCCGACCGCGCGCCGCTCGGCTGGCCGGATTGTCCCTTCAACGCGGTTACGAGATTGGGCCGGGTGCTGTGGAGGGCGGGGAACAGGCCGAACAGCAAGCCCGTAGCGACCGTGAGGGCGACGGCGAACAGCATGATCCGTCCGTCGAGCGACAACGCCACCAGCTCGACGGCCTCGGTCGGCAGGAGCGAGACAATCATGTCGAGCGTCCAGCGCGCGACCAGGAGACCGAGCGCACCGCCGAGCAGCGCCAGCAGGCCGGCCTCGGTGAGCAACTGCCTGACCAGCCGCCAGCGGCTGGCTCCGATCGACAGCCGCACGGCCATTTCTGCGGAGCGGGCAGCCGCTCGCGCGAGCAGGAGGTTGGCGATGTTCGCGCACGCAATGAGCAGCACCAGGCCGGTGACGCTCAGCAACAGCACGAGCGGCGTGCGCAATTCCTTGTGCATGCCGCTCTGGCCGCGCGGGTCGAGGTCCGCCGTCAGTCTGCGGGCGCGGAACTGCTTCATCGTCGGGTCGCTCATCCCCTTCTGGAGCGGCGCCTCGATGTCGTTGATGATCGCCGCATAGGGCACGTTGATCGCGGCGAGCGCCCGCTCGACCGTCATCCCCGGCTTCAGCCTCGCGAACGCGTAGGCCCAGTACGAGCGCCGGTCCTCGAGACTGCCCTTGGCGTACGTCTCGATCGCGTCGCGCATGGTCATCGGCACGAAGACGTGCGGCCGCACGCCCAGCGTGGTGCTCTGGAACCCGCGCGGCGCCACCCCGACGATGGTCAGGGGCTGCCCGTTGACGATGAGCGGCTGATTCAGGACGTCGCGCCGCTCGTCGAACCGCGTGCGCCAGTAGTCGTAGCCGAGGACCACGACGTGTGGCTCGCCGACGGTCCCGTCGTCGCCCTGGCTGAGCAGGCGTCCCAGCTCCGGTCGCAGCCCGAGCACCGGGAAGTAGCTGCCCGACACCAGCAGCCCACGTCCGTTCAGCGTCTGGCCGCGATAGGCGAGGTTCACGCCGATGGGGCGGTGTGCGGCGATGCCCGTGAAGACCGTCTGGACCCGCTGGAGGTCACGGATCATCGGGTAGCTGAAGACCGAGCTGCAATCGCCCGGCTGGCCGCAGGAATGCGAGCCTGGCGTCGGCCCGGGTGCGCCCAGGTTGACCAGTTGCTCGGGGTGGGGCACCGGCAGCGGGCGGAGGAGCATCTGGTCGAACAACGAGAAGATCGCGGCATTCGCTCCGATTCCGAGCGCGAGGGAGACGACTGCGACGACGGTGACGAGCGGCGTGCGGGCCAGCGCACGCACGGCAGACGGCAGGCGAGACGTCGACATAGCCCGTTAGACGAGGGAGTGAGGCGTTTCGTTTCCGCCGAACCGCAGCGCCACGATCGTCGCGAGAAGTGATGCTACAATCCGCTTATCAGGGTCCTCAATCCGGAGGTTTGCGATGGTGCGTCGGCTCGGTCTGATCTGCACGGCCGGTCCAGTGCTCGCCGTGGCGGCAGGGCTGGCCGTTCTGGCTGCCGACTCGGGGCAGAAGCCCCAGTTTCGGAGCGGCGTGACGCTCGTGCCCGTCGACGTCCGCGTCGTGGACAGCAAGGGCAAGCCGATCACGAACCTCAAGCAGGAGGACTTCACCGTCTTCGAAGACGACGCGCCGCAGCCGATCCGTCAGTTCTCGGAGGTGGACCTGGCCGCCCAGCCGGCGTCGCCCGACGCGAAACTGACGTTTCGCGAATCCGCTCTGAGCCTGAGCCCTCAGACCAACCGCGTCTTCCTGTTCGTGCTCGGCCGGGGGAAGCTGCAGGAGCCGTCGAAGGGAATCGATGCCGTCCTGCGCTTCATCCGGAATCAATTGCTGCCGCAGGACCAGCTCGCGATACTCGCGTACGACCGGGCCACCGACTTCACGACCAACCACGAAGAGGTCGCCAAGATCGTCGAACGCTTCAAGCGGATGCACGAGGACATCGACTTCCAGATCGGGCTCGAGGTCACGAGCGGCCTGGCGGCGATCTACGGCAGCAGGGCGATCCCCCGGAAGCTGCAGTCGAAGATCGACCTGCTGTTCGAGGGCTCCCCGCTGGTCGCCGCGCGGCCGGTCACGTCGCGGATTCCGGCGAGCATGACCACCGATGCGAGGCGGCAGGGCGAGGTGCTGCTGCAGAAGGACCAGGAGGACTTCAAGGCGGCCGCCAATGCGGCTGCCGGGATCCCGAACGCCACGCTCTGGAGCGAGCTCGACGAGATCGACACGAAGATGTTCACCGACCTGCCATTCGAGCAGTTCATCCAGGACAATGCCCAGACGCTGCAGGACCTCGGGAACTGCTTCGCCGGCATCGAGTACCTCCGCCACGTCGAGGGCGAGAAGCACCTGGTGTTCGTGACGGAGAAGGGGATGTTCCTGCCCAGGATGAACGACGACGAGTCGCTGGCCCGGGCTGCCAACGATGCGCGCGTGGCCATCGACACGATCCAGACGGGCGGGATCTACGTCGCGCAGACGGGCGGCCAGGTGGTGAGCGGTTGGAACCAGACGTTTGCGTTCCAGGCGCTGCGCAACATCTCCACGTGGACCGGCGGCATCACGTCCATCATGGACCCTGGGCAGATGGCGGTCGATCGCCTCAATGACGCGACGCGCACCGGGTACGTCCTCGGCTACGCGCCGGGCAATGCCGAGTTCAACGGGACGTACCGGAAGATCACGGTGAAGGTCCGTGCCCCTGGCGCCACCGTGCTCTACAGGCGCGGCTACTACGCGCGTCTCGAGCTGCTGCCGTTCGACCGCCGGACGTTCATCACCCAGGACCGGATTCTGGCGGCCCTGACGTTCAGCCGCGAACTGACCGACATCAAGGTGAAGCTGGATTGCTCGCTGAAGAACTCCGAGACCGGCCAGGGCCGCGACCTGCTGGTGAACCTCAAGATCGATCCGTCGCATCTCGCGTTCAGGACCACCGCCGACGGCTCCCACCTCGGGCTGATCGACATTGCCGTGTTCTACTTCGACCAGAAGGGACAGATGCTCGGCAACACGCACCAGAAAGCGGAGCTGAAGTACACCGAGGAGACGTTCCAGGCGATGAAGAAGGACGGCGTGCGCTACAACGTGCGATTCCCGGTCACCGCGGCCACCCGTGCGGTGCGGGTCGTGGTCTACGACTTCAAGACGGATCTGGTTGGGTCGGTCGACGGAAAGGTGATCTAACCTCAATGCGTCGTCCTGAAGGCCCGCCGAGGGGCCATCACTTGACCTTGGCCGTCATCGCCCCGACGTTCCCGAACCGGTAGTCGTACACCACGACCTTGGATGACGTTCCTCGCGGACAGGACGGTCGGCTTCCCGCGGCGGTAGTATGATCAGCACCTTGTGACCCTGCTGTTCTCCATCTTCGCGAACGACGTGCTGCCGATCTTCGTCGTGGCGGGCGTTGGCTTCGCCATTGCTCGCGTGTTGAAGGCGGACGTCCAGACGCTCTCGCGCGTGACCTTCAATGCGCTGTCGCCGTGTCTGGTCTTCCACCTGCTCGTCACGTCCTCCGTGAGCGCATCCGACTTCGGCCGGATGACGGCGCTCGCCATCCTGACGATCGGGGGAGTCGGCCTCGTGGGGCGGCTCGTCACGCTGCCGTTCCGCCTCGACCGCGCGATGACCAGCGCGTTCCTGATCGTCGTGATGTTCTCGAACAGCGGCAACTACGGCCTTCCGGTCGTGTTGTTCGCGTTCGGCCGGGATGCCCTCGGGCACGCGACCGTCTACTTCGTGGCGAACGCCGTCGCCACCTACACGCTCGGTGTGTTCCTGGCCTCAGCCGGCCGCCGATCGATCGGCCAGGCCGCCTGGGGCGTGCTGCGGGTGCCAGCGGTGTGGGGCGTCGTGGCGGCGGGAATCACCCTTGGCCTGGGTGTGCCGCTCCCGCCCGCCGTCATGCGGCCAATCGAACTGCTCAGCGGCGCGGCCCTGCCGACGATGATCCTGGTGCTGGGAATGCAACTCGAGCGAGGTGCGTGGCCCGAGCGGCCCCTGCTGGTCGCGCTCGCCGCTGTCCTCGCGCTCGTCGTCACGCCGCTCATTGCGTTCGGCGCCAGCCAACTGCTCGGGCTGACGGGGGTCGCCAGGCAGGCTGCCATCGTGCAGGCCGGCATGCCGAGCGCGGTGCTGACCACCATCCTCGCCCTCGAGTTCGACGTCGCGCCGTCGTTCGTCACGGCGTGCGTGATGCTCTCCACCCTCGCCAGCCCCATCACGGTAACGCTGCTGATTGCCGCTCTGCAGTGAGCCGCGTCGCACGATTCCTGGTTCCGGAGCTCACTCTCGTGGATCCCTGCTATCCTCCCGCCATGACGTCGCCCGCTTCCGGACCTGGTGTTGCCCGTGCTGCGCACGAGGAGCTTCCGCGCGTGCTGGGGTTCACGTCGGTCGTTGGCATCCTCGTCGGGACCGTGATCGGCTCGGGCATCTTCGTCGCGCCGAACCGCATCGCGGACCTCGTCGGGTCGCCGCAGCTGATCCTGGCGGTGTGGGTGATCGGCGGCGTGCTCTCGTTCTTCGGGGCGCTCGCGTTTGCCGAGCTGGGCGCGGCGTTTCCGCAGGCCGGAGGCATGTACGTGTATCTCCGCGAGAGCTACGGGCCCCTCGTGGCGTTTCTCTTCGGGTGGACGCTGTTCTTCGTGATCGACTCGGGCGCGATCGCCACGTTGTCGGTGGCGTTCTCGGCGCGCTATCTGCCCTACTTCGTGCCGCTGTCGCCGGTGGCCTCGAAGATGGTGGCGGTGACGCTCATCGCCATCCTGGTCGTGGTGAACATCCTGGGCGTGCGCTACGGCGCGGGGCTGCAGAACCTGCTGATGTTCATCAAGTTCGGCGCGATTGTCTCGGTGTCGCTGGCGGTGTTCGCATTCGCCCACGGCAGCGCGTCGCACTTCCTGGAGCCTGCGCCCGCCGCCTGGTCCGGCGGATTGGTCGGAAACTTCGGGGCAGCGCTCGTGCTGTCGTTGTGGGCCTACAAGGGATGGGAGGCGGTGACCTTCAGCAGCGGCGAGATCCGGAATCCTCAGCGGAACATGCCGATCGGGCTGCTGGCCGGGACGGCCACGGTCGTCGTTCTCTACCTCTCGACGAACCTCGCGTACCTGTATGTGTTCCCGGCTGACCAGATCGCCAGGTCGAGCCGAATCGCGGCAGACGTGATGGATGTGGCCATCGGCCCGATTGGCGCCTCCCTGATTGCGGGCGTCATTCTGTGCTCGATCACCGGTGCCGCCAACGGCAACGTCCTCACCGCACCGCGCGTCTTCTTCGCAATGGCCCGTGACGGGTTGTTCTTCAGGAAGTTCGGAGACCTACACCCGACGCTGCTGACGCCGCACGTCTCCATTCTCGCGACCGGCGCGTGGGCGGCGGTCCTCAGCGTGACGGGTACCTTCGAGCAGTTGGCCACCTACGTCGTATTCGGCCAGTGGATCTTCTTCGGCCTGACGGTGGCCGCTGTCATGGTGCTTCGCGCCAGGCGCCCGGACCTGGTGCGGCCGTATCGCACCTGGGGCTACCCGGTGACACCGGTCGTGTTCATCCTCGCGGCCCTTTACATCTCCGTCAGCACCGTGGTGACGCAGCCTCTCAACGCGGCGGCTGGCCTGGCGCTCATTCTGGCTGGCGTGCCTGCCTACCTGTACTGGAACAAGCACCGCGTGCCGGGTACCGCCTGATGTCTCTGTGGGAAATCCTCGTTATCGCCGTTGGCCTCTCGATGGACGCCGTCACCGTCTCGCTCGCCACGAGCGCCGGCAACCGGGCGCAGGGCGCGCGCGTGGCGTTCCGGCTGTCGTTCCACTTCGGCCTGTTCCAGTTCCTGATGCCCGTGGTCGGATGGTTCCTCGGCGCCGGCGTCGCACCCTACATCGGATCGATCGACCACTGGGTCGCGTTCGTGCTGCTCGTGCTCGTCGGCGGGCGCATGATTTGGGCGGCGGTCAGCGGTGTTGACGAGGAACCGGCGCGCGATCCCAGCAGGGGGGCCACGCTGATTCTCCTCTCGGTCGCGACCAGCATCGACGCGCTCGCCATCGGACTGACACTGGCGATGCTCGGCAGCGGCATCTGGTACGCCAGCCTCGTGATCGGCGTCGTGACCGGGTGCCTGTCCTTCCTGGCGATCCGGCTCGGCGCCCGGGTCGGGCACGCGGTCGGCAAGCGGATGGAGGTTGTCGGCGGCCTGGCGCTGATCGCGATCGGGGTGCGGATCCTGGCCCAGCATCTTCGGTAGAATTGGCCGAACGGCACACCGAGGTGGAAACGATGTCTGGAGACGCAGCGAGCCTGACCGACCAGGTGTCGGCGCTGATTGAGGCGTGGCCGACGCGCCCGTCGTGGGACGAGTACTTCATGGCCACCGCCCTGCTGCTCTCATCGCGGTCGGCGTGCGGCCGGCTGCACGTCGGTTGCCTGCTCGTCTCGGGCGGCGAGCACGCGAACCGGGTGGTCGCGGCGGGGTACAATGGGTACCTGCCCGGCTGCGCGCACCGCTCGCATGTGCGTGACGGACACGAGCAGGCCACGGTGCACGCCGAGCAGAACGCGATCGCCGACGCGGCGCGGCGCGGGGTGAGCGTGGCGGGCGCCACGGCCTACATCTCGCACTTTCCCTGCATCAACTGCGCGAAGGTGCTGGCCGCCGCCGGCGTGCGAGCGGTGAAGTACCATCGGGACTACGACAACGACCCGCTGGTGTTTGAGTTGTTGTCCGAGGCCGGCATCGCCGTTTCCAGGTTCTGATCGAATCTGGCGATCGAATCGATTCGATCTCCAGATCGCACGATTGTCAGTTGTCGAAGGTCGTCATGCATCACGGGGAACGTTTCAATAGCATCACACACCTCGTCGGCGCGATGCTCGCGCTCGTCGGCCTCGTGGTGCTCGTCGTGGTCGCCAGACTTCACGGGGGGGTGGGGAGAATCGTCAGCGTCAGCATCTACGGCGCGTCGCTCCTGATGCTGTACACGTTCTCCACGCTCTACCACAGCCTGACGGGCACTGCGAAGCGGGTCTTCCAGCACCTCGATCACACGGCGATCTACCTGTTGATTGCCGGGACGTACACGCCCCTCACCCTCGTCGTTCTCGGCGGACGCACCGGGTGGTCGCTGTTCGCCGCGGTGTGGACGCTGGCTGTCGTTGGCGCGCTGCAGGAGTTTCGGCGGGTCAAGGGCGAACGGGTTTTGTCAGTCGTTATCTATCTGGCGATGGGGTGGATGGCCGTCTTCGCGCTCGGCCCGCTGGTCAAGGCGATCGGACCCGCCGGGCTGGCGTGGATCGTTGGCGGCGGCGTCTGCTACACGGCGGGCGTTGGTTTCTATGCTTTCGATCGCCGGTTGCCGGTGTTCCACGGCGTCTGGCACCTGTTCGTTCTGGCCGGAAGCCTTGCCCACTATGTGGTCGTCCTCGCCTACGCCGCCTGATTCCGGCCGAAAGACCAGTTCTGTCGGAATCGAGGCCGTGACTACTCCTTCTGACCTGGACCGATCATGCAACTGACCCGTGCCGCTGATTATGGTGTGCGCGCGATGATCCATCTCGCGAGCGCGGACACCCACACCCGCGTCAGCCTGACTGAACTGGCCGGAGCCGCGGACGTCTCGCCGGCCTTTCTCTCGAAGGTTCTCCAGCGGCTCGTCCGGTCCAGGCTCGTGATCTCCTGCCGTGGAAAGAAGGGAGGCTTCGAGTTGCTCGACCGTGGCCGATCCGCATCACTGCTCGAGATCCTGCAGGCTCTCGACGGTGTTCCGGAGCTGAACGTCTGCCTGCTGTCGGGTGGCTGTCACCGCAGCCCGCGGTGTGCCGCGCACCCGGTCTGGCAGGAAGCGCAGACACGGATGCGCGAGGTCCTTTCTGCATCCACTCTCGCGCAACTCGTCGTCGAGACCCGCGCGCGGCAGGGAGTGCCTGCGGCCGAACGGTAGCAGGACGCCGGACGTGGCGGTCAACTGCCGCACCGTGCGTAGGGCCCCGGCATCAAGATGACGACGTGTTCGACCTGCAGGAGCCACCGCACGGGGGCCGCAGGGCCGTCGTGGGCGGGACGGGCCGCGGAACGTTGCTCGAGTTCTGCGCCTGACAGGGCCGCCATCACGGCGCGCAGACCACGGCGCTCCGTCAGCGGGCGGGCTGGCCGCGCGCCTCTCCGGCTTCGACGTACGCCCGATACCTCTCGTCGCTATCGTGGCTCACGCAGATCCAATCGCCGTCGAAGCGGCCACACGCGGCGCCCGCGATCTTGAACCTCGACAGGTGTGCAGGCGAGACGACGTAGATTGTCTGCGGGTCGAGTCTTCTTTCTGTGACCGACTCCTCCATGCGACGGCACTCTGCTCTCACCTTCTTGACGGGAGTGCGCGCGAAGATGCCGCTGTTGTAGGTCGTCTTCAGCCGGTAGGCCAGGAGCATGTAGCGGTACGCATGGTCCTCTTCGTACCGATCGCCGCAGACGCCAAGTACCTGCATGGGAAAGAGCGCCAGGTGACGGTAGCGCCCGACGGCCAGGTTGAAATTGGAGAGCCGCGCCTGTTGGAACTCCTTCGGGGAGAATCTGTACGGATCGACTTTGAGGTCTACCGCCTGCAGGGCGACCGCCGCCGCGAGTAGCGCGGTCGCGATCGACTGGCGTCCGGGCCCAAACCCGCGCGTGACGCCCCAGACGCCGAACATCAACGCCAGGTAGTGGAGCGGCCAGATGAAGCGGCCCGACGCGCGAAAGGGCGTCTCCCGTGGCGTAAGCCAATCAACGCGCAGCACTTTGTGACCATTCAGCGTCACGACGCTCGAGAGCGCGTACAATCCCATCAGCGCGCAGGCCGCCACGACCGGCCAGATGAACTTCCCCATTGAAGGCCGCCGACGGGCCAACACCACGGCAGCCGCGACGAATAGGGCGACACCGCCGAGACCAAGGTAGCCCAGCCCTTCCCACTGGAACGGGGTGAGGTTCGCCGACGGCAACACGCGAGAGAAACCCGCCGGATCGACGAGCGTCAGCAGGTCCGACGAAAACGATCCGAAACCCATCGTTCCAAGCTGCGCCTTGCCGAAGTAGCCGATCGCACCAAATACAGCCAGCATGCCGGCGGTGGTCGCGAGCGCAGCGGCGCCGGCTCGGGCCAGCGTCATCAGCCCGGATCGCCAGAGCCGCACGTAGAGTGCCTGCGCAAGCACCCAGCACATTGTGGCGAGATACGGATGAATAGCGGAGGCCAGCATCGCCGCGCCCGTCGACAGCCAGGCAGAACGGCGCGCGGATCCAGGGTCGGGCTCCGCGCGAAGGCCGAGATACATCAGCCCGAGCAGCAGCCAGTGGGCGCAGAGCGTGTCGTGGCCAAGCCGGGCCAGGAGGACCGGGCTCAAGACGACGAGCCAGCCGCCGAGCACTTGTTGTCCCGGACGTTTCGTCACCGTGCTGGTCAAGGCGGCGCCCATGTAGCCCTGCATGATGAAGCAGAATGCCAACCACGGACCGATGAACTGGAAATCCGCCGGCATCAGGCTCGAAAAGGGCTTGAGTAGCAGCGACACGAGCGGATTCGAGTCTGTGAATCCGATCGTGGTGCCGATCGGATAGGGCACGGCCGTGAGCCTGCCGAGCGGGAATGTCCACGGCTCGTTGCGGAAGAGCAGCCATCCGAGCCAGTGCTGCAGCAAGTCGCCGGACAGAACCCATCCGACGTTCGTGGGATTCAACGTCGGGCCGCCGCCGATTTGGAGGAACCAGAGGAGGCCAAGGAACCCGGCGACGAAGCGCGGCCAGCGCGGGGTTGTCATCGCCGATTGCCGCTCCGCCGGCGCAGCCGCGCGCGAAGTCTGACGAGCCGGACCGCCATCTTCAGAGGATCGATGCCGAACACGAGCGAAGAGCCCCCGCGCTCGTAGCAGTCGATGGGAACTTCCGCGAAGCGGGCGTGCGCCTCTTTGAGCAAGAACAGCACCTCAATATCCAGCAACCAGCGATTCTCCTGGAGCAGGGGGAGAACCGGTCGAAGGAGCGGCGCCCGGAAGAACTTGAGCCCGCACTGTGAATCGTAGAAGCCCAGGTGAAACAGTTCCTCCACACCCGTTGCGAACGTTCGCCCCTGCACATGTCGAAACAGCGACCGCTCAACGGACCGTCCCGCCATCTTCACGCGCGACCCGCAAACCGCATCTGCCGTGACGTCGGGAAGCGAGCTGGCCAATCGCCAGTACTCCCGGGCCGGCACGGCTCCGTCCGCGTCGATGAAGCCGAGCCAGTCGGCGTTCGCGTCGGCACGACTCCAGCCCCAACGAACCGACGCGCCCTTGCCCTGATTGCGCTGGGCGCGCAGGTACTGAATACCGTGCGGCGCCCCGCCTTGCCGCAGGATCTCGGCCGCCGCATCCACCGCCTTGCGCTGTCGGGACTCCTGGTCCGCCTTGCTGCCATCGTCCACTACGAGCGCAGTGACAATGGTCGAGGCTTGGGGAAGTGCCTCCGATGCCCAGTCCAGGAGGAAGTCGGAGAGCCGGTCTCCCTCGTTGTAGGCCGGCATCACTGTCGTTACGCTGACCGTTCGCATATGCCGCGCAGAGGCTAGCAGATTGTCCGGTTGAAGAAAAGACGATGCGGCGAAGGCCAACCGTCTTCCGAATCACGGTGTACTTCCCCGGGAACTCGTTGACGAGAGGACGATCAGGTCGACGAGTGCATCGAGGTCGCGGCTGTCAATCACCTCCACCGGCGAATGCGAGCAGCGCCCCGGCCGGGAGATGGGCACGACGATGCTGCCGACCTTGCTGAACCGCGAACCGTCGTTGCCGCCGCTCGTCATTGGTCTTTCCCGCCCTCAGTGGCTGCCGCACCCCGTGAACGGCCCCGGAAGCAGTAGCACGGCATCCAAGACGTCCGCCTTCGGGGTCGAACCGATCCAGCGGTGGACTCGAGAGAGAAACGCCAGGTAGTCGCGTCTGGGCATCAGCACAGCCCGCTGCTCGCCTTGAAGATCGAGCGCGATGGCCAGCGCTTCGTCGTTCCAGGTCTCGTGGCGGTCCCAGCCGGCGTTCCGGAAATAGTAATAGTACGGGTGCTGGTAGACGCCGGGCGGCAGGTAGACGAACAACGACGTCGGAGGGAGGCCGTCACGCCGCTCGAACGCCCGGACCCTCTGCATGCAGTCTCTCGCAGTCCGCATCCGGCGGTTCTCGACTAGCAGTTTGGGAAACGTGGCGCGGTACGCCTCAGCCGGGCCAGCGGCCAGCAACACGAGGGCGACTGCGGCTCTGGCCATCCACGCGAGCGCCGGCGCCGCCCTTCGACCGGCCATCACCTCCACGACGGCTCGATCCAGCCACGCGAACAGACAGCCGGCTGCCAGCGCCAGGGGCGGCACGAACGGATAGGCGTAGTGAAGGAGTTTGCTGGAACCGAGCGAGATCAGTGAGATGGGCAGCGCGAACCACAACAGGATCAGGCTGCCCTCCAGCCACCCCTTCCGAACCGTGCGGACGACGACGAGCAGGCCGCCGAGAGCGACAAGCCAGAGCGTGCGCGACCGGCTCATCTCCCGGTACAACTCGACGAAGTAGAAATTCCAGGGCCGCAGGTGCGCCGGATCCAGGCCTGTGCTGAATCGTTTGAAGACGTGTTCTCCGAGAATGATGAACCAGAACTCGGATCCCATCCTGACCGACTGGTAGA